>PWKZ01000106.1 GCA_003559575.1 Bradymonadales bacterium | reverse complement strand
CGCCGCGCCCTTGTAGATCTTGTCGAGCTGGTCGATGGCCTCGGTGGTTTTGGCGCGCCGCATGTAGACGATGAACGCCGGGACCGCGACGACGGCCAGGATGGCCAGAATCGCGACGACGATCATCAGCTCGATCAGGGTGAAGCCCTTGCGGCTATGAAACTTTCTCAACATCTCGTCATCCTTTGACTCGCGTTTCCTATTCCAGAGCGTTGAACGACCCACCAAGGGCCCTTCCCTCGTCACTTCTTTTACGAGCAATAGCCGTGCCATAAAAGAGGAAGCGGCTTGATAACAGATAGTTGCGGCCAGAGGGGCGCGCCGTCGAGAGGGTTGGCGACGCATCCCAAGTTGAATGTTGTGCCGCATAGTGCCCCATGCGCGCGCTGTGTTGCCATAAGTACCCGGCAATAAAGCGCAAAGCTCGGGTGACAAAAAATGGCGGCGCGGTGACGGAAAGGGTCACGCCTCATAGTCGGCGTCGCCCTCTTCGTCGTTGATGCCATACTTCTCCAATTTGTACCGAATGGAGCGAAAAGAGATGTTGAGGAGCTTGGCCGCCTCTGTCTTGACACCGCCGGTGCGTTCGAGGGCCTTCTTGAGATATGACTGCTCGATATCCGCCAGGAGGGCTTCGAGGTCGAGCCCCGCCGGGGGAAGAAAGAGCCCGTCGCGAAGCTCGTGCCACGGGGGTTTGTGATCACCGAGCCCACACGGGAGCGAGTCGAGGGTGACTCGCCCGTCACTCGTGAAAGCGACGGCGCGCTCGATGATGTTCTCAAGCTCTCTGACGTTGCCTTCGTAGCGATAGTCTCGCAACCAGGCCTCGGCCTCCGGCGAAAACCCGCTGATCGATTTGCCCATCTCGCGTGCTAACTTGCCGAGAAAGTGCCTGGCGATGAGGAGGATATCCTCGCGCCGCTCGCGAAGCGGCGGCAAATGGATGGTGATTACGTTCAGTCGATAGTAGAGGTCTTCGCGGAAACGGCCGTTGCGCACTTCATTCTCGAGGACCTTGTTGGTGGCGGCGATGATTCGCACATCCACATGGCGCTCCGCGACTCCACCGACCGGCTTGATTTGACGTTCTTGCAACACCCGTAGCAGCTTGACCTGTACCGTCGGCGGGAGTTCGCCTATCTCATCCAGGAATACACTGCCGCCGTGGGCGGTCTCGAACAGCCCTTTATGATCTCGACCGGCGCCGGTGAACGAGCCCTTGAGGTGACCGAACAGCTCGCTCTCCATGAGCGGCTCGGGGATCGCGCCGCAGTTGATGACGACGAACGGTTTGTCCTTGCGCTGGCTGTTGTAGTGGACCGCCTTGGCGACAAGCTCTTTGCCGGTTCCGCTCTCACCGGTGATGAGGACGCTGGCGCGGGTGTTCGCGACGCGGGCGATGAGATCGAAGACCTTATGGATGGCGGCGCTCTTGCCGATGATGCTGGAGAAGCTGTACTTCTCTTGAATGGCCCCCTTGAGCTGGAGGTTCTCCTTGAGCAGCTTGCGCTTCTCGAGCGACTTCTCCACCACGACTTTGATCTCGTCCACCTTGAATGGCTTGGGGAGATAGTCGTAGGCCCCTTTTTTCATGGCCGCGATGGCGGTCTCCGCCGTGGAGTAAGCGGTCATAACGATGACCATCGTCTCGGGCCAGGTGGCGCGGGTCTTGTCGAGCACGTCGATCCCGGAGACCCGGGGCATCTTGAGGTCGGTGATGACCACGTCGAACTCCGTGGTCTCGATCTGTCGCAGGGCCTCCTCACCGTTCTTGGCGAGGCTGACCTCGTACCCCTCCTTGTCGAGGAGTATCGACAGGAACTCCCGCATGCCGGTCTCGTCATCGACGACGAGAATCTTCGCCATTGCTCTCCCCTTTCACCGGAAGGCCGATTGAAAAACGAGCTCCTCTCTCCGGCGCGCTCTTGATTTGCATGAACCCGCCATGATCTTCGACCACTCGCTGGGCGGTCGCCAACCCCAACCCGGTGCCGCCCTCCTTCGTCGTGTAGAACGGCTCGACGACTCGGCCGAGATCGCTTTCGCTGATCCCCGAGCCGTTGTCTTCCACCTCAAGGACCACATGGAGGACCCCCTCATAAAGCAGGTTCTTGAGGCGCAGTGCTATCGTGCCGCCGGGGTGGGTCGCCTCTCCGGCATTGCACAGCAAATTCCAGAGTACCCGGCGAACTCCGCCCTCGTCCACCTCCGCTCTCGTCACCTCGGGCCAGTCTTCCGAGACCACCACCTCGCGCGAAGCCGCCCGCGGGTCGTGCTTGAAAACCGCGGCGGTTTCCAAGATTACTTCGCTGAGATCGCATGGCAGCCGAGTCATCTCCTTCGGGCGCGCGTACGCCAAGAGCTCCGTTATTCGCACATTGAGGTTGTCGGTCTCGCGCACCACGATGTCCATCAGGCGACGCTCGTCGGTGGAGAGCTCGGCCGTGCTGCGCAGTAGCTGGATCGAGCCGCTGATGGAAGCCAGCGGGTTGCGGATCTCATGGGCGACACCCGCGGCGAGCTGGCCGATGGTCGCCAGGCGGTCGACTCGTTTGCTCTCAGCTTCCATTTGGATGAAACGGGTGATGTCCTGAAATATGAAGACGTGCCCCAGCACCTGTTCGTCGTCGCTCTCCAGCGGGGCGATTGTCCAGCGAAGATGCAGTCGGCGGCCGGCCGTGTTCTGGACGGTTGTCTCGGTGTGTTCGGTGCAGTGTACTCTCTTGTTCGCGAGGATTCGGCTGAGACCTGGAAAAATGTCGCGGAGGTCGCGGCCGAGAGGTGGGGCGTTGGGCTCCAAGGCGCTGATGAGACTTTGCCCTTCGGGGTTGACGAAGGTGATGAGCCCGGCGTGATCGGTGGTTATCAGAGCCACCGGCAGGCTCTCGACCACATGGCGATAGAGGGTCTGTAGCTGGTGCAGGCTGTCTCGTTTTTCCTGGATGACGACCTGCGCGCGTGTGAGCTGACCGGCCAGGTGGGTGGCGAGGAGCCCTATCGAGAAAAACGCGATGGTGTTCAGGCCAAGGTTGTAGAGAACTCCGGTGGGCGAAGACAGGAGCGCTGCTTCGGCGTTTCTCACGAGAAATTCGGGCCGCACGCCGCATAGCTCCAGAAACGACTGGACTTCGGTCAGGTTCAGCTGGATCAGGGCAATGGTCAGGAGGGCGATTGTGGTCAATGTTGCCGCCACCATTGCGCCCGGTCGCGGCAACAAAATGCTGGCGCTGACGATGACGACCGAAAACAGGAACACGAAGACGCTGTCGGTGAGATTGGTAATGCAGACGAGCAGAGCGACGAAGATGATGTCCACGGAGACTTGTACATAGGCGTTGATTCGTTGCTGGGCGATTGTTTTGAGGACTCTCAAGGCCAGCGTGTAGCCGAGCGAGAGCAGGTAGATGCTCGTGGTGATGAAATACAGGAAGTGTTCGGAGTTGCCCGCCAGAAGGTGGTGCGCCTCGCGCACCTCGAGCAGCAAGACCGCCACCGCGAGGAGAGTCACCGCCACCACTCTGACGAAGACGACGACCTTGAGCCGACTGACGATGGTCTCGAGTGTCTCGCCGGTGTGCCGGCGTGGCCGCAGGAAGTCGAGTGCGGCGAGGTGGATGTTCCGCAGCGGCCGGGTCGTGGTCGAGGGCATGCTCAGATGTTGGGTCCGGCGGCGCCGCCAATGTTGTCGGCCATTCCGAAGATTGGCATGTACATGGCGAGCAGCAGGAATCCGATGAGCCCACCGAGGACCACCATTATGAGCGGCTCGATGAGCGAGGTGATGGCCTCCACCGATTGATCCACTTCGTCGTCATAGAAGTCGGCGATCTTGGTCAGCATCACGTCGAGGGCACCGGTGGCTTCGCCGACGCCGATCATCTGGACCACCATCGAGGGAAAGATCTTGGTCTCCGCTAACGGCCCGGCGATGCTTTTGCCTTCGGCGATTCTCTCGCGGGTGTACATGATTCCGTACTCGATGACCTTGTTGCCGGCGGTTTTGGCGACGATGTGCAGAGAGTCGAGGATCGGAACTCCGGAGGCCACGAGGGTCCCCAAGGTGCGGGTGAATTTGGCCACCGCCGCCTTGCGCAGGAGGATGCCGAAGATCGGCAGCGCGAGCAGGAAGCGGTCGAACCCCTTGCGGCCGGGCTCCCACCGCAAGAACAGTTTGAACAAGACAATGAACACGATTAGCCCGATTACAATCCCCGGGAAGTGGGCGATGGTCCAGTCGGAGGCGGCCATGACCCCCTCGGTGAGCGGAGGTAGCTCGGAGCGTCCCATGCTTATGAACATATCGGCGAAGGTCGGGATGACCTTGATGAGCATCAAGGCGGTGACCCCCATGGCGACCAAAAACACCACGATCGGGTATTTGAGCGCCGACTTGACGCGCGCTTTGAGCTTCATCGACTTCTCGGCGTAGGCCGCCAACCGGTTCAGGATTGTGTCGAGGATACCTCCCATCTCACCTGCAGCCACCAGGTTGCAGTAGAGTTCGTCGAACGCGCGCGGGTGTTTTTTGAGCGCGTCGGCGAAGGTGCTGCCCGACTCCAACGAAGTCTTCACATCCTCGATGATCTTCTGGAACCCTCGATTGGGCTCCTGCTCGCCAAGGATCTCGAGGCACTGCACCAGCGGCAGGCCGGCATCGATCATGGTGGCGAGCTGACGGGTGAAGACCACCAGCGTCTTGTGATTGACGGAGAATCCCAGGGAGATATTGAAGTCCAACGATGGCGCGCGGCGCTTGATTTTGGTGGGGGTGATGCGGTCTTGGCGGAGCTGTTTCTCAACCTCCGCGCTGGTCGCCGCGGTCATGTGTCCCCGCTTTGTCTCGCCGTCGGCCGATTGGCCTTCCCATTCGAACTGCGGCATCTCTCGCTCCCTAACCGGTTCGTTTGCGCGGCATGTCGGCGGAGCGCGTCAGTGTCTCCGTCTGTTTGTCCAAAAGGCCGTGGAACTCCTCCACATCAGGACTCCGCGCGATTGCCTCCGAAGGCGCGACCAGTTTCGCTTGCACGAGCCGCGCCAGAGCCTGATTCATGGTTTGCATCCCATGACGCGCCTGCCCTGTCTGTACCAAAGACATTATTTGGTGCGTCTTGTCTTCGCGGATGAGGTTGCGAATCGCGGCGTTCGGGATGAGGATCTCGGGCGCGAGGCAGCGCCCTCCCGCGCGCATCGGCAAGAGCTGCTGAGTGATGATGCCCTCGAGCACAAATGAGAGCTGCGTGCGCACCATCGCCTGCTGGCGGGCCGGGAAGAAGTCCAAGATCCTGTGGATGGTCTGGATCGTGGAGTTCGTATGCAGTGTCGCCAGCGCGAGGTGTCCGGTCTCCGAGATACGCAGTGCCGCCTCCATGCTCGCAAGATCGCGGATCTCGCCAATCAGCACCACATCCGGATCCTGGCGCAGCACATAGCGCAGCGCGCTGGCGAAAGATTCGGTGTCGGTGCCGACCTCGCGCTGATTGATAATCCCTTTCTTATGGCGGTGCACGAACTCGATTGGATCCTCGACGGTGATGATGTGCCCAGGCCGGTTGTTGTTGATCCGATCAATCATCGCCGCAAGCGTTGTCGACTTGCCGCTCCCCGTGGGACCGGTGACGAGCACCAGGCCGCTTGGACGGTCAAGTAGCGTGGCCACCACCTTGGGAAACCCCAAATCCTCGAGGGTGCTCACCTCGAATGGGATCTGGCGCAAGGCTCCTGCCACCGAGCCTCGCTGACGAAAGAAATTGGCGCGGAAGCGCGCTAGCTCTTTCCAGGGGAACGAGAGGTCGATCTCGCTCGTCTCCTCAAAGGTCCGGCGTTGCCGTTCATTCAAGATTGCGTACGCGACCGCATGGGTCTCTGAGGCGGTCAGCGGAGGCGTGCGGAGGGCATAGAGTCGGCCGTCGATTCGGAGTTGGGGCGGTGATCCAGCGGTCAGGTGGAGATCGGAGGCCTTCCGCTCTACCATCGTCCGCAGAAGCTGTTGGACGTCGATGGTGCGTGCCCCGTTTGGTGCTCCTGGTTGCGTCATCTCCACTCCGGCCTTGATGTGACTCAGTCTTTTCGTGAGCAGCGCAGCACTTCACTCACCGTTAGTATCCCGTCGCGGAGCTTGTTGAGCGCGGCGCGGCGCAAGGTCTGCATGCCGAGCCGCATTGATTCGCGCTTGAGCTCCATCGCGGAGTAGCCCTGCAGGACATACTCCTTGATCTCGTCGACCATCGGCATGACCTCGTAGACGGCGATGCGCCCCTTGAAGCCTGTCTCGCTGCACACGCTGCAGCCGCTACCCACAAGCGCCGTGGTTTTCGCCGCTTCGGCCTCGTCCATCCCCAAATCGACCAAGATCTCCGGAGTGACGTCCGTATCCTCCTCGCAGCATTCGACGCAGATCTTGCGCGCCAGACGTTGCGCCAGGATCAGGTTGAGGGCGGCGGTCACGAGGAACGGTTCGATGCCCATGTTGAGGAGTCGGTTGACGGTCGACGGGGCGTCGTTGGTGTGTACCGTGCTGAGCACGAGGTGGCCCGTGAGCGCCGCCTTGACCGCGATCTCGGCGGTTTCGAAGTCGCGGATCTCACCGACCATGATGATGTCGGGATCCTGGCGCAAAAACGAGCGCAGCGCGGCGGCGAAGCTCAACCCGATGGGCTCGTTGATCGCCACCTGGTTGATCCCGGACATGTTGATCTCGACCGGATCCTCGGCGCTGGAGATGTTGTCACTGGATTTATTCAGCTCGCTGAGGGCCGAGTAAAGCGTCGTGGTCTTGCCGGACCCGGTGGGCCCGGTGGACAGAATCATCCCGTAGGGCTGGTGGATGGCGTCCTTGAAATGGCGGAGCGGCTCGGCTTCGAAACCGAGCTTGGTCATGTCGAGCTGCAAAGCCGACTTGTCGAGGATTCGCAGAACCACCTTCTCACCGAACAGCGTGGGCAGCACGGAGACTCGGAAGTCGATCTCCTTGGTCTCCCCGATTGAGAGCTTGATGCGCCCGTCCTGAGGCAGCCGGCGCTCGGCGATGTCGAGTTCGGCCATGATCTTGAGGCGGCTGGTGATGGCGTTCTTGAGCCGCAGCGGGGGCTTCATGATCTCGTAGAGGACACCGTCGATCCGGTAGCGAATCCGAAACGTCTTTTCGTAGGGTTCGCAGTGGATATCGCTGGCGCCGCGCTTGATGGCGTCGATCAACATCAGGTTGACGAGGCGGACGACCGGAGCCTCCTTCGAGGAGCGCTCCAGCTCTTCGATATCCAGGCCCTCCTCATCGTTGAGCATCGCCACGTCTTCGGCGTCGAGCCCTTCGGTGAGATCGGTCGGGGTGGCGACCGTCATGTAGTAGCGATCGAGGGCTTTTTTGATGGAACTCTCGTCGGAGACCACGACCTCGACGTTGTAGCCGGTCAAGAACTTGATGTCGTCCATCGCGTAGATGTTCGACGGATCGCTCATCGCGACAATCAGCGAGTTTCCTTGGCGGTTGATGGGGATCAGGTTGTGGCGCTCGGCCACGTCCTTCGGGATGAGCTTGACCACATCTTCGCTGACATCCACCTCGTCGAGTGAGATGGAGGGGACGCCGTACTGCCGGCTCAGGAAGCTGATGAGCTGGCTCTCCTCGACGTAGCCGAGTTTCGCGAGGGTGTTGCCGAGCCGGCCGCCGTGCCGCCGGATTTCGTTTTTGGCCTCTTCGAGTTGCTTGACCGTGACGACCTTCTCGCGCAGCAGGATGTCTCCGATGCCGGATTCTCGTTTGTCTGGTCCACTCGGAGTCGAAGAATCTGTCATCAGCGTCTCCCTTGAAAAGCCGGTTATTGCGGGCATTCTTCACTGATTTCGAAAAGTTTGCCCAGAGCAAAGTAGCACCTAGCCCGATCTGTGTCAAGAACTTGAAATGGCGAGCTGTTGCCTCTCGCCGTCAGCTGTCAGCGATCAGCCAAGATGCTGGAATTACGTGGCCTGAGCTGAGAGTTGGCCGCTGAATGCCTGATTCCGTCAACGAGGCCGGGGCCCGGGCGCCTTACCTGGACACCTGATTTGAGTGGGCCGGCTCGGGGGAGACGAGGAGCTTTCGGGAGGGGTTACTGCAATGCGCCGCCCAGGAGCAAGTAGCCCTGGCGGGTTTCGACGTGCAAGTCGCCGAGCTGCAGCGAGGTCCCCGGCGGTACGCCGGGGATGATCCCGTCAAGGTCGATGGCCGGGATCGGGATCGCACCGAGCGCCGACGCGATCCCATCCACCAGCATCGGGATCAGGGTGTCGCGCAGCAGCCCCGGGAGCATACCGGCGAACATTGCCATCGCGCCCGAGGCTTCGACGATCTCGAGATCGATCACCGGGGTGCGGTTGATTCGGACTCCGAGCGTGTCGTTGTCGACAGTGATTTCGGCCTCCATTCGTGCGCTGACCCAGGCCGAGAGAGTCCCTGAGAAAATGAACGCCGATGCGTCCATTTCGATAAAGAGATCGCCGAGCTGAAGCTCAGTCAGCCCTTCCGGGGTGCAGTCGGTCATGATCGGTGGCAGCAGGAAGTCAAGGGTCACGGTCCCGTCGGCAATATCGCCGACCCCTCCGATCCCGCCGAGGGCGTCGAGGTCGAGCTCCAGGTTGATGCCGCCGCCCCACCAGAGCGAAAAGAAGACCTGGTTGACGAAGTCGAACAGGAACCCGGCCTGCATTGGTGTCGCCGGATTGAATTCCATCTCGAGATCGTCGATCCCCATGCAGCCGTCGCGCAGGATTGAGCCGTGTGGGTCACGAGAAACCCCCTTGTCGCTCAGCATGCCGGCGCCGAGCCCGAAGGTGCCGCCGAGCGGATCCATGTGGAGCGACGACGGCGCGAGGCTGAACTGCAACACCACCGGCGCGGCGGTGCCCGGCAGCTGGGGAAGCGGCAGCTCGATGTCCAGCGCCAGGAGATCGACTATCTCTCCCACAAGCCCGGTCAACGCGGCGGAGAGGGGTGGTGAGATCAGATCGGCCAGAGTGTCGAACAGCCATTGGATTAGAGGATCGAGCAGCGCGTCGGTCACGATCTCGTCGAGGCCTTCGACGAGATCAGTGAGCGGCACCTCGGGGAGATCGACATAGCCGATGAACGGCAGCTCGAAACCGCCGAGGTCCAGGATCAGCTCGTGCAACAGCACCAGATCGATCTCTTCGACCGTGATTCGAATGTCCGAGACGGCGACGTCCAGCTCACCGCCGCGCGGCATGTCGGCGTCGATCCCGATCTCGAAGAATATCCCGTGGACGAACGCCGCGCTCTCGGCGTAAAGCGATGGCGGGGGATCGAGCACGAAGCCGACCCTCTCCCCGGTGAGCGGGCGTTCAAAGCCCAGGGTCACATCGAACGTCATTCGCATCGACAGCAAGAGCCACATGCCCGGCTCGCCGGGATCGTCGCCGGCGATGCCGAGGGCGAAGTCGACCCCGCCGTGACGGAACTGGCCCGAGGCCTTGAAGTCCCCGATGTGGATCTCCTCGATGGCCACTTCGATGCCGAGATCACCGAACAGCCCGAACTGGATCCCGGCCACCGTGAAGCTGTAATCGACCACATTCTCGAAGACGGTGGAGAAGAGCGGCATCGGGGTCTGGTCGGCGCCGATGAGGCCCGGCAAGTCGATCCCGCTGAGCAGGACCTCCACCAGCGTCGCCAGATCGCGAATGTGCGGAGGTTCGCGCACGCCGGAGTCGAGGCCGTCCTGTCCGAGGAAGAGCATCACGGAGTCGAGTAGCCGCGCGACTTCCATATCGGGGGGATCCATCGGCACCCAGTCGGTCGAGTAGTACACGCCGCGGGAGATTCGGACGGTCTTGCCGAGGGTGTCTGCCGCCTCGAACCAGAGGACGTTCAAGCCGAAGTCGGCCGGCCATTGGTAGCTGAAGTGCCCGTCGGCTTCCACCGGGATCTCGACGCCGTTGACCTCCAGCTGGTCGACGCCGCTGATATCCGACACATGGCCCGAGATCGGGATGTACGGCTCGCCGTCGAAAGTCGCGCCGCGCTCCGGAGAGAAGATGACGAGCTCGGGTGGGCCGCTGTCGACCAGCAACGTCAGCTCGTCGTCGATGGCGGGCTCCTCGGTCAAGTAGGCCCGGAAAGTGAACATGCCCTCATTGTTCAGCATATAGCGCTCGTCACTGCGCCTGGAGACCCCATTGGGGACCTCGATTGTGATGTCGGCGTATTCGACCTCGACGCCGTCTTCGTCGTAGGCCGTGGCGGTGACGGAGACAAACGCTCCGACGTCGTAGGATTCACGCCAGGGATCGGCCTCGAGGACCACTTGCGTCGCCTTGCGCAAAACGCTCAGGGTGGCGCTCTCGGTGTCGGTGATGAACTTGTCCTCGTCGGCCAACAGGCAAGTCACCGTGTAATCTCCCGACTCCTCGGAAGAGACGATCCGTTCGTCGAGTGTGACTCCGGGAGCGACCTCGATCACGGTGGGCAGGTCGAGCTCGGCGCCGCAGCTGTCCAGGACCGTGCAGGAGACCGCCGCCGGCTCGCCGGGCATGACGGTGTCTGGGGTGAGTGTGGTCACGACCAGGGTCGGGATGCCGCCCACGACGGTGAGCTCCGGCGGGTCGAGGTCGGGATAGCGGCCGTCCTCGAGGGCGCAGGTCACCACGAAGGTCCCCTCTTCCTCTGTGGTCAGGGTGTGTCCCTCGAGAGTGATCCCCTCGTCAGGGCTGATTGTCACGCTGGTGGGGAGATCGAGGCGCACCCCCGAGGGTGAGAGGACGTCGCAGCGCACGCTGCCCGTCCAGCAGGTCGGGATCTCGTCGGCCGGAAGGCGTGTGACGACATTCACCGGCGGGGGCTTGGCCGAGACGACCACCTCCTCGGGATGTTCATCGACGACTCGGCCGTCGGTGGTGCGGCAGGCCACCTCGTACTTGCCGGTCTCGGAGGGGGTGATCGTATTCTCCTCTTTCGTAAAGCTCGGCGGCTCGATATCGAAGGTCGTCTCCAAGTCGGTCCGACCGCCGCGGGGATCCACAATCCGGCAGGAGACCTCAAAGCTCTCGCCGAGGGTGACTGAGTGGCGTGAGACGATGGTCTCGATTTGCCAGTCGCCCTCACCCCAGCTTTCAGAGATCGAGGCGCTGCCGCAGCCGGAGACATTGACGGTCAGCAGCACCGCCAACGCGAGAGTCATTAGACGGGTGAGCGTGAGCGCGCGCGGCGGTGAGCCGGCGTGAGGAGTGTTCGAATGGGCCCGAAGCTGAATCTCGGGGCTCGCAGGTCCGGTCCGGCATCGCATTTGAGTCTCCTCATCGAGAGCGGCGACGCGATCCGCGTTGGCAAACGGACCGCTCTCGGTTTTCCCTGGTTTGGCCGCCTGTAACGTTCAATGGAGATGAGGCGACCACTTCTCGCAAAGTACTCTTTTTTCAGTAGATTGCAATGTCCCCATTGTCCATTACTGGAATTGTCGCGCCACCCGCCGGCGGGTGGCGGCTGCGACCAGTGAGACACCTCGGCGGCAAATTATCGGAAGGAGGTTGTCGCGGTCTCTCGAATCTATTATCATGACTCGAAGCACCCGTGGGGCATGCTGAGCAGCAGTCAAGAGTTCGAGTTTCCGCGATGTCGCGTTGGTTCGCGCGTTGCGAAGGAGGCAGAGCGCTCATGAGTGGAGAAGAGAGGCGGATCTACCGGATCGAAGTGTGGATCACGGCCGTCTGCTTTGCCGCGGTCTCCATCATCGGAGGATTCTTCAGCGCGTTCGTTGTGCTCGCCCACGGGGCGTTTTTCGACCGCGTTCCGTCTCCCGAGGGCCTGGTCGAACGTTATGGCGCGGAGATGTTCGTGGCCAAGGAGGGGCTCGCGGTGTTGGGCTTCCCCCTCCACTACTTTCTCTTGATCGTCTTGAGCTGGATCGGCGCGACCGTCGTCGGCGCTATCTGGTGCGTCGTGATGGACAAGCTCGAAGCGCGGCAGCGGCTCTGATTCGCACAGCGGAGCGGAACACGACAGAGGGCTTCAATGGAACCTCGCGGCGAAGTATTCCTCCTCGGGCTGATTCTCACCTCGATGGTGCTGATGGTGTCGGTGGGCATCAGCGTTTGGGCGCGTCGTATGACGCGCAATTTGGGCGACTACTACGTGGCCGGCCGCAGCATCGGCGCGGTGAACAACGGGCTCGCGATGGTCTCATTGGCGTTGAGCCTGACCACATTCCTGGGCCTGACCGCGCTCATCATCAAGGGGTTTTATATCGCCGTGGCGGTTTACGCCTGCTTCACGGCGGCCTTCATCGGCCTCATGGTCCTGGCGGCCCCTTTTCTGCGCCGGCACAAGTCGTTCACCACGATGGCCTTCATCTCCGAGCGCTATGGCAGCGAGCGGCTCCGCTACGTCTCGGTCGTCATCATGCTGATCGTGAGCGTCATCTATCTCGCGGGCAACTTGAAGGGCATCGGGATCGTCTTCTACTACCTGCTGGGTGTGCCGGAAATCGTCGGCATCGTGGTGGGCGGCCTCGTCGTGACTTTCTATGTGACTTTCGGCGGGATGTTCGGCGTCACCTACAACCAGACCTTCCAGAGTATCGTGCTCATCTTCTGCCTCATGTTTCCGGTGGCCGTCGTGTTGCGCGCGCTGGGGGTCTCGGGGTGGTTCTTCCCGCCGGTGGGCTATGGTGACATGGTTCCGGCCATGAACGAGGTGACCCCCCACTACTTCTGGCCGATGCTCGTTCATCCGGTCACCTATGTGGCCATGTTCCTGGGAGGCTTCTTCGGTATCATCGGCTTGCCGCACTTCGTGATGCGCTATTTCACCGTGCGCGACGCCAAGGAGGCTCGCTGGAGCACGGTGATCTGTGTGTTCCTGGTGGGGCTCATCAACACTACCGTCTTCGCCACCGGCTTCGCCGCGGTGTACTTCATGAGGACCAAGGGCATTGAGATTCCCGAGGATCAGTACGACTATGTGGTCTTCATTCTGGTCGACGCGTTGGCCGGCGAGGGGTGGCTCGCGTTGGCCGTCGCGGGGTCGGTGGCCGCCGGTCTGTCCACCGTGGCCGGTCTGCTCATGATCATGGGAGCCGGCCTGATCCACGATCTCTGGGGGTCGCTGAAGCCCGATCTCGACGATCGCAAGAAACTCAAGCTATCCTACGGGGCCATGATAGTCATCGGGGTGTTCGCCATCCTGTTCTCGCTCCACCCGCCCAAGTTCATCCTGGAGGCCATCATGTGGGCCTTCGGCATCGCCGCGGGCGGCCTGGGAGTGCCCATCGTGATGGGCATCTGGTGGAAGCGCACCAACAAGTACGGCGTCGCGGCGGGCATGATAGCCGGTACCGTGCTGGCGTTCGGGAGCTGGATTTTGATTGGCTACTTCGGGATGGACCCGGTGGATGTGCCGATCCCCTGGCTCGCCAAGTATCTCTACGGCCCCTTGGGCTGGCTCAAGGTGTTCGCCGTGACGGTGCCCATCTCGTTCATCCTGACAGTCGTGGTCTCCTGGCTCACGCCGCCGCCCGGGGAGGCGCTGCAGCGGCAGGTGGACGAGATGCACGGCTGGCCCGATACGAGCCCACAACGCTACAACGGCAAAGCGTTGCCCATTACCGTCATCGTGCTGTCGGTCTTCACCATGTGGTTCCTGACCACTTTGTACGACAAATTCCCAAAATAACGGCGGTCGCGACGTCTGCGCGGACGGAGGAGAGAGTTCCGGCATGGAATCCTGGGAGAAGCTGTGCAAGATGCCGTACAAGGCGATTCGAGAGATGCAGGATCGCAAGCTCCGCGCGTTTCTCGCCAACCAGATCTACCGCTACAGCCCCTACTACGAGGAGCGGCTGAAGGAGCACGGGATCGATCCTTTCAAGGTGAAGGGGATCGAGGACCTGCGGCACCTTCCGTTTACCTACAAGTGGGACATCGCGCCCACCGACGAGGAGCCGCGCAAGACGCGCGATTTCGTCATCCGACCCGACGAGGAGGTGAGCGAGAAGTACGGCCACCTGGCCGAGATGTCGCTCACGAGCGGCAAGGGCATGGTCGAGGAGCGCTATTTCGACTTCAAGCCGGTTCACATCCACTTCACCACGGGCCGCACCGCCTTGCCGACACCTTTTGTCTACTCCAAACGCGATCTTGCAAATTTGAGCGAGTCCGGCTACCGGCTGCTCGACGTTTTCGGCGTGACGAGCGACGACGTGGTGCTCAACTGCTTCCCCTTCGCACCGCACCTGGCGTTCTGGCAGGCTTACTTCGCTTGCGAGAAGATGAATGTGAGCGCCTTCCACAGTGGCGGCGGCAAGGCAGTCGGCACCGGCAACCTGATGGACGCCTTCGAGTATCTGCGGCCCACCGTGGCGGTCTTCATCCCCGGGTACTGCTACTACTTTTTGCGCGAGGCGGTGCGCCGGGGGCGCGATTTCTCCTCGCTCAAAAAGGTCTTCTTCGGTGGTGAACGGGTGCCGCCCGGGCTCAAGGACAAGATCAAGGAGCTGTTCAGGCAGCTCGGTGCCGAGGACGTAATGGTGCTCGCCACCTACGGGATGACCGAGGCCAAGGTGGCGTGGGCCGAGTGTCCTTCGCACGAAGAATATCATGGCTACCATCTCTACCCCGATTTTGAGATCTTCGAGACCGTCGATCCCGACAGCGGCGAGCCCGTGAGAGAAGGCGAGGAGGGCGAGATCGTCTACACCGCGCTCGACTGGCGCGGCACGGCCGTGTTGCGCTATCGCACGGGCGATATCGCCAAGGGAGGGCTGCTCTACGAGCCCTGCCCCAACTGCGGGCGGACCATCCCGCGCATCAGCTCCGACATTCAACGACGCTCCGAGGTGAAGGAGTTCAGCCTGACAAAGGTCAAGGGGACGCTTGTCAATCTCAACAACTTCTTCCCGTTGCTGATGGGCCACCCCGACATCGAGGAGTGGCAGATCGAGCTGCGCAAGCGCAACGACGATCCCTTCGACCTCGACGAGATCTACCTGCACTTGTCCACCAAGGGCGAGGTGGACCAAGACCGGCTCATGGCCGATGTCAGGCAGAAGATTGTGCGCGACACCGAGGTCTCGCTGACGGGGGTGTTCTTCAAGCCACTCCCCGAGATGGTGGCGCAGCTCGGCATGGAGACCGAGTTGAAGGAAAAGCGAATCGTCGACAACCGGCCGGACTGAGGGGGGCTTTAAATGCGATCCTGGACCAAGGTCAGCCGGATGGCGCCATCGGCCATCCGCAAGATGCAGGATCAGTTGCTGCACGCGATGCTCACCGAGGAGCTCGCGCGGAGGCATCCGCACTATCGCGCGCTCTTTCAGGAGCGAGGTCTCGATCCCGACCGGATCAAGGGCCGCGACGACCTGGCCAAGCTGCCGTTTACGGAGAAGGCGGATGTCCTGCCGCGTCCCGATGATCGGTTGCGGCCCAAGCGGTTCGTTTTGGAGCCGCCCGGCCCGGAGGAGAAGCCCCACCGGGGGCTATTCTCGTTCCTGCGGCGCAAACCAAGGGGCCGCGAGAGAGCCGACTACAAGTTGCGGTCACTGATGTTCACGGCGGGGCGTACCGGCAAGGCGCTGCCCATCGAGTATACGCGATACGATCTCGACAACCTCCGCGAGGCCGCGGTGCGGTTCTTTGATGTACTGGACCTCGCGCGCGACGACACGCTGGTGTGCGCTTTCACCTTCGCGCCCGGCGTCCACTTCTGGCAAATGTTTCACGGCACGCTGGCGGTGGGCAGCACTGCGCTACACAGCGGTGGCGGCAAGGTCTTGGGGCTCGAGAAGATCTTGAAGGCCGTCAACAACCTGGAGGCCGACGTGCTCGCGGCCGCACCCGGCTACGCGCTGTTTGCCTTGCAGTCGCTGCGCCATTTCCAGATCGAGCCGGAGTATCTGAAGCGGATTTTGATAGGGATCGACTACGCGCCGCTGGAGGCGGCCGAGCGTCTGCAGCGGCTCATGGGAGCCATGAAGGCCGCGGGCACCGCCGTGCAGCGCTGCTATTTCCTCTCGGAGGCCAAGTCGGGCTGGGCCGAGTGCGCGCTCGGCCACGGTTACCACACCAACCCCGACCACGTGCTCGTGGAGGTCGTCGATCCCGACACGGGGGCGGTGGTGGGCGAGGGCGAGCCCGGTGAGATTGTCATCACGAACCTCGACGCGCGCGGCACGGTCTTCCTGCGCTTCAAGACGGGCGACATCACCACGGGAGGGCTCACCACCACGCCCTGCCCGCACTGCAAGCGTACGGTGCCGCGCATCCTTGGCGAGATCGAGCGCAAATCACTCTACTTCGAGTTCGAAAGCGCCGGCGGGGGCAAGCTGCTCAACGGCAACCGGTTGAAGCGCGCGATGTTCGCGCGCAACGAGGTGCTCTTGTGGTATGCAGAACTCTTCCGCGGCGCGACGGGCGACGAGTTGAAGGTCGTGTTGAAGGGGCTGCCCGGAGAGGATCCCGACGCGCTGTGCGCCAAACTGGCCGAGGAGTTGCAGGCCGAGCTAGAGGTTCCGGTCACATGCGTGACGAGCAAGTTGGATGCAATCATCGGCAAGATTGGGATCGAGCGGTTCGTGACTGAGCAGACGATCTTCGACAATCGCGAGCGCGAATGAGCAAGAGAGAAGGAGGTTGAGATGAACAGAGTGTTTGCCAGACGAGTTGTGGCCGTGGTCGCTGCGTTGGTGCTGGCGGCGAGTGTCGTGCCCGAGGCGCGTGGTGAGGCGGTTGTCCCGGTGGAGGCGCCCACCAGTCCGGCCTATCCACCCAACGCGATCATGGTCAACCCGGTGGCGCTGGTCCTCGGGGCCGCGTTCGGGATGTGGAGTCTGCGGTTCGAGTATGAGCGTAGACTCCTGCCGTGGTTGGGATTGGCGGTGCAGCCGTCTTTCATGCACTGGTCTTTCGGGGACTTGAAGGTCACCGGCGGCGGGGTGATCTTGGGCGCTCCGATGTTCCCGGGCAGCTCGTCGATCCGTGGTTTCTTCATCAAGCCGCAACTCGGACTGGAGTATGCTCGCGGTTCCTACGAGAGCGACTCCGGGGGGCTCGGTGTGTTCAGCATCGGGGCCACCATCGGGTATACCTGGCAGTGGCAATCCGGCTTCATCATGTCGCTCGAGGGGGGCGCCGCGTTTCCGGTGTTGTTCGGCGATCTGGTCTCCGACGTCACCCTGCCGCTCAAGGTCATGCCGATGCTGAACTACTGGATTGGCTGGAGTTTCTAGAAGCTTTCGCGTATTTGCGGGAGCACACCGGCGCTCTTGTCGCCAACAATCTCGGTCAATTCCGGGACGCCCCCAATTCTTCGCCGCCTAAACGCTCAAGGGGCTGCGTTGGCCTCCGCTCGATTTGGCTTGTTTTCTTGCACTTGTACCCGCCTCGCTCCCCTCGGTCCTCAGAACGAGCCGACGCTCATGGTGGATTATGGGCATTGTAGCCAAGTTCAAGACAATTGCGGTACGTTGTTCTGTGATGCCGGACGCGTCGGCGAGGTCGCCGATGCGGAGGGAGTCCTTGAAGTGACCGCAACTCGCAGGGTCGAACTCAATCTGGGCTGGGCCTGCAACAACCACTGTCTGTTTTGCGGGGAGCAAGAGCGCCGTGAGCGCTCCCGGCAGGAGGGGATGTTCAAGATCCCCGGCGACAAGGTGCGCGCCGATCTCGCGCGCTACCGCCGCGAAGGCTATAACCATGTGACTTTCCTGGGCGGCGAGCCCACCATCAGGCGTGATATCGCCGCGCTCGTGCGGTTTGCCTGTCGCATCGGCTTCAGTAACGTCTTCATCACCACCAACGGCCGGCGCTTCGCTGACAGGCGCTTTCTGCGCGAGCTTCTGCGGGCCGGGCTGACCGACGTCTGCGTCTCGGTTCATGGTCCGGGCGCCGAGGTTCACGACAAACTGACCGATCAGCCGGGGAGCTTCGCCGAGACCGAGCGAGGGCTCCTCAATCTGGTCCTGGAGGGCTGCCGGTTTCATACGAGTAGCGTCATAACCTCGATCAACGCCCCCCATCTGGCCGAGATGGTGCGCTATCTCAACCGTTTTCGGCCGCTCCATCTGTTCATGGCGTTGCCCAATCCCACCGGGGGCGCCTATCGCGACTTCGCGCGGCTCTACCCCCGCTTCAAGGTGGCGGGGACACATGTGCGCGAGGCGCTCGCGGTGGCGCGTGACCTCGGGCAGCTCGTCACCGTCGCCAAGCTGCCGTTTTGCCACCTCCAGGGGTTCGAGGGGTACGCCGACGATCTCTTTTGGGGGCGCGAGCAACGGCGCCACATCAACACGCAGATCGACGCCGAGGAGGCGGGCACACCGCGTATCGATCAGCGCTTCGCCGATCGGTGCGCCCACCCGCTGACCTGCCGGACGTGTCGCTTCCGTTTTCTGTGCGAAGGGATCGAGGCCTTCTATCTCATTCGGCGCGGGCCCGCCGAGCTCGAGCCGGTCCCGGGGGAGCCGGTGCGCCGGCCGAGTGAACTCTGGCCCTCGGGGCCCCGCGACCGGGAGACCGGCTCTTTCCTCGACTCCGCCAGGGCCGTGTCTTCGGCGGGGCGCGCCGAGAACGAGTGTCGCTCAGTTGATCACGGGGGGCGCGATGAGTGAGAACATCCGGGGAGAGCGGCAAATTCCGGGGGCCGAGCCGGCCTGTACCACGTTCTCCGAGATCCTGCGGATAACGGCGGCGTGCGATCAGCGCTGTGTATTTTGCAACGCCCGCGAGGACATCGGCCACCCGGACGGCACTTTTCTCATGGCCGCCGTCGCCGACCTCGCCGGTCGCGGGGTGCGCCGGCTTGTAATCTCCGGCGGCGAGCCGACCCTCAGCGGCGCGCTTCTGCCGCTCGTCCGCCACGCCCGGGCGCTTGGCGTCCTCGAGGTGGAGCTGCAGACCAACGCCGTCGCTTGCGCGCGCCCCGGGGCCGCGCGCGAGCTTCATCAGGCCGGAGTGACGAGCGCCTTTGTCGCGTTGCACGCTCACGAGGCCGAGCTGTCCGATTCGCTCACGGGCGCGCCGGGGACCTTCGACAAGACTGTCGCCGGCACCAGGGCGCTCATGGAGGCCGGGATCCCCGTCACCCTGAACATCGTCGTCCAGCGCCGCAATTACCGCCACCTGATGGATTATGTGCGGTTCGTGGCGACCGCCTTGCCCGGCTTTCAGGCCCTCTCTTTCTCCTTCGTGATGAGCGGGGGGGCAGCCATGCGCAACCGGTGGGTGGTGCCCCGGTTGTCCGCGGTGGCGCCCTACTTGCGGCGCGCCTATGAGCTGTGCCGCGAGCTTGGGATCCCGTTTTCGAACCCCGGCTGCGGCGTACCGGTCTGCTTCGTTCCGGGGTTCGAGTGGGCCAGCGACGAGTATCGTCAGCTCTCGGGCCTCGATCCCAAGACCTTGGCCGAGCTCAAGAACAACGAGACCGAGAAGGTCAAAGTCGCCGCTTGCGCCGCTTGCCGCCACGAGCCCCACTGCCTTGGGGTCTGGCGGGGATACATCGCCATTCACGGCGAGGATGAGGTGCGTCCGGCGGGCGCCGGCGGCGATGAGGTCTCGGCGGAGATCCTGTCCGGGGCCACCGAGACGGCGGGCACCGGCGGCGCGGTGGCGGTGGGCGATGAGGTCCCCGGTAATGAAGTGCTGCGGCTCACTCTGGCTTGCAACGAGCGCTGCCCGTTTTGCAACGTCCCTCCCGAGAGCGACCCAGAGTTCACGGTGCCCACCACCGAGGAGGCCAAGGCGATGGTCGCGCGGTTCGCGGCGCGGGGGGGACGCGAAGGGCGCGAGTTGTCCTTCTCCGGTGGTGAGCCACTGTTGCGATCCGACCTGGAGGAGCTTGTGGTCTATGCGCGCGAACAGGGGATCGAGAGGGTGCAGGTCCAGACCAACGCTACGCTTCTGACCCCCGCGCGCGCCGTCGCCCTTCGGGGCGCAGGCCTGACGAGCGCGTTCGTGGCCTACCACTCCCACAAGCCGGAGGTGCAAGACAAACTCACCGGTCTCCGCGGCAGCGGAGAGAGCACTTTGAAAGGGATCAAGGCCGCCTTGCGGGCCGGTATCCCCGTCACCCTGAACCCGGTGCTGACGACACTCAACCTCGCCTCGTTTCCGGATTTCATCGACCACCTGGCCGCCGAGCTGGGTCTGCTCGGCACACCGGCGGGCAAGGTCCCGCTCGAGGTCGTCTGCGTGACACTGATGCAACCCCACGGGCGAGCCGCGGCCCACCCGGCGCTGTTGCCGTCCTATTCGGACTCCCGGCCCGCCATCGCCGAGGCCATCGCGCGGGCCGCGCGCCACGGTATCGACACCGATACGCACTACGCCAGTCTACCGCTGTGCTTCCTGTCTGACTCCGAGGCGACGGCGACCCTCGAGTACAGGGAGTGCCGCGCGCTGCGGGCTCGCCCGCCCGGCCAGGCGCGCGATGAGCGGCTGCGGCCAATCACCTCGGGCAAGGCGCAGGGGCCGCCGTGCGTGCGCTGTGTGCACAAGAACTTCTGCAACGGGGTCTGGCGCGCCTACGTCTGGAAGCGCGGCTGGAGCGAGTTGAAGCCGCGCCGGCGCTCGCGGGCATTTTGGGGATGAGATGAGCGAAATGGGCGGCAAGGCGCTGATAGTCAAGATGATGGACCGCTGCAACAACGGCTGCCGGGTATGCTTCGAGCGTGGTCGTTCATACCCGAAGGAGCAGAGGGAGATTGAGCTGCTGCTCGAGTTGGGGCGCGAGCAGGGGGCCGATCAGGTGACGTTCACCGGGCGGGAGCCGACGCTGCACGACTCTCTGCCCGCGCTTGTGACTGCCGCCCGCGAGCTTGGCTACCTCGTAATCCAGCTCGTGACCAACGGGCGGTTGATGGCCTACCGCGATCTCGCGCGCGCCCTGGTGGTGGCGGGGGTCACCGAGGTGCTGGTGCCGCTCTGGGCCCCCGGAGCCGACGAACACGACGAGATGACCCGCGTCGCGGGTAGTTTCGCCCAGGCCGTCCGTGGTATCCGCGCGCTTTCAGCCGTCTCGCGTCAAGAGGGGGCGCCGGCGCGCGCTGTCGCTGTCACCTTAGGCGCTCCGGTGACCCGCGCAAACGTCGGGCGGTTGGCCGAGATGGTGCCGCTTGCGAGGCGTCTCGAGGCGGTGGAGCTCTCGTTCGTGCGGCAGCGAGACGCGGTTGTCCCACCGCCGCCGTTGGACGAGGTGCGAGAGGCGCTGCTCGTGGCTCTCGAGGCCGCGCGGCGACTCACTCTGCCGATCTCGCTGCACGGCTTCGAGCCTTTCGAGGACTCGCGCCTCGACGACCTGCGGGTGGAGGAGGCGGCCGACTTCACGCTTGCGCCGTTCTTGATCTCGGCCGAGGCCGAGGAGGAGTGCTGAGCTGAATTCAACCTCCCCGTCATCTCCCCCGCGAGGTGAAGGCTCCCGGTCGGCCTCGCCGCTGCGGGCGCTCGTCATCGGTGCGGGCTATATGGGGCGGCGCCATCTCGACGCCTACCTCAAGGCGGCGGGAGCGCGCCCGGTGGCCGCCGTGTGTCGCACGCCGGGGACTTTGGCCCGGCTCGAAGAGGACTACGGCGCGCGCGGGGTGGTGGTGACGACCGATTTGGCGGGCGCGCTCGCGCGGGCGCGCCCGCATCTGGTG
>PWKZ01000069.1 GCA_003559575.1 Bradymonadales bacterium | reverse complement strand
GAAGGTGCGCATCCGGGAGCGGGTCTGGGTGCGGGCGTGTCGCCCCTCGTCGTCATAGTATTCTTGTTTTTTCATCTGGACGGTCTTCTTGCAGACGTGCAGTTTCAGCTTGGGGTAATCGGGGTCGGCATCTTCGCGCGCGGTGAGTTTGAGCACCACCACGTCATCGGTCTCGCTCTCAATCTCGGCTTTGTAATGCGGGGCCAGCCGGGACATCGCCATGTCGTCGAACGCGAAGTCGGAGCCCAAAAAAGACTGTTGACGAGCGTGAGTCGCGACGCGCCGGGTCTCGTCGAACTCCGGCACATAGACGTACATCGTGCGGGCGTCTTGAATCAGGATCCCCATCCCGTTCACGTCGGCCGGCTCCAGGATCTGAATCAGGCGCCGCTCGCCGTCTTGGTGCATTACCGTGCGCAGCCGTCGCGGGGTGTCCTCGCCGGGCGGGTAGACCTCGATGGTGGAGTCGACCCACATTGTGCGATAACCAAAGTGGATCTCGTCGGTAGTCTCAAGGATGGCCTGTGCCCCTTTCGCGGCAATCTTGGCGTAGTCGGGCGGCTCCACCGACGGGTGCCGATCCGCCAGACCGGCGCGCGGCGCTCCGAGCGCCATCGTCAACACGAGCAATGTGAGTCCGATTCTCAGATTCATAGACATGTCGCTCTCACTCTCCCACGGCCGTTTCGGTGCCGGCCGCGATTCATCTGTGTTCGCCTCGTGGGCGATCACGTCACTTTAGCATGGGGACGTTCAGGCGCCACAACAGCGGTGGCAGCAGGAACAATGTCGCGCCGGCGGCCAACAGCATCGTCTCTCCGGTGAGTACCCCGAAGCGCGACATCGGCGCGACGGTCCCGAACGCGAGAATGCCAAAGGCCAACCCCACCTCCAGCGCGTTGACGACAATGGACGGCCCGGCGGTGGCGATGGCCTGGAACCCCGCTTCCCGGCGGCCATCCGCCAGGCGGCGACGGTAGGCCCAGAGGAAGTGGATGGCGTAGTCGATGCCCACTCCGAAGGCGATACTGGTGATCATCGTGCTGCCCATGTCGATGGGAGTTCCACTCAGGCCCAGGATCCCGAACGCCACCACCAGTGTCAGCGCCGTGGGCAGCATGGCCGCCAGGCCGATTATAACCGACCGGAAGATTACGGTCAGCACGAACAAAATGACCACGATCGAGACGGTCACACTCTTGACTTGGTTGGCCCGGATGCTGGCGTTCATGCCGGCCCACAGCACGGGATAACCGCTCACCGCGGCGGTGGTGGCGGTGGTGCGGAGGCTCTCCTCGGGCAATTCGAGCGCCGACTCGTGGGGCAGGAAGAGCAGGTCGTCCAGCAGATCGGCCAAGATCTGCTCAGCGCGCTCGCCTCTGACCGGATCGTCCCACACTGAGGCGACGTCGGTGGTGACCGCGCGGACCTCGCTCAGCAGCGCCTCCTTGACGACGCTATCTTGTAGTTCGCGGACGCTGCGATGGATGGTCCCGACGGCGCGTTCAAAGCCGCCGGCGGACTTGCCCGCCGCGTGTGCTTCGGTGACGGCATCGCGCTCCTCGGCGTCGGCATGGGCGAACAGTATCTCGGCCGCGGTCTCATAGAGAAGCACTTCCCGCTCCATGGCGGCGAGGAATTCATCCACCACGCGCGGGAGCGCCGCCGGGCCGCCCTCCAGGTAGATGAGCTCGTGCTCGTTGAGGTGCCGCTCGAGGGTGCGCCGGAGGTCGTCCGGGAAGTCCTCGCCCGGGGTCGCGCGCTCGGCCGACAAGCCGCGGGCAATGGCATCGGTGAGCGCATTGTGGCGTGCCGGAGAGAACTCTGTCGAGTCGTAGAGCACGGTCGTCAATGACCGGGCGGCGCGCGCGAGGGCCAACGCGATGGTGTCCGGTGAGGTCGTGGGGGTTCGCCAGGAGACGGCGGAGCTCGCGCGGGGCATTTGCTCTTGGACGTATTCTCGTACTCGCTCGGCGAGGACTTCGGCGGCGTCGGCGTCAAATCCGCCCAGCCGCACTTGCACCAACGCGGCGTCCCAATCGCGGGTGACGAGCATGCGGACGGCGGGATCGTCGTCGGCGAGGGTCGCGAGGCTCATGACTTGTTCGCGCCGGCGGGGGAGAGCCGAGGAGCCAAACAGGCTCCGGTTTGCGATTCGGATGACCTCGGTGACGCTACGCACGTCGGAGACGCCTTCCAGGGTCGCTAGGAAGTCCTCCAGCCGAGCAATCTCATCGAGCACCAGGGGATCGCGCACGTCGCCTTCAACGACGATCTGAAGATACAGTGATCCGCCGAATCGATCTTCCAGGAAGTGATCGGCGCGCACGGTGTCGGTCTCGCGGGTGAAGTAGCTGGATGTGCTCATGTCGGTGCGAACGAAGGTGACCCCCACGGTGCCCGCGATCACCACGAGCAACACTACTGCCAACGTTGCGCGCGCGTGCCTGTCGAGGGTGGTGGTGCAACGCTGCAACCACATAACCGGGCGCGCTCCGATTCGGCCGCGCGCGGTGGGGGGACGCAGTTTGATGTGCAGCATCGCGGCGGGCAGCACCAGGACTGCCATCGCGGTGGAGATGAGCGTGCCGAGGGCCATGAAGAGGCCAAACTTGCGCATCGGCTCGAGGTTCATGGCGAGAAACGAGAGAAACGCGATCATGGTGGTCACGCCGGCGCCGAGCACCGGCGGACCGACGCGCTCGAGCGCTGTCCGGATTGTCTCGCGATTCCAGACGCCGCTTTCGGAGGCTGCTCGCAGGGCGTGGGTCACAACGTGCACCGGGTAAGCGCTGCCGAGCGCCAGCAGCACGATTGGCAGCGATGAGGAGATCAGAGTCAGGGGCTCCCCCACCGCGGCCATGAACCCCATTGTCAAAACAATCGCCGCGCCCACGGGAATGATAGCCAGGAGCGCGGCGCGGATGCTTCCAAAAGAGAAAAAGACGATGAGCAGAATTGTCAGCGCCACGAGGGGGCCGAGCAGCATGAGGTCGTCTTCCGCGGCCCGCGCCAGCCCCTCGCTGATGAACGGTGCGCCACCCAGGTGGGCCTCCAGGCCTCTCTCGGCAAGCTGCCGTGTCTCCACCTCGGTGCGGATCAAGGCCGCGGTGTCCAGCGCGCTGATGCGGTCGTCGAGGTTGCACAAAATGAGCGCCGCGCGTCCGTCTGGAGAGACAAAGCTGCCCACCAGGTGAGGGGCGCCGAGTACCCGCCGGCGAAGGTCGTCGGCGTCTACCTGACTGTCGGGCACCGCCGGGATCACGTCTTCGACGACGACCTCGATCTCGCCGCTCGGGAGGGTGCGTTCGCGCGAGTCGCGCGCTGTCGCGAGGCTCGAGACCGCCCGCACGCCGGGCACCTGGCGCAGCTTGTCACTCAGATCCACGAGTAAATCGATGCGCTGCGGAGTGAAGATGTCTCCGCCGGCCTCGGTGGTGTCGAGCCCCACGATGGCGATGTTGAGTCCGCCGAACATATTGCCGATGCGGGTGAACTGCGCCACCTCCGGGTCACCCTCGGGGAGGAAGCGGGTTACGTCGTCGCTGTAACCGAGGTCCGCGAACCGTAGTGATGCCGCCAGAACAAGGATTACAGTGACGAGGAGAATCCAGATTGAGCCGCGCTCAATAGCTGCAAATAATGCTCTCAAAGCCTATCGCTCCTGCCGCGCATGGAGGCGTGCGAGGCATGGCCTTCACGCCGTTAGCGAGCCGTCCGGCTCATGGTCGCGTGCAGCCTAGCAAAAAAAGACCTGCATGACAGGCCAATCGCATCTCGGCCCATAATCTCCGTTTCAGACTCGGTGCCAGACTCGGTTCAGGTGACGCCGCAGATGTGCCTGAATCGGCATCCGGGGGATTGGGGGTTGCATGGATAAATTGTTTTGACTAATTAGCTAGTTCGCATCTGGAACATTCGTTTCCGGATGCGAGCTGTCAAGCCGGAGAGTGGCAATATAGTGGGGACCTGAGCTGATAGCTCAAGGCTGATAGCCGCCCACGGGATCTCGGGCTTTATGGATGGGGACCGGCACGCGTCGCGCGGCGCCTGCGGACTGTTGAAGAAGGGGAGAGCATGACCGACGGGCACTCGACATCCGGCGGCGCGATGGTGACCGTTCGCTTTGACTCAGGAGAGGAGCGGGAGATCGAGTCCGGGACGATCCTCGGCGACCTGCCTGAGAAACCGGAGGGGGCGCTGGTGGCGCTCATGAACAACGAGTGGGTGGATTTGCTCACTCCGCTCACCCGTGATGGCCGGCTGAGCTTTTTGACCATCCGTGATCGCGCCGGATTTCGCGCTTACCGGCATGGGTTGGCGTTTCTTCTGTCGGTGGCGGCGGGCGGGATCTATCCCGGCGAGCGGATCATGCTGGAACATACTCTCGGGCGCTGTGTCTACGGCAAGTTGCATGACATGCGCGAGCTGTGTTCCCACACGATAACGCGGATCAAGGATGAGATGTTTCGTCTGGTGGAGGCGGATCTCCCCATCGAGCCTGTGGACGTCACCAAGGAGGAGGCGCGGCGGCTGTTTACCGAAGCGCGTGATACGGCCAAGCTGAAATTATTGGCTGATTGGCCGCATCCGACTGTGCGGCTTCATCGCTGCGCGGGCCTCTACCACTTGTTCCCCGGTCCGCTCGTGCCGCGCACCGGACTCCTCAATCACTTCGATCTCAAGTCCTATCCCCCCGGGTTTCTCATGTGCCTGCCCGACCGGGCGAACCCCGACAAGCTCGGTGGCCCGGGCGAACGCCCCAAGCTGTTTCGCATCTTTTACGAGTACGAGCGGTGGTGCAGGGTGCTCGGGGCCGAGACCGTCGGTGAGTTGAATGAGCACGCCGCTTTTGGGCGCTTCGACACGCTGGTTCAGGTCTCCGAGGCCTTGCATTCCAAAAAAATCGCCGCGGTGGCGGACTTGATAGCTCAGCGCGATCCGCGCCCGCAGGTGGTTTTGATCGCGGGACCCTCGTCCTCGGGCAAAACGACGTTTTCGCGCCGTCTGGACATTCAGTTGCGGGTGCTCGGGATCGATCCTGCCACGATCTCGCTCGACGACTACTTCGTGAGCCGCCCCGAGACGCCACGCGATGAACATGGCGAATACAACTTCGAGACGCTGGCTGCCATCGACCTGGACCTGTTCAACCGTCATCTGCATGAGCTTCTGGACGGGCGCTCCGTTGTTCTCCCGCGGTTCGATTTTAGCAACGGGAAGAGATATGAAGGCCGCAGCTTGCGGATGGGGCCCGGCCGCCTGCTCATCATTGAGGGAATTCATGGGCTTAACGACGCGTTGACCCCCAAACTGTGGCCGCACTTGAAGTTCAAGGTGTACGTCAGCGCGCTGACACATTTGAACATGGACGAGCAAAACGCGCTGTCCACCTCGGATGTGCGCCTGCTGCGCCGGATAGTGCGCGACCGGCGGTCCCGCGGCTATAGCACCGAAGAGACTCTGGCGCGCTGGCCGTCGGTGCGCGCGGGCGAAGAGAAATACATTTTCCCCTACCAGGAGAGCGCCGACGTGATGTTCAATTCAGCGCTGGTCTACGAGTTGAACGCGCTCAAGGCCGCCGCCGCCGAAGCGCTGGCCGAGGTGCCGCACGACTCGCCGCAATACCCCGAGGCGCGGCGGTTGCACGATCTCGTTCGGCTCGTGCGCGGAGTCTCTCCCGAGGGCGTGCCGGCCAACTCGATCCTGCGCGAATTCATTGGAGGCAGCCGATATCATAGTTGACAAGCCGGTCGTGGGTAGCGCAGACTACGCCGCGCCTGGGCGTGTAGCTCAGTTGGATAGAGCGTCGGCCTCCGGAGCCGAAGGCCACAGGTTCGAATCCTGTCACGCCTAAATCATCGTGTTCTCGGGCAAATAAATCGCACCAGAATCGTCGGTTCGTTCTGAGGAGCCCCGCTAAGTGGAGTCGCGCGCATGTGCAAGGAAACAAGCCGTTCTTAGGCGGAGGCCAACGCAGCGCCTACGTCGAGCACTAATTCTTCTGCAGGTGACGCCGCAGATGTGCGTGAATCCGTCCGCGAATCCCTGGATGGGCCGACGATTATGGACGTTTTGGGTGGAGGGAAGCGCAGAGTCTATCTCGAGCACCAAATCGGTGAAGCCGACGCTGCAGATTGCCTCGTAGCGGCGGCCGAACGGCGGTGCAGGTGGGGGGGGGTAG
>PWKZ01000199.1 GCA_003559575.1 Bradymonadales bacterium | reverse complement strand
CTCGGTCTCCGTCTCGGTCTCCGTCTCGGTCTCCGTCTCGGTCTCCGTCTCGGTCTCCGTCTCGGTCTCCGTCTCGGTCTCCGTCTCGGTCTCCGGCGTTACGCTCTCGGCAGGCTCCGAAGCCTTGCCCGATTTCTCCGGCCGGCGTTGCTCGGAAGGAGCCGACTCCTCTTCGTCGCCGCGGATTGGGATCTCGCTGGCGGCGAGCGGATCGGACTGGCGTCGGCCGTCAGCGTCGAAGTCTTCGGGGTTGACGTCCGGATCGAGCAGGACGGTCAAGAACTTCAGTACCGGGTCGGAGATCCGGAGATGGCGCTGGATCTCGTCGACCGCCCCCTCATCACCGATGAACAGGGCGTATTGATAGACACCGCGCGGCTGCTTTTTGATCTCGTAGGCGAGCTTGCGCTTGCCCCAGGTGTCGTGGCGCAGCAGACGCCCCTTGTGTTTCTCCAGCACTTCGGTGAAGCGCTCACGAAGCTTGGCGAGGACATCGTCACCCACGTCAGGATTCGTGATGTAGACTAGTTCGTAGAGTCGCAGTCTTTGCATTGAGCCTCCTTATGGCCTTTGCGGCCCCGCGCGACCGCGCGCGGGGCAAGGAGCGACGAGTTGTTCGAGCCCACCGTGAGCCCGGCAATTATTTCACTCGCTCGGTGATCAGCCGTGCCATGTGACGAGCACGGGGGCGATGACCACCGCCACCACCGACATGAGCTTGATGAGAATGTTGAGCGACGGGCCGGCGGTATCCTTGAATGGATCGCCTACGGTGTCGCCGGTCACCGACGCTTTGTGGGCGTCGGAGCCCTTGCCGCCATGGGCGCCCGCCTCGATGTATTTCTTGGCATTGTCCCATGCCCCGCCGGCGTTGGACATGAAGATCGCCATGACGACTCCGGAGACCGTCACGCCCGCCAGCAGCCCGCCGAGCGCCTCGATGGAGATCAGGCCCACGACGACCGGGGTTACCACGGCCAGGAGGCCGGGCGCCACCATGCTCCGGATCGCCGCCGTGGTGGAGATCGCGACGCAATGAGCGTGATCGGCCTGCGCCTTGCCTTCGAGGAGCCCCGGAATGTTGCGGAACTGGCGCCGGACCTCTTCGATCATTGCCTCGGCGGCCTTGCCGACGGCGTTCATCGCCATCGAGGAGAAGAAGAACGGCAGCATCGCTCCGATCAATAGCCCAACCATCACGGTCGGGTTCATGATGTCGAGCGCCGCGAGGTCCACTTTGGCGGAGAAGGCGGCGAAGAGCGCCAGGGCGGTGAGGGCTGCTGAGCCGATGGCAAAGCCCTTGCCGATGGCTGCCGTGGTGTTGCCGACCGCGTCGAGCTGGTCGGTGCGCTCACGCACCTTCGGGTCGAGTTCAGCCATCTCGGCGATCCCGCCGGCGTTGTCGGCCACCGGACCGTAGGCATCCACCGCGAGCTGAATACCCGTGGTGGAGAGCATCCCGAGAGCCGCGATGGCGATCCCGTAGAGACCCGCGGTCAAGAACGCAACGATGATTGCCGCCGCGATAAAGAGGATGGGGATCGCGGTGCTCTGCATCCCAACGGCCAACCCCTTGATGATATTGGTGGCCGAGCCGGTGAGCGCGGCGTGAGCGATGCTCTTGACCGGGGCGCGCTTCTCGGAGGTGAAGAACTCGGTGGAGAGGCCCACCGCCGTGCCGGCGATGAGTCCGCCGATAGTCGCCAGGAAGATGCCGAGAGGAGCCGAGATTCCGGTGGCGCCGCCGGTGAGTGGGCCCACGACGACCGCGGTGACGCCCGCCTCGCGTACGAAATAGTAGTTGGCGGGGATGAAGTAGGCGATGACGAAGTAGGATACGAGGGCCATCATGATAGCGGCGCCGAAGGTGCCGATGTTGAGCGCCGTCTGCGGGTTGCCGCCCTCGCGAGTGCGGACGAAGAAGGTGGCGATAATGGAGACCAGAATCCCCACCGCCGCCAGCACCAGCGGGATGGTTATCAAGTTGCGGACGAGGATGTTGGGCTCCACGTCGGGTGTCCCCGTCGCGGCATACATGCTGTATCCGAGGATCATGGCACCGAGGATGGCGCCCACATATGACTCGAACAGGTCGGCGCCCATGCCGGCCACGTCGCCGACGTTGTCACCGACGTTGTCGGCGATGGTCGCAGGATTGCGCGGGTCATCTTCGGGGATCCCGGCCTCAACCTTACCGACGAGGTCGGCGCCGACGTCGGCCGCTTTGGTGTAGATGCCGCCGCCGACTCTCGCGAACAGCGCGATGGAGCTGGCTCCGAGGCTGAAGCCCGAGAGCACGTTGAGAAGCTGGTTCAAGTTGGTGGCGCCGGTGTCAGTGACGAACATATTGGTGACGAGGTAGAGCAGGAACAGAAGGCTCATGCCTCCGATGGCCAGCCCGACGACGCTCATGCCCATTACGGTGCCGCCGCTGAAGGCGACTTTCAACGCGTCGTTGAGCGAGCCTCTAGCGGCCGCCGCGGTGCGGAAGTTGGCCGCGGTGGCTACTCGCATGCCGAAAAACCCGGCGAGCCCGGAGCATATCGCGCCAAAGATGAAAGAGACGGCGATGGTCCAGTGGCTGTCCTTCTGGGCTGCGTTGCTGACGGCGAGCAACACTGCCACCACCAGCACAAAAGCCCCCAGGACGCTGTACTCCTTGCGCAGAAACGCCATGGCACCGTCGCGGATGTGGCCACCGATCTCCCGCATGCGGTCGGTGCCTGTATCCTGACGGTTGACCCAGACGGTCTTCGCGAAGGCGAACAGAAGCGCGAGCGCTCCGACCACCGTCGAGACCAGAATCGGGATTTGTAGACTTTCGGCCATCTCTTCGAGTCCTCCTTCATTTCGTCGATCGCGTTGCGACCGGCCTAAAAAACGTTGTCATTTATCGCCCGAGCGCGGTTGGTACGCTCTGGCGTCCATTGACGCGGTTCATCGCCGCCAAGACCCCCTCGCGGAGGATCTCCTCCAGGGCATCGGCGGCGTTGTTCTTCAATGTCGCGATCGACGCGCGCTCGCTTTGCGACCAGGGTGCGAGGACATGCTCGACGAGCGTGCCCTCGGAGGGGCGTCCGATCCCCACCCGGAGGCGGATAAAATCGGATGAGCCGAGCGACGCGACTATCGAGCGGAGACCGTTGTGGCCCGCGTGCCCGCCACCGTTTTTGATTTTCAAGCGCCCGAAGGGTAAATCGACCTCGTCGTGAATCACGACGAGGTTCGCGACAGCGATCCCGAAATGTTTGGCCGCCGCAACCACGGCGCGACCGCTTCGGTTCATATATGTGAGAGGCTTGAGAAGCACAAGGTTTGTCTCACCGAGTTTTCCTCGTGCCACCAGCCCTTCAAAGTCTCGCTCGAAGCGGCTATCGAGGCGCGCCGCCAGGTGGTCTATGATCTCAAACCCGACGTTGTGCCGGCTGCCTCGGTATTTATCGCCGGGGTTTCCCAGGCCGGCAACGAGCAATCCGTCAGCGGCCGGCGCGGCTTCCGGCCCTGGCCGGAGCAAACCGAGTGCTTCGGACAGGCTCCGTCGGGCCCGGCTCATGATGCCCCGGCCAAGTGACATAACCGTCCCTACTCGGGCTTGGCTTCTGCTTCGGCGGTCGGCTCGGCCGCGCCTTCCTCGGCCTCTTCCTCCTCGTCCTCTTCCATCTCCGCGCGGCCCGAACGCACGGCCACGATGGGGACGCGGGGCTTGGTGGCCGAGGTGATCCCCTCGCCGAAAGCGACATTCTCGACGTAGAGTACGTCACCAATTTTGAGGGGTGTTATATCCACCTCGATCTCCGTTGGGATATCGGCCGGCTTGCAGAAGACGGCGACCTCCTTGAGGACCCAGCGCATGGAGCCACCGGCTTTGACGCCCTCCGATTGCCCAACGATTTTGACCGGGATGCTCAGCTTGAGGACTGAGTCGTCACTGACTTCCAGGAAGTCGACATGTAAAATCCGCCGCTTCAACGGGTGGATCTGGAGGTCTTTGAGGAGCGCCATCCTCGGCTTGGGCTCGCCCTCGATCGTGAGGTTGACGACGCTATTGCGTCCCCTGGAGCTTTTGAGGAGCTGCAGGATTGCGCGTGGGTCAACGCTAAGGTGGGCCGGCTCCTTTGCGATGCCGTAACACACGGCGGGAGCGCGACCGACGGCCCTTAGTTTTCGCGCGACCCCCTTGCCCGTGTTTGGTCGCGGCTCCGCCTGCAGCGTAGCGAGATCCATCGTCTCCTCCAGTTCTTCCCGTTCTTTTATCTCTGGGGCCCGTCAAGGACCCGCGAGGTTACTACAACGAATCGCCGGCGTCTGTCCGTTCCGGCGCTGGCTGGGGCGCTAGGATTCGAACCTAGGATGCAGGGACCAAAACCCTGTGTCTTGCCACTTGACGACGCCCCAATGGGAAACCGCTCACCTCGAGCGAGGCCCATCGCCTCGCAGACCGAGGGAGCGGCTTCATAGCACGCCCCTGACGCGGGTGTCAACGCCTTCCCTAATCGTCGGCTCATCCTGGCATTCGCGCGCGGATTCAGGCCCAACTGCGGCGTCACCTGCACCGAATCGGTGCTCGACGTAGCGCTGCTACGCCTGCGCCCGATTCGGTTTGTTTCCTTGCATTTGCACCTGACTCCACCCGCTCGGTGCTCAGAACAAGCCGACGATTATGGGCCTTGCGTCTAGGCTTTGATTGTACGATGCTTGCGGGGATGAAGAGTTCAAACCTTCAGTGGGCCGGACGGCCTCTCAGCGCAACCCTGGCCCTCCTCATCTCGCTGGTCTCGATCCATGCGTCATATGTAATGAGGCCCGTGTTATCCGGTCGCGCACTTGCGGCCGCTTCCTCGGCGCCGACAGTCTCCCCCGTGCAGATCGAGGTCGGCGCCGACGACTCCGCGCCGGAGCCCACTGACGGAACATCTCGCTGGCTCATCGAGCTTCGGGGCCGCTACGTTCGGTTTCCTGATTTTGTCGTCGCCGCGTTGTTCGACGTGCGGACCACGATGGACAGCTACGCCGTCGGTGCGGCCGGGCGCTATCGTTTGGCTTCCGGCGACGAGGTTCGCTTCTCGCTGGACTATTTGCGTCTCGGTTTTCGCGATGGCAACTGGCTCGAGAGCACTCTGCCGCCGCTCTCCACAGTGCGGCTCGAGTGGGATCTTGGCATGCTCACCGCCGGAGCGGCTTACGTTTGGCGGTGGCGACTATTGAGTGACTCGCTGGCGGTCGAGCTGGGGGCCGGGCTCGGGCTGGGAGTACTGCTTGGCAATGTGGCCTCCACCGATGTGGTGCCGGTCTGCGAGTCTCCGGCCTCCCAGTGTGTCGCGTGGCGGTGGGCCGGCCGTCGTGATCTCAGCCTGCCCACCCGCGTCTTGCCGGTTCCGGCCGGGCACGCAGGGGTCGAATGGCGCCCGATCAGGCGATTCGTTTTGCGGTTTGAGGCGGGGCTGTTTGGGTTGCCGTACGTGGGGCTCTCGGCGGGGGCGGCGCTTGACTGAAGGCAAACTTCAAAAGAGGGGTTAACGGAAGCCGCGCTCTGTTTGCTCCTGCGACTCTTTGCACTCGATGCAAAAGGTAGTCACCGGGCGGGCACGCAGCCGCTTGGGCGAGATTTTCCCGCCGCACCCTTCACAGATGCCGTACTCGCCGTTTTTGATTCTCTCGATCGCCGAATCGATTTTTTTGAGCAACACCTTCTCTCGGCCTCGCAGCCGGAAGATGAGTGACTGGTTGTATTCGGCTGTGGCGAGGTCCATCTCATCGGGCAGATCATCAGTATCCATCGCCAGCTCTTCTTCGCGCGCTTTGCGCGCGGCGTCCAGGATAGCGTTGCGACGCTCATCCAAAATCGCCTGATATTCCTTTAAATCTTTGGCTTTCATGGGAATCTCCAGATCCGGCATGCGGCAGAGGCCGCTCTTGGCTCTCCGCGAACAGCCCGCCGGCAAGTCGCGAGCTCTCTCCCGACATCGAGGCGGCAACGGCGCCGCCACCGGGAACCCCGTATATTGAGAACCAGCCCGCCCCCTGTCAAGTGTGGATTGGGGCCTCAATCCTCCACCGCGTCCGTGGACCGAGGGGAGTGAGGCGGGTGCAAGTGCAAGGAAGCAAACCAAATCGAGCGGAGGCGTAGCAGCGCTACGTCGAGCATCGATTTGGTGAAGGTGACGCCGCAATTGTGCCCGAATCGATTCCCGAATCCCG
>PWKZ01000060.1 GCA_003559575.1 Bradymonadales bacterium | reverse complement strand
TTACGCGTTGCACCCCCCAACAGCGATTTGCCTTGCCGTTACAATCCCTTGCGACTTGGCTGGCACCTGTCTTACCTGCGAGCACCTGTCTTACGCGTTGCACCCCCCAACAGCGATTTGCCTTGCCGTTACAATCCCTTGCGACTTGGCTGGCACCTGTCTTACCTTACCTGTCTTCAGGGTCAACACTCGCCCGGACGAGCTCATGCACCGACGCCCCGCCGTGCCGCGAGCAACGCCTCGGCCAACTCCGCGAACCCCTGGCCTCCCCGGCTCTCGGTCACCCACTGGGGTGGAGCCTCCAGCCGATCAGCGAATCCACGCACGTTGGCGACCCCTGTCGCGTTGGGGAAGTACGCAAACATCGGCGCATCGTTCGGCGAGTCGCCCGAAAAGACCACCTGCTCGCGCACTCGGTCGAGATCGACCCCGAAGACCTCGGCGAAGAAGGTCCTCGTCATCGAGAGCTTGTCAAAGCTGCCGAACCAACCGTTGACGTGGATCGAACTCTCCTTGCAGGTGGCCCCCGCCTCCTCGAACAGATCCAAAATGCGCGCCACCTGAGCACGCGAGAGCGACGCCACATCCTCGCAAATATCGATCGCCAGATCCGCCTCGCGGTAGGGCTGATCGCTCGCCACCCCGGCCCCCGGCACCTCCTCGAGGACACGCTCGCGCAACGCCGCAAGTTTCGCGCGATCGGCGGCCCGCTCGGTCTCTTCCTTGGCGAAGCGGCGGGTCATCTTGCGCACAGTCTCGTCATAGCGAAAGTACAACGCCCCGTTTTCGCCGACGACCCCATCAACCGGCCACATGCGCGCGATATGATCACACCAGCCGGCGGGGCGCCCGGTCACCGGGACAACCCCGAACCCGGCCTCCCTCAGCGCTTCCAGCGCGGCGTAGGCCACCGCCGGCAGTCGCCCACCGGTGGTCAAGGTGTCGTCGATGTCGGTGAGCACCCACTTGACCGCTCTCCTGGCCTCCAGCGTAAACTCGGCCAGCGGCCGCATCCCTTTCTTCATCGGAACTCCTTCGAGAAACAGACTCGCACCAAAAAATACTCGCCGCCGGGCCGTATCAGTAAAGAAGAACGCGGGTGCGGCGCTCGGCCGGGTGGCCCTCGAGAACCAACCGGAACCCATCGCCCTCAATGACCCCGTCCCCTTGAAGCTCAAACGCCGCCACGGCGCCACTCCCGGCCGTCGGCTGAACCTTAGCGGACTCCCTTGCCCCCCCCACCAACGCCCCGGTGGCGGCATCGGTTCCGGAGCCAAAGAGGAGATAGCGCGCGCCGCTCTCTTCCGTGAGCGCGCCATCGGCCCCAAGACCCACGTGCAGCACTCGGTCTTCTTCGGTCGACTCGATGCCGGGCAGCCCCTCGCGGCCAGGCAACAGCGTCATCGCGGGGGAGACGGTCATCGGCACGATCCCTCCGGCCCCAATGAACACCGGCACCTCCCCGAGCGGCGCCGCCGAACGCACCGTCGCCGGCCCGTTGAGCGCCCCCTCGTCGCTGTCGAGCGCGCCATCGCCTAGCCGCGGTAGCACCTGCTCCTCCAGGCTGATGCGCACGAACCGCCGCGTGGGCAAGAGCACATCGCGCGCCACCACCCCCTCGTGAACGACGGGCGCCACCAGTAGAGCTTCGCCCAGATAAAACTGGTCCATGAGGGGCCACAATTCGCTCTCGCGCGGGTGCAACAGCCCCAGCGGGATCCACAGCGGGCGCCCCTCGGCGACGGCCCGCAGCGCAAGCGCCCGCAGGTAGGGATAGAGACGGACGTGCAGCGAGGCGTAGCGCCGCCACAGCTCAGTGGTCTCCTGGTCGGACGCGAGCGTCCAGTTCTCATCGACTGCGATCCCATGATGCGTGCGCATCACCGGCGTAAACGCCGCGAGTTCGGTCCAGCGAAAGAAAAGCTCCTTGGAGACGGGCGGGTTCCCAACTGACTGGTAGCCGGCGACATCGTGGCCGTGGAACGGAAACCCCGTGGCGGATAATCCGAGCCCGATGGGGATGATGGTGGGCAATCCGTCGTCGGCGTCAAAGCTAGTGCGCTGATCACCTGCCCACAAGATCCCGGCCAACGGCTGTGAGCCGAGAAATCCGGAGCGGAAAAAGATCGCCACCTCATTCTCAAGCCCGGCCTCACGCACCGCTTCGCGGTTAATCTCTTGCCACAGCAGAGGATAGATGTTGTGCACCAGGGCCGGATCCTCACCGCTCGCCAACACGGCGTCGTCGATGGGCAACCACTCGCCATAGTCGGCCATCCAGCCCCTGATTCCAAGCTCCAAGGCGCGCACCAGGAAACCACGCACCCAGTCTCGTGTCTCGGGGCGGGTGAGGTCGGCCAGGCAGGCGAATGGGAACCCGCCGGCCGGCCCTTGGAAGCGCCAAGGGACAAGCTCGCCGCCCCCTTCCGCATCGGGATCCGTCGCGCGCATCACACAATGACCCTCGGCGATGGCCTCCTCGTAGACGTCGGAGTCCTCGTAAACGAAGGTGTTGAAATAGGCCTGGAAAACAAAACCGTCCTCTTCGAGGTCGCTCAAAAAACCTTCGAAGTCGGGATACAGTTCGCGGTCGAGCCACCAATCGGTGGTGAGACGATACCCCTCCGCCAACTGTTTGCCGCCGCGCCAGTCCTCACTCCAAATGACGCTCGACGGAATCTCGTTGGCTCTCAGGAAACGGGCAAACTCGCGCACCGCCTCGGTGCCATGAGTGGCGTCGTTCCAGGGAGCGAACGTCCACGGGGGAGGGAGATCGGGCCGCCCCGTCCACTCGGTCATTCGCTCGAGGGCCTGCAGCGGCGTTGGCCCGGCGAAAAGGTGCAGCGCGAGGTGCCCCTCCCAAACCTCGATCGTCGTGCGCGCGGGGTCGGTCTTGCACAGATCGAACTCCGAGTAGGCGGTGGTGTCCACCGCCCAGGCACTTCCGCGGCTCGTCACCACCGCCGGAATCGGCATGTAGGTGGTGTGGCGGCGTCCCTCGACAAACCACAACGGCTGATATTCGTTGTCGTCACTCTTGCCGATGCCTTGTTCGCTCACAAAGAGCGGCACCAGTTGGCCGCGATGATCGACGTCGTGGGTCTGAGCGCCGAGGCCCGCGAAATGGTCGTCCGGACGACAGTCAAGCGCCAGGCGCGCCCGGTTGTGAGCAGGGTCGAGCGATCCAACGGCCACCCGAACGTGCCCGTCGGCCCCTCCACTGACGTCGAGGCGACCGAGCGGCGCTTCGTCCGCGTCGAGCAACGTCACGGAGAAACCGTCCGCGCCCTGCGGCTCGAGCGGACCGATGCCCGCCGGACTCACCCACGGGCCGAGCGGCACCTCCTCGATGCGAAACATCCCGAAAAGCATCTCGAACGTTGCGTCGGCGGTGCGAAATCGAAGCTCAGGGAGCGCCACCTCGGCCAACAGCTTGGGATCCCCCGCGGCGTAATCGATCCTCAGCCGCAGCGTCTCATGATCGATGGTCACCTGGAGCCCAGCCGGCTCGTCGCCGCTGGGAGAGTCGGCGGGAGAGTCGGCGGCGCAGCCTAACAGGACCAGCAACACCAAGAACGAGGCCAACTGCCCCCCCCGCGCCATCGCCCCACGAGCGCTTACCAATGTCATACTTCACCCCTTGCTACTTGGTAACGCGAGAGTCACATCACTGAGAGGATAGCTCACACACGGGTGGATATAGCCGCCCTGGCGATCACTCTCGCGCAGCGCCGTGCCGTCCGGCTGAAATACCCGCCCCTCGATGAGACGCGTGCGGCACAGGGCACATTTTCCCGACCGGCACAGGGCCGGCAGCACAAACCGAGCGCGCTCCAACGCCACCATCAGCGGCTCGCCGGCCCGCCCCGCGACTGTCTGACCTCCGGGCGCGAGCGTGATCTGAAAGCTCTCATCCAGAGACAATCCCTCAGGCCACCCCGGCAGCGAGGCCAAATCGTCGCCCACCCCATAGGCCTCCAGTCTAATGCGGGTGGGCGAGACGCCCAATTCCCGGAGCGCCGCGAGGGTCAGAGCACACATTTGGGGCGGCCCACAGATAAAGAATGTCCGGCGAGACAACTCCGCGGAGCCGAGATGCGTCAGGATACACTCACGGTCGATTAGCCCGCGCGCGCCACGCCACGCACGCCCCGGCTCGGAGAGCACATGCACCAGCCCAAACCGCGGATGCGCCGCGGCCAGAGCCTCGAGCCGCGCGCCGAAAATGATCTCCTCTTCGTTGCGCGAACCGTAGAGAAGACACAGTTCGAGATCGCGGCCCTGCTCCAGCGCGTCGGTGATGATCCCCGCCACGGGGGCGATCCCACTGCCGCCCGCCAAGAAGACGAGCGAGTCGGTGTCGCGAAGCGGGCTATAGCTGAACTCTCCCCGCGGGCCACTAATCTCGAGCCTGTCGCCCACCCGCAGGCGCTCGACCAAATAATTGGAGACGAACCCGTCCTCCTTGGACCGCACCGCAAGCTCCAGCGTGTCGCGCCGCGCCGGAGTCGAGCAGATGCTGTAGGGCCGGCTCGTCCTCACGCCGTCGATTTCCAGGAAGAGGTTGACGTATTGGCCGGCCGTAAACGGGAAGAAAATCCCCTGCCGCGGCCGCAAGGTGATTACACGAGCCGTCGGCGTCTCCATCGCGACCTCGCTCACCCGTACCACCGTCCGCTCCGGGTGAAATCGCGCCAGGGTCGCGGCAGTGCCCCCCGGGCGATAATCGACGCGCGCGCCTTTGCCGGGGCCCATCACCGCGGTGGCGATAGTGCGGACGACGTGTTTGCCGTCGCGCACCACCGACATGTAGTCGCCGAGCGCGGGGCTCCGCTCCGGCATCTCGGCGGTCGGCCTCCGCCGAGGTGCGCCACCCTTCTTGCCCGTTGCCCGATCCGCTATGATCTGCCGGGCCGCGAGCCACCCCGACTCTATGCAGGGCTCGAAGCCGCCCCCCGGCCGGGTCCAGGCACCGGCGAACCACAGCCCCTTTAGAGGACCGCGGTAACCGGGTCGCCAGGCGGGGTTCTGGGCCGGGGTGTTGGCATATCCGTAGACGGATCCGTGGGGGTTGCCGGTATACCGGATATTGGTCAGCGGCGTGGTGACGACCGCCACCCGAATCGCGTCGCGCAGCCCGGGGTAAATCCGCTCGACGCGCTCGAGCATCGCGTCGGCGAGACGGTTCTTTGCCGCCGGATAATCGGCCGGCGGGAGCTTCGCCCAGGCCTGACCACAGGCCAGTGACACGAGCGCCGTTACCGTTGTGCCGGAGCGTGAGAACTCCTTGTCGGTCACGTTGTAGCACCCGATCAAAAAGGCCTCCGGCGGCGCCACGCGGCGATAAGACTCGTAATGGGCAGTGATCGAGTGGGAGGATTGTACGAAGACCTCATGATCTCGCATGCCAAGCTCTTCGGCCGAGCGTGACAACCCCAGGTGGACACAAAATGATCCGAGGCTCGGCTGCAAGGACAGATTCCGCTTGAGAACGGCCGCCGGGACCGCGTGCGCCGGGATGAGCTCGGTCAAGGTGTGGTGCGGACTGGCGTTGGAGAGAACGATGGGAGCCGCCACACGCTCGTCGTCCTCGGTGACCACCCCGGTGACTCGTCCCCCCGCCACCTCGATCCGGTGTACTCCGCGCCCGAGGGCAAGCTCCCCTCCCGCCTCTCGAAAAGAGGCCTCGAAGGCGTTGCTGAGTGCCTGCGACTTGCCCTTGGGGTAGCTCGCGCCATAGCGAAAGTAACTGGCCGCCCCGACCGCGAAATAGAGCAGCGAGAGGCGCTCGGGAGGCAGGCCGAAATAGCCCCAGATTTGCGCGATACCGAGCTTGGCGCCCGGGTCGTCAAGCTCAGCGTCGAGTAGCGCCGAGAGAGGCACTGTGGCGGCATGGATCAGCCGCGGATACTTGCGCAGAGTCTCGGCGGCGCCGGGCATCGAGCCGCTGCCGGTGGCCGCAATGGCGTCCTCCTGGACCCCCTTGAAGAACTTGAAGACGTTGGCGAGCCCCCGGCGTTCGTGGGGGAACGCCTCACTGAAAGCCGAAAGCGCCGCCTCGAATCCGGGCGGGACACGTAGATCGATCCCCGGCGCCAACGAACGGTAGAGCGGCGCCACCTCGAGAAAATCGACTCGCTCCGCCACCCCGAGATCGGTGAGGGCCCGCCACAGCGGGCCCCGCGCTCCCGGCCGACCGATCCCGCTCAGCTCGTGAAGTGAGACCTCGAACTCGAACCCCTCGCGCATGAATGTCGTCGCGTACCCGCCCGGCTGGACGTGCCGCTCGAACAGCTTGACGCTCAGGCCGGCGCGCGCGAGCTTGGTGGCCGCGGCCAACCCGCCGAGCCCGGCTCCAATTATGACGGCATCGTAGTTGCTCATCCGCGCGTTCCTCCTTGGCTCAAAAAAAGGGGCGACTTAACGGCGCTCGAGTTCGCCGCCGCACCGGCGCCCCATCTTGGCCGACCCTGAGAAACAGCGCAACAGCACGACACGACGCCATACTCCTAGAGTGGAGAGGGGGGTGGTACTGGTTTTTTTTTCGCGCTAACTTGTTCGCCTGGAATTTGGGAGCCTGCGCCCCCCCCCGAAGACGCGAGGAGAGACCAGTGAAGAGAGCCATGAGGACTTTGTTACCAGCCATCGCGGCGAGCGCTCTTCTGTTTGCCACGGCCTGCGCCGACGATACCACCACACCCGACGCGCGACCTGACGCGCGCGCGGACATCGCCGAGGAGACCACCGCTCCCGGCACACCGGACGTGGCGGCGCCGGACGACGTGACGCCCCTCGACACAGCGCCGGGAGACGTGGCGGCCCCCGAGACGACACAGGATGTCGAGACGGACGCCCACGTTGATGATGAGCCGACGCCCCTCAATCCGCCACACCCACAGGCACCGTTCTTTGCGGAACACCCCGAGATATTCGGGCGAATGAGCAGCTTCGCGACCCACGTCGAGGGGCCGGCCAGGGAGCGCCCCAAGCTCGGCGAGCGCGGCGCGTTCGGCGGAGGCAACGGTCACGTCTTCGCGTTGTTCGGGCTAGCCGATCCCTTGAACACCCTCCACAGCTTGACAGGCCCCACCTACGAGCGTCGACCCAACTTTTTCGGAAATTACAAGGTCTTGCTGGCTCTCGAAGAGGGCGAGGCCGCGCTGTGGTTCGACGAGGAGTGGGCCGGCCAAAGCCTCGCCGCGCCTGTGGTGGTGACAAGCGGGCGCGTCTCAGACCTGGTGCTGGAGACCGCTGACTTCGCGCCCCACACGGAGGGCGATTACCGCAACTGCTTCGTGCGCATCCTGGCCATCTCCAACCAGGGACCGCACGCGAGCGACGCGCTCGAATTGCGGATCCTTGCCAATAACCCAACCACCTCCCCGAGCTCGAATGAGTTGGTGGAGGTGATGCAGCAATCCCGGGTGCTCGCGACACGCTTTGTGGAGCCCGGTGCCGTGGCCGAAGGGCGCACGTTGTCGCTCTCGCTCGGCTCGCTCGCGCCGAATGAGACCCGGATGAAGACACTGACCCACTGCACCGCCGAGGGAGTCGAGCCGCCGCCCATGCCCGAGGGCGATATCGAAGAGCTACTCGCCGACACCGCCGAACACTATCGCAGCTGGCAGGAGGCCACCGTCCAGATGGATGTCCCCGAAGAGTGGGTGCGCGATTTCTGGGACGGGATGAAGATGACCCTGACAAGGCAAACCAGCGTTTTCGGAGCCACCTGCCCCATGTCCCACTACACGCACACCTGGCCGCGCGACAACGTGGGGCCGGTGAAAGCGATGCTCGCCATGGGGGCCCACGAGAACGCCGCCGCCATGCTCGACTATCTCTACGGCGCGATCCTCTACAACGGGGGACTGAGAAACGCCTACCCGGCCGATCTCGACCCGGCGCTGGCCCCCGAGCCACCCGACTGGGACGAGCGCGGCACACTCGGCACCCGAGTAGGGGCCGAGACCCCCAGCTACATGGTGCTGATGTACGGACTGCACCACCGCTACACGGGCGATCTGACGCGCGCGCACGATCGCTGGCGGTTGCTCTACCACTGCATGTTCGATCAGCGATTCGGGCCGGATCTGCTGCTCCCGTTCACCAACGACGAGACTTTCCGGGCGGCAATGAACTCCACCTTCGGGTTGGATATTGAGTACGACCATCACGAGAAGACCTGGTCGGCCAACTCCGCGGCGTTGTGGCTGGGAGCAGCCCACGAGTTCGCCCGCCTCGCGGAATTACTCGGAGAAAACGATGACCGCGACGAGGTCCAGGCCAAGGCGGCCGACCTCGAAACACACGCTATCGCGCACTACATTGGTGATGACGGGTGCATGGCGGCGCTCCTCGACAGGGAGACCCTCACCCCCTCGCCCCCATTCGAGGACGCCTCGCTCCAGGTGACATGGTCGGGCTGGAAGGACGGCGACACCCCCCTGGCGCGCGACAACATCGAGTGCCTGATGGAACAGCTCCGGAGAGCCCCGGGGGTCCTTCAAAGTGATATGCACGAGAGGTACATCGGCATGTTCCGTGGCGGCGACCAAGGAGTCTACACGGGGATGCTGCCCGGTTACACGCTGGCCGCCCTGACAGACGTGGGCCACCCCGAGGCCCACGCGGCCTTCGAGGCGGTCCTCGAGTCGCTCGACACCTCGGGCAACCTCCACGAGTACATGCTGTTTGAGGACCGCATCGGACTCTCACTGGTCTACGACCCCACCGGGCTGATGGGGGACTACACCGCCAAGTATCGCCCCTGGGAGGGCGGTATCGTGGCCGAGGCGGTGTTCCGCTACCTGGTCGGGTTCCGGCCCGACGTGACGGCCGGCACCTTGTCCTTCAGGCCGCACCTGCCCGACTCGTGGGAACAGGCGGCCTACACGAACCTGCGCGCGGCCGATGATCGATTTGATCTGGCGCTCCACCGCGAAGACGACACGGTGGTCGTCACCGTCACCTCGCGCGCCACGGACGACTGGGATGTCCTGATGAGGTGGGACCAGCTCGCCCCTCCGGCCGCGACAGCGTCATTGGACGGCGCCACGCTCGAGAGCGATGACCTGACAGTCCACGAACACTTTGGCGCGGTATCTCTGGCGATCACCCCTCAACGGCTGCCGGCCGGCGGCGCGCTGGAGTACCGGTTCTCCCCCGGAGACTGATTCGTCACGAATCCCCCATAATGATTTTATCTATGCGGCCAAAGCCAACGCGCTTTGTTTCCTGGCATCCAAGCCTGCCTCCGCACCCTCGGTGCTCTGTTTGACATGAGATTCGGCACGCGCTTGACGCACCCTTGCCGGCGATGATTAACTGTGCCCGCTAACTCGCCGGCGCCGATGGCGGCAGCCATTGGGTTGGCGCGTGACGAGCCGAGACACATCCATATATTCATCGGCGGAGGCTCTCTTGATTCATCGTGCCATGTTTCTCCAAGCCCTCTTGGCGCTGCTCCTGCTCACCCCCGCCTGCTCCATGAAGAAGATGGTCGCCGACAACATGATGGGCACCCTCGGGGACGTGCGCGCCGCGTTCTTCTCCGAGCCCGTGGTGCAACATGCCCGCGAAGCCGCGCCAAGCCAGTTGCTGCTCCTCGACGGGTTCGTGCGCTCCTCCCCGCGAAACCCCGATCTGCTGACCGCCGCCGCCGAAATGAACTGCAGCTTCGCCATCGGAATGGTCGAATTAGAAGATCCGGCCTGGGCGTCACGTCTATATGAGAAAGGGCGTGATTACGCCCTGCGGGCGCTCGAACGGCGCAACTCCGGAATAAGGGAGGCGCTCGACGGCCCCCCCGAAGAGCTGGAGGCGTTTTTGGCGGCCAACTACCGGGAGCGTGACCTCCCTGCGGTTTTCTGGGCCGGGATGTGTTGGGGAATGTGGATCAACGTCAACATGAGCGAGATGGAGGCCGTCTCCGAGCTGCCGAGAGCACAGGCGTTGGTTTCTCGCGCGATGGAACTCGACGAGAGCTATTTCAACGGCGGCCCCCACCTTTTCTTCGGTACCATGGCCGGTCAAGTGCCTGTCATGTTGGGAGGCTGCTCCGAAACCTCCAAGTATCATTTCGAGCGGGTCTTCGACCTGACCGACAACCGTTTTCTACTCGCGCGGGTCTTCTTCGCCAAGACCTACGCGGTCCAAACTCAGCAACGCGCGCTGTTCATCTCTACGCTGCGATCGGTGTTGGATGCTCCTCCGGACATCATGCCCGACGAGCTACTGATGACTGCCATCGCCAAGGAACACGCGAGGCAGCTTCTCAGGACCACCAACGACCTTTTCTTGCCGGGAGCGGACGACGAGCCCGGCTATCCGTTCGAGGCGGACGAGGAAGATGAGTTGGACGCGTTGCTAGGGCACTGAGCCCACACCGGCCCTCGCGCCGCGAGGAGGGGGAGAGAATTATGAAAAAATCTTGGCTATCGTCTCTGGTAATCTCTTTGATTCTCATATTTGCTCTCCCGGTGCGCCCCGCGCAGGCCACGGTCACGGTCCGTTTCGCCACCGCTGCTCCGGACGGCTCACTCCAGGTCAAGGTGATGCGCGCCATGGCGCGCCTGATTGAGAAAGAAACCGATGGCGCGGTCCGGTTCCAGCTCTTCGCCGGCGGTACGGTCGGTGACGACCTCGGGGTAATCCGCCAAATCCAACTTGGTCACCTCGACGGCGCCGGGTTCTCCGGTGTCGGCGTCGGAAGCATCCTCTCAGATGCGCGGGTGCTCGAGATCCCGTTCATTTTCGAAAGCGAGAGCCAGGTCGACTGTGTGCGCGACAAGCTCGGCGACTACTTCTCGAAGCGGTTCGAGGAGCAAGGCTACACCTTGCTCGGCTGGGCCGACGTGGGCAGCGTCTATCTGTTCTCGAGGCACGAGATCAAGAGTGTCGACGACATGGGCGAGACAAAACCCTGGGTCTACCGCGACGATCCGGTCGGGACCGCGACCTTCCGCGCGTTCAACCTGAGCCCCACCGCGCTGCAACTCCAAGACGTCTTGACCTCGTTGCAGACGAGGCTCATCGACACCTTCTATATCACCCCGGCGCTCTCCATCGCGCTCCAATGGAACACCCACGCCTCCTATATGATCGACACCCCCCTGGTCAACGGTATGGGCGCCGTGCTGGTGAAGACCGAGGTGCTGGAACAAATCTCGCCGGAGCACCAGAAGATCATCAAAGACATCTTTGAGAAACAGCTCCCACGGCTCGTCAGGGCGACCCGCCGGCAGAACCAAGAGTCGATCGCGCTCATGGAGAAACAAGGGCTCACCAAGATCGACGTCCCGGACGAAGAACTCAAGCGCTTCCGCGAGGTCGGTCGCCGCGTGGCACGCACCCTGGCCGGCGACGTCTATCCCTCCGAGCTACTTGACCGCGTCCTCAAGCTCATCCCGCAATGCAAATGAACAAAATGCAGGATTCCAGCCACATCGAGCCGAAGCGGCGACCGCGTTGGCTCGATGTTCTTGTGCGAATCGACGACGGCATCGCGCGCGTCGAGGGGACAGTACTGGTCATCGCCCTCGGGATGATGTTGCTGCTCTACTTCCTCTACGTGCTGTTTCGCAACGTCTCGGCCTCCATGGGAGAGTCGTGGCTGTCGGACGTGCCGCTTCAAATCGTCCTGCTCATCAGCATGGTGGGCACCAGCATGGCCGCCCGCCGCGGACGCCACATCGCCATCGACATCGCGCCGCGCCTATTACCGCCGGCGGCGCTGCACGTCGCCCGGGTCGGGGTGCTGTTCGCGGCCGCCATGATGTCGGCGCTGCTCGCCTACGCCGGGTGGCGCTACCTGTTCATGATCGAGCTCGGTGGCTCGGGGACCCCGGCCTCGATCGCAGTCACCTTCGGCGACAAGACGGCGATGCGAATCCCGGTCTGGTTCTTCGTCTCGATGGCGCCGATCGGGTTCATCCTCGCCGCCTGGCACTTTTTGGTGCGTGCGCTACGCCAACTCCATGGCGATCTCATCCATGACGAGGACGACCCCGAGGAGATCAAGGCGCTCGCCCAACAAGTGCTGGGACAGGCAGCCCCGGAGACCTCCCAACCCGCCCCACTCGACGCCGGCTCGCAGCCGCGCGTGGATAACGGCGACGAATCGGGAGGTGAGCGATGACCATCCTCTTGTATCTTCTCATCGCCACCGCGGCTCTGCTCGGAGCCCCCCTCTTCCTGGTCATCTCCTCGCTGGCGCTGGTGGGATTCTGGTCCCTCGGCACCAGGGCCGACATCCTCGCGAGCTTGATCGAGCCCATCAAGATGCTGTCAAGCCAGGACATCTTCCTGGCGATCCCGCTTTTCACCTTCGCCGGCTTCTTGATGGCGGCGGCGGGCACACCCCGTCGGCTCGTAAACCTCTCGCGCGCCGTGCTGGGCTGGATGCCGGGCGGGATTGCCGTCGTGGCGCTTGTGGCATGTGCGTTCTTCACCGCATTCACCGGCGCCTCCGGGGTCACGATTATCGCCCTCGGGGGGCTGCTCTACCCGATCCTGATAGCCGAGAGATACCCTGAAAACTTCTCCTTGGGGCTCATGACCACCGGCGGGAGCCGAGGTCTCATTTTCCCACCGAGCTTGCCTCTCATCCTCTACGCCACCATCGCGGCGATGAACTACGCGCCGCTGATGGAAGAAAAACGCTCGATGGGCCCCCCACGAGACTGGCTCACGAGCACCCAGGTCGAACCCACGGCGCGGAGCGATGGCGACGAGTACGACGAACTCGACGCGCTGTTGGGCGGCGACGATGACAAATACGACGAGCTTGACGCGCTGTTGGGCGACGATGACAAATACGACGAGCTTGACGCGCTGTTGGGCGACGACTCCCCGACAGTCGCACACATCGAACCGCCGGCGCCCAAGAGCGACCTCCAGCGCTTCCACCCAATGGTCCATTTGAACGAGCTCGTGGTCCGGGTGGACCGCGCGATGGCCGGCGAGTTGGCCGCCCGCCACGAGCTCTGGGTCCAAGGAGTCGACTTCGAACGCCGCCGCAGCCCAACGCCCGAGAAGCTCTTCATGGCGGGCGCCATCCCCGGCGCCATGATGGTAATCCTGATAGCCCTCTACGCGATGTTCGTCGGCGTGCGGCGCGGTGTCCCGCGCACCTCGTTCGGAGCCGGAGCGCTCGCCAGGAGCATCTACGACGCGGCCTTCGAGATCCCAATCCCGCTCATCATCCTGGTGGGGATCTACGGTGGCTTCTTCACCGCCCAGGAAGCCGCCGGAGTGACCGCTTTCTATGTGCTGTTCGTAGAGACCGTCATCTACCGCGATATTTCGTTCAAACGCCTGCCGAAGGTGATGCTCGACAGCATGATCCTGGTGGGCGGGGTGATGATCATCCTGATCACCGCCCTGGCGCTCAAGAACTACCTGGTCCTGGCCGAGATCCCGCAGACTCTGCGCGACACATTGACCGCACACATCACGAACCCACTGACCTTCCTGATCCTGCTCAACCTGTTCCTGCTGGTGGTGGGCTGCATGATGGACATCTTCTCTGCCATCATGGTGGTCGTCCCGCTCATCATCCCGCTCGCGGTGGCCTATGATGTCCACCCGGTTCACTTGGGAGTCATCTTCCTCATCAACTTGGAAATCGGCTACTCGACGCCACCGGTCGGGATAAATCTTTTCATCGCTTCGCTGCGCTTCCGCAAGCCGGTCCTCCAGCTCTACGCGGCATGCTTGCCGTTCCTGGTGCTACTGCTGAGCGGCTTGGTGGTCATCACCTACTGGCCCGGCCTCTCCCTCTGGCTCATGCGCATGTCCGGTATGGAGTGAGAACGACACGAGTGAACACTCAATCTCCAGCGCCCCCCCTCACCCCCCCCACACGAACGCTAACGCTCAGTGTATTCGGCTGCTTGAAGCAGGATCTGGCGCCGCGACTCGCGCCTCTCACCCGCCGGAAAGATGTGCGGATCGAGTATCAGCTGGACTTCCCCCTGCTCTACGTGCGATTGATCCTAGGAGGCTCCGCGGCGGGAGAGGTCGCGGCGAGCAAACTCGAGCGCGAGTTTCGCGCGCTTCTGGGCCATGACGCCTACGCCGAGGGGCTCCACGGTTTGGCCGAGGTGGTGATCAACACCTTGAAGGCGCGGCGACTGCGCCTGACCACCGCCGAGTCCTGCACCGGCGGGCTTTTGGCGGGGCTCATCACCTCCGTGCCGGGCGCCAGCGAGATCTTTGAGTTGGGACTCGTAACCTACGGCGACGAGCAGAAGCGCAAGCTGCTCGGAGTCCCAGCGGATCTCCTCGCCACTCACGGAGCGGTGAGTCGCGAGGTGGCCGTGGCAATGTCGGCCGGCGCGCTGAAGCTCGTGCCGGCCGACATCGCGGTGGCCATCACCGGGATCGCGGGGCCTTCCGGCGGCAGTAGAGAAAAACCGGTCGGGACAGTCCACTTCGGGCTCGCGACAGCGCGCGGGGTGGCACACCTGGTGCGGCGTTGGGACTACGATCGCCACCGAATTCGCGAGATCGCGGCGGCGACCGCGCTGGACCTTGTTCGGAGGCACCTTGAAGCCAAAGAAATCTAGAGGCAAAGGCGGCCGGCGCGGGAGAGCGCCCGGCAAGCCGGACAACCGAGCGGGTCAAGCGACGCCCGATCCGTTGGGGCGCGCGGCGGAGAGCGCACCGGCGCGATCGCGGAGCACCGCGCCGCGCGATCCGTTCACGCGCTGCGAGGCCTTTCTCGCGCTCGAGCCTTCAACCCAAGTGAGCAGCGCGCTGCTCGAGTTGCAGCGTCGCCTCGACCGCCGGATTCCGCACGAGTCCAATGGGCTCTGCTGGATTGATCCTCGAACGCTACGGGTCAACGTTCGCCAGATCGGGCCTGTGATCATCGAAAAACTCGAGCCGTTGCGCGAGGAATTGACCGCGCTTTTGGCTCAAACCCCGTCGTTCGCCACCCGCATCACGGGGGTCGCGCCGTGGCCCGACAACGATGCCCCGCGCGCGCTGTGGGCGCTCGTGGAGGCACTCCCTCTCGGGCTCATCGCGCTCAGGAAGGCGCTCGACGAGAGACTTCGCGCCCTCGGCTTCGCGCCACCCGATCACCCGTTCAGGCCGCACCTCACCCTCGCGTTGCTTGATGACAACGCCAACCTGAGAGACGAGCTGCCGCAGCTCATCCAAAATGTCCCGCGCAATCTGCAAAGCCGCTTCTGGATCTCCGAGCTGTTGCTTTTGGTGCGCCCCGTGGGCGATGATGGGGCCCCATTTCAGATAGCCGATCGGATTCGGCTTGCGCCAGTGGAGCCGTCCTCCCGCGCACGGGAGGAGCCTCCGGAGTTGCAACGTCCCTCAATGTTCCCCCGACCCGCGCGAAGCGCGCCGGAAGAATAAACCAGCGCCCTTGGCCGGCGCCCGAGCAGGAGCTTTTGACAGATGACCAAAAATGTTTCGCCGGAGAAGACACTCGACCTGACGCTCGCCCAAATCGAACGCCAGTACGGCCGAGGCGCTATCATGCGTCTCGGCGAGGGTGAGAGCCTGTTCGACAACGTCCCGACCATCAGCACCGGCGCGCTGTCGCTCGACATCGCGCTTGGGATCGGTGGCTTCCCGCGCGGGCGCGTGGTCGAGATCTACGGCCCGGAGAGTTCGGGCAAGACCACGCTCGCGCTCCATGCCATCGCCGAGGCACAACGCACGGGCGGGGTGGCGGCGTTCATCGACGCCGAGCACGCGCTGGATGTCTATTACGCTCGCAAACTGGGTATCCGCACCGAGGATCTGCTCGTCTCCCAGCCGGACACGGGCGAGCAGGCGCTCGAGATCGCCGACATGTTGGTGCGAAGCAACGCCATCGATGTCGTGGTGGTCGACTCCGTGGCGGCCCTCGTGCCGAAAGCCGAGATCGAGGGGGAGATGGGCGACTCCCACGTGGGGCTTCAAGCGCGCCTGATGAGCCAGGCGCTGCGCAAACTCACCGGATCAATCAACCGCAGCCGCACCTGCATGATCTTCATCAACCAAATCCGAATGAAGATCGGTGTCATGTTCGGCAACCCCGAGACCACTACCGGCGGTAACGCGCTCAAGTTCTACTCTTCGGTGCGCTGCGACATCCGGCGAATCGGCGCCATCAAGAAAGGCGAGGAAGCGATCGGCAACCGGACGCGGGTCAAGGTGGTCAAGAACAAGATGGCGGCGCCATTCCGCGAGGTGGAGTTCGACATCATGTACGGGCTCGGCATCAGCCGCGAGGGGGATGTCCTGGATCTCGGGGTCAAGCACGACGTGGTCGAAAAATCCGGCTCGTGGTTCAGCTTCGACGGCGAGAGACTCGGCCAGGGCCGCGAGAACGTCAAACAACTCCTGACCGACAATCCGGCGCTGCTCAAGGATATCGAGTCGCGGATCCTCGAGAAAGCCGGCATGGCGAAGCCCGCCGAACAACCGCCCGATACTATGACCGATGGTAAAGACGTTTGACGAACATCCCGACGGTTTCGCTGACGGTCCGTTGCAGCTCGTGATCCTCGACTATTAAAAGCTCCACCTCGATCGGCTGTGGCGGCTCGCTCATGAACACGTCGCGAGCGGCGCTCAGCCACGCCTCCATCACCTGGCGCGGGTTCCAGTTGACCAGGTGCCTGCCGGGCAACGAGGCCGCCACCCGGCGCGCCCCGATATCGCGCGCGCCGCGCAGGAGTTGCCGCGCCGCCACCGGGAAAGACTCCGTGTCGTAGCTCTCGGGCCGCCCCAGCCCGACGACGACGACGCGCTCAAACGACAGCCGGCCGCGATCAGGGTAGAGCAGCATCTCGCCGCTTTGGGCGGCGAACCGCCCGTCCATCAACCAGCTCGTGATGAGCCCGTTCAGGCGCCAGTCGATGAGCCCGGCGAGCCCCCGTAGCGGCCGCTCGCCGTCGAAGATCCCGAGCACCACGGCGTCGGCCGAGACCTCGTCGAGGAACTTGAGTTCCGGCCGAACGAACGCGACCTTCATGGCTACGGAGCCTCTTCCGTGGTGACAGCGGGAGAATTGGGCGTGGGATCGCTGTTGCGAAGCTCGCGCGAGATGCGATCAAGGACCCCGTTGATGAACGCACTCGAGTCTTCCGTCCCGTAGATCTTGGCGACCTCGATGGCTTCGTTCAAAGTCACCTTGCGCGGGATGTCGGAGGCAAACATGAGCTCGAAGCCGGCCGCGCGCAGGATGTTGCGATCGACCCGGCTCATTCGCTCGACCTTCCAATTGCGCGCCACGCTGGCTATCTGCTCATCGAGCTTCTCGCGTCGCTCACGCACGCCGTCGACCAGAAATCTGGCGAAGCTCCGCACCTCATCGCCCCCAGATACCAAGTCTAACTCCTCCCAGAAATGTCGCTCGGCCAGCACGCGAGTCTCGGGATCGTGGTACTCGTCTTGATATAACAACTGGAGCGCCGCTTCGCGGGCTTTCCTTCGGTTCCCGATCATCTGGAAGCGCCCCTGATCATGATACCTCGATCTCCTTCACCCTGCGCAGCAAATCGACCATCTCGACCACCGAGAGTGCCGCCTCGCTGCCCTTGTTCCCGGCCTTGCTACCGGCGCGCTCGATGGCCTGCTCGATGGTGTCGGTGGTCAAGACCCCGAACGCGATGGGGCAAGCCGTGTCCAAACTGACGCTCGCGATCCCCTTGCTGACCTCGGCGGCCACATAATCGAAGTGGGGAGTTGAACCCCGGATCACCGCACCGAGACATACAAGCGCGTCGAACTTGCCGCCCTCGGCGAGCCGTTTGGCGACCAACGGCAACTCGAACGCCCCGGGGACGCGGAAAACGGCGATGTCCGACTCTTGGGCGCCGTGGCGGACGAGCGCATCCAGCGCGCCCTCCAGGAGCCGCTCCGTGATGAACGAATTGAAACGGCTGAGCACAATCGCGAAACGCATCCCACTCGCGCTCAGCTGACCTTCATAGCTGCGGACCATCTCGCCCTCCCCTCAGTGCGTCCCCGAAAATCGGCACTCGCCGCGACGGTTCGGGGCGATCACCCATCTCAAACGAACCCTTGCTCCCGGAGCAATGCCGCGAGCCCTTTCGACTCGCCGCCCGTCCGGGCTCCCAAGACATGTACCACGTATTTACCGATCAGATCCGTCTCGATGTTCACTTTGGCCCCCGGTTGGCGCTCGAGCAGCGTCGTCGCTTTCCCGGTGAACGGCACCACCACGACGGTGAAATAGCCCACCCCACAGTCGTTGACCGTCAAGCTGACCCCATCCACCGCGATGGATCCCTTGGCCACGATCTGCGGCGCAAGATCCCGTGGCACCTCAAAATGAAGCTCCCAGGCGTCCCCAACGGCGCGCCGGGTCGCAAGAGCGCCACCGCCGTCCACATGTCCGGTCACCATATGCCCACCGAGCCTGTCGCCGACCCGCAGCGCCCGCTCGATGTGGACGCGTTTGCCCGCGCGGACTTGCCCGAGAGTGGTGCGCGCGACGGTTTCGCGTGAGGCCTCGGCCTCAAAACCCGCAGTGTCGAAGGCGGAGACGGTCAGGCAGGCTCCGTCGACCGCCACACTGTCCCCCAGCGCGATGCCCTCGAGGATCCGCGAGCATGCGATGTGCAGACGGCGGCCGGGACCGGCGGGGACGACACTCTTGAGCTGCCCAATCTCTTCAATGAGCCCTGTGAACAAGCGCGCCCTCCCGGTTCAAGACTAGCCCCCTACCTCTCCGGCACCGCCGTGATTAACAGGTCGGGGCCCACTCGCGCCACCCCCATTTTGCCCAGCATCAAGGCGCTGTCCATATTTTGCACCCCCAGCTCGCCCAACATCGGCAGGCTGTGGGCACCCCCGAGGAGCTTCGGCGCCACGAACAGCGCCAACTGATCGACCAACCCCGCCCTCAGCAACGAGGAGGCGAGCCCTGCCCCTCCTTCGCACATCACACTCAAGATCCCCATCTCCCCGAGCGCCGCCAGCGCCTGTCCGAGATCGAGCCCCGCGTCATCGGCCGCGACCTCTACTATCTCCGCGCCCACCTCGCGCAGGCGGCGGCGTGCGGCTTCAGGTGCCTCGCGGCGCGTGACCACCACCACTCGTCCGCCCCCCGGCTCGGTGAACAAGCGCGCGCCGGGCCGCAACCTCAGCCGCCCATCGAAGATCACGCGCCGCGGCTGGCGCCGCCGCGGCCGGCCGGTGGCAGTGCGCAGTGTGAGCAGGGGATCGTCTCGCAGCGCGGTTTCGCTGCCCACCGCGATAGCGTCGTGCTGGGCGCGCATCACCTGGACTCGCCGGCGCGCGGGCGGCGCGGTGACCCAGCGCGAATCGCCGCCGGCGGCCGCCAGCCGGCCGTCCAGGGTGACCGCCAACTTGAGGAGAACGTGCGGCCGGCCACGCTCGTGGAGGCTCAAAAAACCGGCGTTCAGCGCGCGACAGGCCTCCTCCCGCACTCCCACCAGCACCTCGATCCCGGCGGCGCGCAATTTCTCCACCCCGCGGCCACACATCCGTGGGTTGGGATCCTCTACGCCGACCACCACCCGCCGCACTCCGGCGGCGATCACGGGGTCGGTGCAGGGGCCGGTGCGACCATGATGGCAGCACGGTTCGAGGGTGACGTACAGCGTCGCGCCACGCGCGCGCGCGCCGGCGACCGCGAGGGCCTCGACTTCGGCGTGAGGCTCCCCCACCGCGCGGTGGAACCCTTCGCCCACCACCTCACCATCGCGAACCAGGACCGCTCCGACCATCGGGTTGGGCGAGGTGCGCCCACGACCGCGGGAGGCCAGTCGTAGCGCCCGGCGCATAAAACGGTCAGAGTCGTCTGGGCGCGGACTAGCCAAAACTACTCTCCGGATTCGAGTAGTCGATCAAGCTCGGCACGAAACTCGGCGGCGTCCTCAAATGAATGATAAACACTCGCGAAGCGAATATAGGCAACGGGATCGAGGTGACGAAGGAATGCGATGATCTCTTTGCCGATGGCAGTGCTGGCGACCTCTTTACTGGGGTTCTCTTGCAGCCGCTGGAGCAACGATTCGACGAAGCCATCAATCTCGACGACGCTCACCGCGCGCTTCTCGCAAGCCTTTCTTATTCCGGTCGCCAACTTGTCTCGGTCGAAGGGCTCGCGGCGGCCGTCGCGCTTGACCACCACCGGCAGCGACTCCTCTACCCGCTCATGGGTCGTGAAGCGCTCCTCACACCCCCGGCACTTGCGCCGACGGCGGATGGAGTCGCCCACTCGCGACAGCCGCGAGTCGATCACGCTGTTGTCCATGCTGCCGCAAAATGGACATTTCATCCCGTCTCTTCCATCTCGTCTATCTGCTTCAGGCGGGGAGCGTGACGGGGCTCAAACTCGGTCGCAAGCCAGATCCGCACCAAGAGCTTGGCGTACTCGGGCGCCAGCAGGCGCCCGCCAAGGCAGAGCACGTTCGCGTCGTTGTGCATGGCTGCCAATTCAGCCGTGAACGGATCGTGGACCAGCGCCGCGCGGATGCCCTTGACCTTGTTGGCGGCAATCGCCACCCCAATGCCGGTGCCGCACACCAACACCGCCCGCGCGGCGGCACCCTCGGTGACCGTCTCTGCCACCTGCGCCGCGATCAGCGGATAGTCCACGCGCTGCCCCTCGGTGGGCCCAAACTCGAGGACTTCGTGTCCCTCCTGCCGCAAAGACAGGACGAGCGCACGTCGAACGGCTACCGCGGCGTGATCGCTCCCGACAGAGATCCGCATGACGCCTCACTCCCCTCGGTCCTCGGACAAGCTGCAGGATTGAGGTCTCAGGTCACACTCTCGGTGACAATGACCTCGCGGTTCTTGTAGTAGCCGCATTCCAGGCAGACGTGGTGCGGCAACTTGATGGCGCCACAGCGCGAGCAGGTGGCGCGCGGCGGCATGTTGATCTTGTCGTGGTTGGCACGACGCTTGTCACGCTTCGTGCGCGATACTTTTCTCTTTGGGACAGGCACGGCTCTTCTCCTTACTCACGCCCTCTCTCGATGACTTTTCCGGGCGCGGTCAACGCGCCCGCCCTTGTTGGGCGCGCGCGCAGGATATTGGTCATTTCTTGGGAAGCTTGGCCTTCAACTCCGCCAGCTTGGCCCAGCGATTGTCTGCCACATGATCAGCGCAGGTGCAAGTCTCGAAGTTGCGATTGGCGCCACAGCCCGCACACAGGCCTTTGCAATCGTCATGGCACAAGGGGTACGGCAACAGCCCGAGGACCACCGCGTCGACCATGGCGTCGGCAATATCGGCGCCGCCATCGATTATTTCTCCAACGAAGATCTCATCTGAGGCCTGCGAGTCGACCTCGATCTCACACTCCTCGAGCTCATCGCCCACCGGGGCCTCGCTCCGTGTCACATCCCGGGGGATGAAGAGCGCCTCCAACGAAAACTTCGGGCGGCACACGGCCTCCTCGCCACAGCGGTTGCAAGCGAACCCGAGAGTCATTGAGATCTCGCCGCGCAATTCGAGGTTGTCGCCGATTCGCTCCGCGCGGTAGTACACTTCGGCTGGAGGCTCCTTTGCCATGTAGGTTGAGAAGAGGAGCTCCTCGAGCCACGCAGAGTCGGCCCGCAGGTGGCGTTCAACCCCGGCCGCCGGGACCGTGTCGACTTGAATGATATGGCCTTGACCCCTCTGTAACTGCCCATTCTCCAAGAACAAGCCCCCTCCCCGCAAAGCGGCGGCGAAGTATACCCACGCCCCCTCTGGGCTGTCAACCATGAGGAGCGCGAACATAGATGACTTTTTCCACCTCGGCGACCGCCCTCCCGGCAGTATCCCGCACTGTCACATGGAACACCGCCCGGGTCCGAGTCCTCAATCCTCCACCGCGTCCGTGGACCGAGGGGAGTGAGGCGGGTGCAAGTGCAAGGAAACAATCCAAATCGAGCGGAGGCAAACGCAGCGCCTACGTCGAGCATCGATTTGGTGAAGGT
>PWKZ01000012.1 GCA_003559575.1 Bradymonadales bacterium | reverse complement strand
CCCCTGCCCCGGTGGCGGCGTCTGCGTCGAGGGCAGCTGCCAGTGGGGCACCGAGACAGACCTGTGCACCGGCCAGTGCAACGACGGCAACCCCTGCACAGGTGACATCTGCGATCCCGACACCGGCGAATGCTCCTGGGTTCCGGTCGACGACGGCGTCGCCTGCCACGGCTCCGGCCAGTGCGTCGGCGGCGAGTGCAACTTCCCGACCTGCGACCCCTCATGGTGCAACGACGGCAACCCCTGCACCCACAACTTCTGCGATGGCGGCGCCTTCGGCGAGTGCGCGTCCGAACCAATAAATGAAGGCCTGTCCTGCTACGGGGCGGGGTTCTGCGTCGAGGGCGAATGCCGCTTCGATACCGGCCCGAACCAGGGCGACGCCATCTGTGCCCACTGCGATGACGGGAACCCCTGCACCATCGGCATTTGTTCGCGGGATGGCACATGCACGTTCAACCCCGGTAACGAGGGTATTCGGTGTGGCGACGGGCGCGCCTGCCACGACGGGGTCTGCGCGTCGGCCACTTGCATTCTCGAGGAGTGCGAGGACGACAACCCGTGCACGCTCGCAAGCTGCGAGGGCGGCGTCTGTTCTCAGGTTCTCCTCCCGGACGGGCAAGCATGCTTCCGCGCCGGCGGAGCCGGCGACCGCGGCGGCGTTTGCGCGAACGGCGCCTGTGTGGCGGCGACCTGCTCGGAGCGTGCGTGCGGCGTCTTTGAGGATCCCTGCCTGACGGTTTCATGCCCGGACGGACCGCTTGGCGCCTGCGGGCCACCCGTACCGGCCAATGATGGGGTTCGATGTGGCTCCGGGGGCGCCGTCTGCGTGGGCGGCGAGTGCGTCAACGAGACTTGCGAGCCGGCGCTGTGCGACGACTTCAACCCCTGCACATACGCCATCTGCGACGCCAACAACGAGTGTCAACAGCTGCCCCAACCCGACGACACGCCCTGCGGCGATGGAGGACATTGCCTCGACGGCGAGGGCGAGTGCTCGGTCGCGGTATACGGCCACGGAGGGAGCGACAACTACGATCTCAGCGCGGAAGAGACCTGCAACGGGCGCGACGACAGCGGCAACGGCAAGATCGACGATGGCGGCGTCTGTCCCTATCCTGTCTACCAATTTGCCGGCCCCGAGACGATGACGAGCGATGGCCGATTCACCGGCGGCCACGCCTACATGTTCATCACGAGCTCAACCGACCCGCAGCTCAACTGGTTCGAAGCCAAGGCGCTATGTGCCCAATACGGCTACCATCTCCTGACCATCAACAGCCAAGCGGAGGCCGATTTCGTGCACGAACGAATCAACACCGGCACCGACGGCTTCGGCTACATCACGGCCGACACATGGATTGGCGCCCGCCTCGCGCCCGGCGCCACCGAGTGGGCGTGGCAAGACGATGTGACACCGTGGCTCTACGAAGACTTCTCGGGGTTCGTCAAGAACCCCTACGACGCTTATAATTACGGTAACTACGGCGCCTGCGCGTACTTCGGCGATCACGAGAGGACTCATTGGGACGTGAGCCCGTGCAGCTATCACCGCTCGGTGGTATGCAAGTCCGGCCCCGCGGCACCGGCCGATACCGTGCCGATCCCACCGACAGATTACATCCGCGGCGAGTGCTACTACGACTACGACGGCAACGAGGACTTCGGCGCCGGGTTCAGCGTCTGCGGGTTCATCATGATGAACGAAGGCGCCCAGCCCGGCGATCTGCCGAGCTATCTGCGCGCGCTCGGCGAGGCCAGGGGGTTTGCGCGCCTGTTCGGCAATGACGTGACAATCCTCGGGGTGACAGCCAACGCCGAAGCCACCAGCACCACCGCGTTCGTCGAGGCGAACCTGACCGTCTTGGGCGCCGATGTCTTCTCGCGCCGAATGGCTGCCGAGCTAGAGATCGACCCTCTCTTCGAGCTGGAAGTCACGTTCTTCGAAGCGTCCAAGACGTTCGTCATCGGCGTGGTGCCCGTGACCGCGAGCGTCTCGCTCGACGGCGCCCTCGGCATCAAGCTGTTCGCCAGCGCCGGGATCGCCGGAATCAACGTAACTCCGACCCCCTACTCCGCCGTCAGCGCGTCCGGCGCAGTGGGCGTCGGCGTCGACGGTGTCTCGGCCGGCATCGAGATTACTCTGAAGTTGCTCGGGATTGACATCCCGATCGCCATCGACCTCATTCTGCCGACATTCCACCGCCTCGACTGGGCGATTTCGATCGATCTCGAGGTCTCCACTCTCGACGGCAGTGTGGCGCTCTACATTGAGGTGGGGCCCCTCAAGTTCACCTACACCCTCTTCGAGTGGGACGGGTTCCTCTGGTCCTACGAGCTATACCACGAGGACGGCTCCATCCCCTTTTAACCCTAATTCCCCACCGGCACCGGCATTCGCACACCGCTACGGGGTAATCTGCGGCGTCAGCTTCGCCGATTTTTTTGCTCGAGATAGCGCTGCTATCCCTCCGCTCAAATCGACTCGATTCCTTGCTGCTCACCCCGTCCCGGCGCGCTCGGTGCTCGGTTTGATGCGGAATTAGGGTCGGAACAGGCCCCACCGGCACCGGCATTCGCACACCGCTCGGTGCTCGGTTTGACGCGGAATTTGGGGTCGAAAAATGCCCCACCGGCATTGGCCTAACTGATAGCTGACAGTTCGCCTCCGGGGACGGATTTTCCGGACGCGCACTCATTGAGATCAGTGGCCGACCTCTAACTGCCCATCGGGGATCGTCCCGGGGCGCATGGCGTTGCGGGCCGCCTGCCGCACATCCGGGGCGGGGTCCCGCTCGGCGACCCAAGCGAGCGTTGTCAGTCCTGGGGGATACCTGTCTTTGCTCACCCCGAGGAGATGCACGATATCCAGCCTCAGCATCTTGTCGGGGTGACTGCGCGCCATTTCATTGAGCGCCGGCCCGAGCGGCACGAGGGAGCGGAACGCCGCCGCGGCGACCACCGCCTGGCGTGGCGCCAGCGCGGGGTCGGCCAGGAGCGCTTCCACCAGGATCGCCTCGACCTCCGCGCCCGGCATGAACCGCAGCGCCCAAATCGCCGCGGCGCGCACACTCACGTCTTGGGTGGTCAACTGAGCAATAATCGCCGGCACCGCGCGCGGAGAGCCGGTGTTGCCCAACGCCTTCAGATAGAGCGCCCGCTCCTCCGGTGTTCGCGCCACCTCCAGCGCCTCAATCAGGCGCTGAAGCACATCGGCGGTGTCGGCCTCGCAAAGCGACCCGTCGTGTTCCCGGCGACGCTTCAAATGGTTGCCGAGCCCGAGGGCCGCCGTCTCGGCGAGATCGACGTCATCCATCTCCATCCACTCCACGAGGGCGCCGCCCGACTCGGGGATCGGGGACCTGGACAGGCCGAGCAGGCCGACGGCGCGCAAGCGCGTCTCCTTCGGCATCAGCTCATCGTGGCCGAGGTTCATGAGCGCTCGCTGCGCCTCGGGGGTGCCCGCGCTCGAGAGCGCGGCGATAAGTGTCCGCGCGGCATCGGCCTCTGCGTCCGCGCGCACCGCGGCTTCCACTTCGACGGCGACATGTGGTTCGAGCCGCAGCAAAGCCGCCAGACGTGGAATGATCGCGGCGCGCTCGCTTACCCCCTTCTTGCCCTCCGCAGCCGCGTCAAGTGCCGCGAGCAGCGTGGCCAGGGAAGCGCCGTCCACCCAGGCGCGATCAATGAGCCCCGGATCGGCTTCGAGCCGCTCCACATCGGCAATCGTGCTCGTCACGAGACTCGCCAGATCGCGCTTGAAATCCCGCGCCAACTCGGGCGCCTCCGCCCGGCGCAGTAGTCGCATGCGCGCCGAACGATTCTGCTCGACCGCCATCAGTCCGCCATCGGGAGCGATACGGAGCGACTCCTGCCCGATACGGCGAATTAGCATGCCCTCCGAGTCGAGATGGAACTCGGCACTCCCCGTCACGGTGTAGGCCCCGACCTCGGCGACCGGCACGAGCCCGGACAGCCCCGCGACCCACTTGTAGCGCAGCGGCCGCCGCGCAAAGCCCCCTTCCGTACCCGGCAATCGCCGATAAGCGACCTCCACCTCCCCGTCAAGCGTCTGTTCGACCGCCTGCCAGGAGTCGTCGGACAAATCCAAAACAGTCATCTGGAAAGCGACCACCACGCTCTTGAGAAGACTTCGCGCCATCGGATCGAGGTCGCGAGGGAAATGGGTCTCTCGGACCGCCCCGCTCGAATCGGCCGTGAAGTAATAGCGGCCGGCGAGCGCGCGACGGGTCGCATTGAGCGCACGCCTGTCCTCGGCGGGAGTCATTGTGAATTGCGGTTGGCCGAGCGCCGCGGCGAAATGCACGTCTTCCTCTTCGACACCGACCACCGTGACGCTCCAGTGTCCACGAAGCTCGGTGTGAATCTCGGGCACGTCCTGGTGCATCTCATCCCCAAGCTCGAACCTCGTCTCGCTCAACAGGCTTATGTCGTAGACCGCCTGCATGCCGACCCGATACTGCCGCGGCCCCGTCGAGCTTGGGGGAGCGTCGGCGGACGTTACGCTCGACGCCCCGGATCCGGGCGACCGAACCCTGGGAGCGGGCTCAGCCTCGGATGACTCCGGCACAATACTCGGTGGCGCCGGCGGATCGGCTCTGGTTCCGAGTTGCGTCAGGACAACGAACGCGACCAGCGGAAGTAAAATACTCGCCGCGATTCCGACTCTCACAAGGCGGCGCGCTGATTTAGATGGCATGACGTGACCTCCACCCTCTCGCTTCAAAAGCGACCCGACGCTCAAGCGAACAGTCTACCTCAATCCTCCACCCTTTTCCGGGATTCGGGAAGCGATTCGGGTGATTTTGCGGCAAAAGCCACGAGGGCCGGCGACCGGTGAAGGCAGGGCAATCACGTCAGAAACGGTGCGGAAGAAGAAGCAACGGTGCGGGAGGGGAGGCCGCGAGATCAGTCGGCGAGGCGCTCTTCGATCATGACGAGCTGATCCTCGAGCTCCTTGGGCAAACGATCGCCAAAGGTCGGGTAGAGGTTGTCCCTGATATCCTTGATCTCGGCCAACCAACCCTCGCGGTCGACCTCCATCAACTTGGCCATGTCCTCCTCGGTGACCGAGTCGGGGCGGCTGACGGCGTCGAGTGTCGGCATCCAACCGATGGCGGTCTCGCGGGCGTCAGCGGTGCCCTCGCAGCGCTCGAAGATCCAGGCCAGGACGCGGCTGTTCTCGCCGAATCCAGGCCACAGCCACTTGCCGTCCCTGGTCTTGCGGAACCAGTTGACCACGAAAATCTCGGGCAGTTTGTCGGGGCTGCTCTTCTTGCCAAGCTCGATCCAGTGACGCAAGTAGTCGCCCATGTGATAGCCGCAGAACGGCAACATCGCGAACGGATCGCGACGAACGGTACCGGCCTCGAGATCGAGCGCCGCCGCGGTTATTTCCGAGCCGACAATCGAGCCCATGAAGACGCCGTGGTTCCAATCGCGCGCCTGATGGACGAGCGGGATGGTCCGCGGACGCCGCCCGCCGAACAGAAAGGCCGAGATCGGCACTCCCTTGGGATCCTCCCACTCATCGGCAATGACCGGGCACTGACTCGCCGGCGCCGTGAAGCGCGCGTTGGGGTGCGCCGCCGGTTTCTGGCTCTTGTCGCTCTTGTCTTGGACCCACTCCCGGCCGGTCCAGTCGATGAGCTTGCCGGGCGGATCGTAGCCGATATCCTCCCACCAGACGTCCTTGTCCTCGGTGAGCGCCACGTTGGTGAAGATCGCGTTCTTGCGGACCGAGGCCATGGCGCTCGGGTTGGAGTCCATCGAGGTGCCGGGGGCGACACCAAAGAACCCGGCCTCAGGGTTGATGGCATAGAGCCGCCCGTCGTCACCGAACTTCATCCAGGCGATGTCGTCGCCGATGACCTCGACCTTCCAGTCGGGGATGGTCGGCACCAGCATCGCCAGGTTGGTCTTGCCGCAGGCCGAGGGGAACGCCGCCGCAATGTAGTGCGAGCGCCCCGCCGGGTTGGTCATCTTGAGGATCAGCATGTGCTCGGCCAGCCAGCCCTCGTCGCGCGCCAGCACCGACGCGATCCTTAGCGCCAGGCACTTTTTGCCTAGCAACGCGTTGCCGCCGTAGCCGGAGCCATAAGACCAGATCGCGCGCTCCTCGGGGAAGTGCGAGATGTACTTGTCCTCGAGAGGGGCACAGGGCCACTGGCCATTGTCACTCTCGCCGGGCGCGAGCGGCTTGCCCACCGAGTGGAGACACGGCACGAACTCGCCGTCCTCACCGAGCACCTCGAGCACCTTGGTGCCCACCCGGGTCATGATGTGCATGTTGGCCACGACATACGGGGAGTCGGTGAGCTCGACGCCGATCTTGGCGATATTCGAGCCGATGGGGCCCATGCTGAACGGGATCACATACAGTGTCCGGCCCCTCATGCAGCCCTCGTAGAGACCCGTCATCGTCTTTTTGAGATGATCGGGATCGATCCAGTTATTGGTGGGCCCGGCCTCGTCCTTCGTCCGCGAGGCGATGTAGGTCCGGTTCTCGACCCGGGCCACGTCCGATGGATCCGAAAAGAACAGATAGCTATTGGGGCGTTTTTGCGGGTTCAAGGGAGTCGCGAGACCGCTGTCGACCATCATCTTGACAGTGGCGTCGTACTCCTCTTGGCTCCCGTCGCACCAATGTACGTTGTCGGGGAGACAAAGCTCTTCCACCTGCTTGACCCAGTCAAGCAGTCCCTTGTGTCTTGTCATGCGTTCCTCCTGATGTAGCACGAAGTCATGCCCTCCTCAATCCTCCACCCCATCCGGGATTCGGGAATCGATTCGGGCACAATTGCGGCGTCACCTTCACCAAATCGATGCTCGACGTAGGCGCTGCGTTGGACTGCGCTCGATTTGGTTTGCTTCCTTGCACTTGCACCCGCCTCATTCCCCTCGGTCCACGGACGCGGTGGAGGATTGAGGATGCCGGCGAGGCCGTCACACCGGCGCCGGACGGAGCGCTCAACATAGCATCACACCCAAAAGACCTCAATCCCGGCGTGACAAACAGGGCGCTGACGATCTCAAGCGCGGAGCGCCGTAACAGGGCTCAGCCTCCCGGCCTGCCGCGGGTCACCTCGCGATTGGTTGGCCTATTGACGCTCGTTCGGTTAATCTGCGGGCGGTTCATGAGTGGGGCTCGACCCCTGGGTGATAGACGATTGAATAGTCGAGACATGGACATCGAGATGCGTTGCCCGTACAAACCGGGCATGTCTCTCCAAGAGGCCGAGCGCGAGCTGGGTGTCTCGCGAGTGATTCGGCTGGCCTCCAACGAAAACCCACTCGGCCCTTCGCCGCGAGCCCGGGCCCTCCTCCGCGACGGCGCGCTCACCACGCAGCTCAGCGCCTACCCGGACACCAACGCCCAGCGGCTTCGCGGCACCTTGGCGGACCACCTCGGCCACGATGAACGAGAGGTGATTGTCGGCAGCGGCTCGGCCGAGATTGCGCGCCTGCTGAGCGAGTGTTTTCTCTCGGCCGGCGACGAGGTGCTGCTGCCGGATCCGACCTTCGGGTTCTACGAGCTTGTCGCCCGAATCGCCGGCGCCACGCCGGTGCTGGTGCCCACTCTGCCCGACCTGCGGGTAGACCTCGAGGCGCTGCGCGCGCGCGTGAGCGCGTGCACCAAGCTCATTTTTTTGGCAAACCCCAACAACCCCACAGGGATCGCGCTTCCAACGGATGAGGTCGAACGGTTCGCCGCCGCGCTGCCCTCCCATGTATTGCTCGTAGTCGACGCCGCCTACTCCCACTATGTGGCCACCGACGACTACGCGGCGGGTCTCGCGCGCCTGCGCCGACTCGAGCGCGTGGTCGTGCTTGAGACATTCTCCAAAGCGCACGGTCTCGCGGGGTTGCGATGTGGCTACGGGGTGGCACGGCCCCCCGTAATCGCCGGTCTGTCCAAGCTTCGGACCCCCTTCAGCGTCAACACCATCGCCCAGGCGGCAGCCCTGGAGGCGCTCCTCGACCACGACCACCTCGCGGCCACAGTGGCTCACAACCGCACCGAAATCCGCTATCTCGAAGAGTCGTTCGCTGCCATGGGGCTCAGCACCGTCCCCTCCGAAGCCAATTTCTTGCTGGTACGGTTGCCCGTCCGCGACGGGCTGTCGATAGCCGCCCAGGTCGCCACACGGCTCGGACGCAAAGGGATCCTCGTGCGACATTTTCCGCACCCCGCGATAGACGACATGCTGCGCATCTCCACGGGACTCCACGAGCACAACGTCGCGTGCGTCGAGGCGCTGGCCGACCTGCTCCGTCTCCCGCCGCCCGGAGCAATATGAAAAACTCTCAGCATACAGCCGGCGCCGGGACCGGCGGCGGCGCGAAAGCGATCCGCCGCCTGGCCGCGATGCCTCCCGGGACGAGCGAGGTGCTGCAAGGCAACCTCGCTTTCGCGCTCGGCTGCTTTCACGCCGGGATCCAGGCCGCCGAGGGCTACCCGGGGACCCCGTCGACCGAAGTCATCGACCGCGGGCTCAGGTTCATGCAAGACCGGATCAAGGTCGGTTGGTCGGTCAACGAAGCGGCCGCAGTGGGCGTCGCGTTCGGGCTCTCCGCCGCCGGCGCCGACGTGGTCGTCACGATGAAGGTCCCCGGCCTGTTCCAGGCGGCCGACGCCGTCGCCACTTCGGCCTGCCACACCGCACTGCGAGGAGCGTTCGTGCTCTTTGTGGCCACCGACTTCGTCCCCAGCTCGACCCAGTACTTGACCTGCCCGCGGGCCTTCCTGCGAGGCTGTGGGATCCCCATCCTGGAGCCGGGCAGTCACCAGGAGATGTACTCGGTCGCCGACGACGCCGCCACGTTGTCGCGAGCCCACCACAGCCCCGTGGCGGTGGTGGCCAACGGCATCCTCTGCCACAGCGAGGGGCTGGTTACGCTCGGGGCCGACCGCGGCACGCGTGAGATCCCCGCCGACAACGACTTCAAGCAGTTTATGAACCTCCCGTCGATAGCCGGCCGCAATTACAGCGCGATCATGCGAGTGCGCCTCCCCGAAGTGGAGGCCGCCACGGAGACGATGGCGGGCAACAAAGTCGAGATCCACTCGCGGCGGCATGGGGTCATCACCTCGGGGCTGACTGCGCTCCACCTCCGCGAGGTGCTCTTGCATCTCCACCCGCGACCCTCGACCCTCTCTTTGGAGTCGACATTTCCGCTGCCCGCTGAGCTGGTAGCCCGCTTCGCGGGTGAGATCGAAGGTCCGATTTTGGTGCTGGAGGACGGCCAGCGCTTTCTGCAAGAGTCGCTGGCCGCTCTCGGGATCGAAGTCACCGGCAAGGAGCTTTTCGAGCCCAAAACCGAGTGGACCCCCGACAGTGTGCGCGCGCGGCTCGAACGCTACATGGGGCAGCCCGACTCGACGCCGGCGACCGAGGCCGCCACCGAGCCGACGGCGCGGCGGGCGGCGTTGCGCGCACCCGGCCGCCCGCCGGCGCTGTGTGCCGGCTGCCCACACCGGGGCTTCGGCAACGTCGTGCGCCGACTGAGGAAGAAGGGCAAGATCAGCGCCGTCTTTGGCGACATTGGCTGCTACACGCTGCTCAACGTGATGGACGCTCTGGACACCTGTCTGTGCATGGGAGCGGCCGACTCGAAGCGCCAGGGAGCCGTGCTGGCGCGGCCCGAGCTTGCCGGACGCACCGTGTCGGTCATCGGGGACAGCACCGAATGCCACTCCGGGCTCGACTCCACCCGCAACGCCGTCTTTCGCAACATCCCCGGCGTCAAGGTGATTCTTGACAACCGCACCACCGCCATGACCGGCAACCAGCCGGCCCCAAGCTCCGGCGTCAACCTGGCGGGGGACGAGGTCGCGTTCGATCTCGCCGCCGCGGTGCGGGGCGAGGGGGCGCACACGCTGGTGTTGGACGCGTTCGACATGGCGGCAATCGAAGCCGCGTTGCTCACAGCGCTTGATGAGGCGGCGACTGGGCGCTTCACCGTGCTCATCTTGCGCGGACCCTGCGTCGCCGAGTTGCCCGGCGCCAGTACCCGCGCGAGCCTGACCATCGACTCCGACCTTTGCAATCAATGTGGCCGCTGTCTCATCTGCCCGGGGCTGGTGGCGCGCGACGACGCTCCTCCGGCCTTCACCCCGGCCTGCACCGGCTGCGGTGGCGAGAATCCGCTCTGCCACCAGATGTGCGTCCTTGGCGCCATTATCCCGCGAACGGCCGCGGCCGCACCACGGCGTTCAGAGTTCACCGTGGAGACCAGCGGAGGCGGCGAGCGCCACCACACCGAGTCTCTCGCGCTACCAAAGTCGTTGCGCGTCGCGATTCGCGGCGTCGGCGGCCAGGGCAACCTCTTCATGGGGCGCGCGCTTTGCCGTGTCGCGCGCGAGCTCGGCATGCCGAACGTCGTCAGCGGCAATGTTTTGGGAATGGCCCAGCGAGGGGGAGCGGTTATCTCCACTGTGGCCTGTGGCGAAGTTTTCTCACCCACACTGATGCGCGAGAGCGCCGACACCCTGGTGGCGCTGGAAGCCGCCGAGGTCTTGCGCGACGATTTCCTGGCGCTGGCGAAACCCGGGGGCACGGTGCTGCTCTCCACACTGGAGCTGGTCCCGGAGGGCACGCGCGACGCCTACCCGCCGCGAGATGAGCTGGTGGCCGAGATCGAGCGCCGGGGACGGCGGCCGATCGTCCTCGAGCTACTTGAAGCCGCGCACGAGCTGGGCGACCCCGGAGCGCGGAGCGGCAATGTGATCGCGCTCGGCGCGCTGTCGCGAGTCGCTCCGTGGTGTGCCATCGCGCCCGAACTCTTCGAGAACTCGCTGGTCGCGTTGTCGCCGTCGCAGGCAATCGCCGAGCTGAACAAGAGGGCGTTTCGGGTGGGACGCGACCTCGTAGGCTAAAGCACTTGCTCCTCGGCCGGGGGGCGGAGGTTGTAGCGCGAACTCATCACGTGCCCGTAGGCGCCGGCCGTGCCGATGAGCACGATATCGCCCTCCCTCGTGCGCGGTAGGCGCCGATCATAGCCGATTGTGTCGCCCGATTCACAGATCGGGCCGACCACGTTGACATAGTCGGCGCCCGGCTCGCCCAACCGACTCAAGTTGACTATCTCGTGGTAGGCGCCATAAAGCGCCGGCCGGATGAGCGAATTCATCCCGGCATCACACCCCACGTAGTGAACCGGATCTTTGTACTTCGTCTGCGTCACGGTGGCGAGCAGCACCCCGGCGGTGGCGACTAGATAGCGCCCGGGCTCGAGCCACAGCTCGACCTCGGGTTCCAGCGAGGCGCGCAAGCGGGTCAAGTTGGCATCCACCCTCGCCAGATCGAGCCGAGAGTCGCCCGGCTTCTCGGGGATCCCGAGCCCGCCCCCGAGATCGAGATAGCGCACCTCGGGAAAACTCTCCGCCACCGCGCCCAGGAAACGAGCCGTCTCCTCCCAGTTGCCGGGCGTCAAGATCCCGCTGCCGGTGTGAGCGTGCAACCCCACCACCCGCGCGCCCGACAAATCGAGAAGCTCTCGCAATCGATCCAACTGCTCGGGCGCGACACCGAACTTGGATACCGCCCCGGCGGTCTTGACGTGCTTGTGATGCCCACGCCCCTTGCCCGGATCGAGCCTGACGAAGACATCCCGCCCGCGGAAGGTCTCCGGCCAGGCTTCCAAGGGGTGCAGGTTGTCGAGAGTCACATGGACGCCACGCTCAAGCGCCGTCACATACTCCTCACGGGGCGCAAAATTGGGGGTAAAGAGGATTCGTGCCGGATCGATCGCGGGAAACAGGGAGAGAACGTGCTCGACCTCCCCCGGGGAGACACACTCGAATCCCAGCCCCAGATCGAAAAATGTCCGCAACACCTCCTCGTTGAAACAGGCCTTGACCGCGTAGAAAACCCGGTTGATAGACCGCAACTCCATGAGAACGCCGGCCGCCGCGGTGAGAGTCTCGCGGTCATAGACATAGAGCGGCGTGCGGCCGCGCGCCAGCTCGAGTAGCTCCGCGCGCCGATTACGCCACCAGGCTTGGGGGAGCGCGGCTGCGGTGGAGAGGTTCTCGCCGAACAACTCCTGCCACGATGGCCCCAGAAGCGCATCCTCCTTGCGGTACTTGAAGACCTGGCCGTGAATTGTGCGGGCCAGGCGCTCAGCCCGTTTCTCATCGACCACGAAAGTGAAGTTCAAGTCGTTGGCCGCTTGCGACAGGAGGTGGATCTTCTCATCCTCGAACGCCTCGAGAGCGGGCCCGAGCAAGTGCAGGATGGAGCGGATCTGATGGCCGACGAGACTCACCGCCGCGGTGGGCCCAATCGGCAAGACATCACAGTGCTGCCTCAACTCCGCCAACAAGCCGTCGTAGGCATCCTTGTCGAGCGCGTTGATGGTCGCGTCGAGCGAGACGGTAACGTTGGTCTGCGAGGTCGAGACGAGATCGACCGAAACCCCGTGCCGCGCGAACACGCCAAAGACCGAGGCCAGAAAGCCGACCTCCTGCCACATGCGGTGGGTGCCCAGCGAGAACAGAAGGACCCCTTTCTTGACCGAAATCGCCTTGACCTGGGCCACCGTGTCGGCCGCCTCGGAGGAGATGACGGTGCCGCTGAGGTCACGCCGCGAGAGACAGCGCACGTGCAGCGGGATCGCGTGCCGCTGCACCGGCGGGATGCAGTTCGGGTGGAGCACCTTCGCGCCGGATGAGGTTATCTCCTGGGCCTCGTCGTAAGCCAACCGCTTGAGCAACCGAGCGTGGGGCAACAGCCGGGGATCGATGGTATAGAGCCCGGCCACGTCGGTCCAGATCTCGCAACGCACTGCGCCCACCTTGGCGGCCAGAAGCGACGCCGAAGTGTCGGAGCCGCCCCGCCCCAGTAAAACAGTGCGCCCTTGTCCGTCCACCGCGATGAACCCCTGAGTGACAATCACATCTTCAGGGATCGCCGCCAGCCGCGCCGTCTGTTCGGGATCGGATTCGTAATCACAGGTGGCGGCCAGAAATCGCTTGTAGGCACTCGCACCGAACGGAGGGTCTTGCGCCACGAGGAGCTCGCGCGCGTCTTGCCAGGAGGCGGACAACCCGCGCGTTCCCAGCCACGCCGCCCCCAGCCGCGTCGACATCAGCTCGCCGATGGCCATGATGCGCGCGTGAAGAGGAGCGGTCACCTCACCGGTCAAGGCGATCCCGCTGATGAGCCGTTTGAGTAGCGCCAGGTCACGCCCCAAGACCTCATCGACATCGACGCCGAGCGCCTGCGCGAGATCGCGATGGCGGCACTCAATCGAGTCGAGCAGTGGAATGTGGCGCTCTTTGAGGGCCTCTTTTTGCAACCGCTCCAGGTCATTGGAGACTCCGGACATCGCGGAGGCGACCACAATCGGCCGCAGCCCTTCGGCCAACCGCTCCCGCAGCAAGGCCTCGATCGTTTCCCAGCACTCGGCTGAGGCCACGCTGGTCCCACCGAACTTGAGAATGACTGTGCGCCGGTCCCCCGGCGCGGACCCGATCATGTTTGACAACCTCCTTGTCGCGCTAGCGCGCCCAAGCCGTCCACAACAGACATCGCACGAGGACGAGCGATATCGTCGCGTACCTTGAACAAAAAAGCCGTCCAACACAACCCTACACTTACCCACGGTGCTCATGGATCCCCGGCGAGGGAGGTGCGGCGAGGGAGGTGCCGAGGGAGGTGCGAGGGAGGTGCCAGCCACCCCGGGGAGCCACCCCGGGGAGCCGGACGGGCTCGGGCTCGGGCTCGGGCTCGGGCTCGGGCTCGGGCTCGGGCTCGGGCTCGATCCGTCGGAGCGAGGTGCTGCGGAGCGAGGTGCCCGAGGGAGGTGCCACCCACCCCGGGGAGCCGCACGATCCGGGCCCCGCCCCGCCATTCTCGCCGGAGCGCTCAAAGCGCTTGCGCCCTCTACTGGAGCGGCGGGGTGCTCAATTCGTGGTACGGATCGATTATCTCCGGTGACTCATCGGGATCGAGCCACCCGAGCATGAAATGCATGAACTGGAGGCGCCCCTCCAGCGAAGAGGGGGTGAAGTCGTGCGAGGCCACCTCAGGGGCCTCGCCTTCGCGGCGGGTGATCCGGTCGTACTGGAAGAAGCCCGCCGTTCGTTCGCCGTCCAGGATGTTGAGCGCGACGGGAGGCGCATCGCCGACGGGGACGCCGTCGTAGGCTTCGACGCGAGGTTCGACGTGGGGCAGCCCCAGGGCTCGGGTGAGCGCGCGATTGGCGACCTCCGGGATCGTGTCGTCGTCGATGACGAGCTGCAATAACACGTGGGGCTTGCGCGAGCCCGCGCCCGGCAGCCGTTCACCCAGCACGTGGGCCGCGTAGTTGGCCGGATCGCCTCGCTCGACGGCGGTCTGCAGCACGGGAAACAGCCGCGTCACCACATGGCGCGATACTCCCCGGGGAGTGATCATGGGCACGAAGATCGCGAATCGACGGGCCTCCTTGAGCATCGTGGCCACTCGAGCGCCACCAAGCTGCAATCCCATCACGTCGAAGCGGTCCTGGAGCGCCGCCGGCTCGATGGACATGATCCCGCCAAAACTCTCGCCAATGTAACCGAAGCGCTCCACGTCCACCTCTTCCACGCCGTCGCCGTCAATGTCGCGGTGTGTCTCCAGTAAACGCAGCAGCTGGAGCTTGTCGTAAGCAGCTTCGCGGAAGTTGTCTCTTATTATCACGGGATCCATCGAAAGCGGGTTCGCCTCCAGGTCCGCCGCGAAGAAGGCGAACATGGCGAGGCTCTCATCCTCCGGTGCCGTCGGGTGTTTCCCATGCCCGGGGGCGTCGATGGCGGCGATGACGGTGCCCCGCGGGACGAGCCGCCTGGCGTCGCTGCGCGCTTGACCGCGCTCGTGGACGAGACCGTGGCCATAAATCAAAGTCGGCCAGGGGCGGTCCGGGAGATCGGGTGTCGCCGGGTCCGGCAGCCAGATGCTCACTCCAATCTCGTACGTCCGCGCGGGGGTGGTCCCCGCCAGCACGAGCTGTTCGTCCCGGTAGCTGTGGAAGGTGGCGGTGCCTTCGCAGCGCCGAATCTCGCCCTCCGGCTCACATGCCGGCGGCGCCGCCCAGACGACCTCGCGGGTCGCGATGTCGGCGGCGATGGCGACCGACTCCTCCACCACGCTCTGGGTCGTGAAGACGACCGCCGCGACCACATCGTCGGCGTTGACGGCGGCGGCCTCGAGTAGCTCGGCATACCGAGGCGCCAGGGCCGCCAGGCGCTCATCGTCGCTCTCGCCGGCGAGCAGCTCCTCGAGCGCCGGCGCGCTCGCGAGAGGCGTCATGTCGGCCGCCGTGAGCGCCTTTGTCACAACGACGCCATGGCGCGTCGACGGGCGCAGCGGAAACATGGGCCACAGCAGCACCGAGTGGTCGGGGGTCAACTCGACCACGAAAGGCACCCGCCTGGGACCCTCCGGGCCCAACTCGATCATCATGACCGCCTCGCTCTGGAGCGTGGCCCGTTCCCCTTCCGGCAAGTCGCCCACCGCGCCGTCGAAATGCAACACCACCGCCGCGTTCGTGCCCCAGCCGTCAAGCTCGTTGAGGCTCTCGTAGAAAGCGCGCGACAGGGTGTCCAGATCGTCCCACCAGGGAGCGAGCGCGGGTGAGAGCGCCACTCGGAGCCCGGTGACGGTGCTCGCGTCGACCTCAGTGTAGTAGTCATCCGGAAACGTGGTCAGCCCGCGCCCACCGACCGGGTCGTAGAGATACCGCACGGGCGCGTCTTCGGCGTCGCCGACGGTGTCCGGCGGGTGATCGGTCGAAGTGTCTCCGGGCAAATGCTCGACGTCGCCGTTCATGTCGGGCGCCGCGTCGGCCTGCGTGTCCGCCGGCGCAACGTCTGCAACGGGAGCACGGGTGTCCGTCAGGTCGTCACCCACCGAATCGCAGCCGCTCGTCACAACAAGCGCGCTGAGAAGAAACCACACGCAAGCCAACAGGAACTTACCGACCATCGCAATCCCTCCGATGACGCTTGAATACGTTGGGGACTCAGCCTCCAGCCTCTCGAGCTCAACCTCTTGCGGCCTTCCGCGTTACGAAGAGGGCCCATCGGGCGCCGAAACTATACGCGGGATGACGGGCGCGGTCCATATGCGTGGGGGCCTCAATCGTCGGCTGGTTCTGAGGACCGAGCGTGTGGAGACGGGATGAGCTGCAAGGAAGCGAGCCCATTTGGGCGGAGAGAAACGCAGCGCCTACGTCGAGCAATGATTTGGTGAAGGTGACGCCGCAAAATCACCCGAATCGCTTCCCGAATCCCGGAAAAGGGTGGAGGATTGAGGTTTGCCTCGGCGGTCTCATCTCGCTATGCTCGGCTCGCCCCGACGCATGAACGATTGGGGCGCCCTCTTCTCGCCTGAGGATTCGCAAATGACCAGCCCTTCGCCGGAACCGCGTTTCGCCGTCCGCAACCCCAAACACCTCTCCCCGCGAGTGCGCGCGCTGAGGGATCTCTATTTCGAGGGGGTCAATCGGACATGGAACAACGAGTTCACCTGCTGGACCACCGGCACTCCTTGGGACGTGGTTTACGACGAGTTGACATATCACATCGTCCCCGAGACCTACCCGTTCTTCGATCCGTTTCGCGCCTCCGCGCGCTTGGCCGCCCGCGAAGTCCCACTGCCGCCCGGCTTCTTCCGGCGGAGCCTCATCGAACGGCGCGCCTGGTTCATCCGCGAGGTGATGGTCGACCACGTCCCCCACGAGATCCTCCCCGGCAGCCTCCTGGCCGGCGGCCGCTTCAACATCCTGGCCTCGCGCTGTTTCAACCGCGCGGAAGCGCGGGCCTACGAACGCGCCGTCCTCGGCCCCGACGGGGCGCGCCCCTCGCTCCTGCGCTTTCACCGCCACGGCTACGGCAACGCCGGCGCCACGAGCGGCCACCTCATCCCCGACTACCCGCGAATCCTGCGCGACGGATTCCGCGGCGTCATGGCCGACCTCGAAGAGCGCTATGCGGCCCTCCCCTCCCGTCGCAAACGCGGCCGGGAGGGGCGTACGCTCTCGGCCATGATGATCGCCGCCTCCATGCCGCGCGCGGTGGCCTCGAAGTATGCCGCCGAGTGTCGCCGCCTCCTCGACAAAGGGGACACCACCCCCCCGCGCCGGGATGAGCTCGCACGAATGGCGGCCCAGCTGGACCGGGTTCCTCATGAGCCGGCCAAAACATTCTGGGAGGCCGTGCAATCCCTCTGGCTGACCCACATGCTCGTCATGAGCGACGAGAACTACCCGGGGCCGGGCCTCAGCTTCGGGCGCCTCGACCAGTATCTCCTGCCGTACTGGCAGCGCTCTCTCGAGGCCGGCGAGGAGCGCGAGTTCCTCAAAGAGATCCTCCGCTGCTTCTTCGTCCACGCCAACACCGTGTACGACGCCATGATCCGGGTGGGGGGCAACCAGGGCATCACCGCCGGCTTCGGCCAGCTCTTCAACCTCTCCGGGGTGGGCGCCGGCGGCCGCGACATGACAAACGACCTCACCTTCGCGCTGCTCGAAGTCATCGATGAGATGAGCCCCATCCTCGAGCCCAAACCCAACGTGCGGCTGCACCAAAACTCACCGGACCACCTGCTCGACAAGGTCGTCGACATGATCGCGGGCTGCCAGGGGGCGCCCTTCCTCCTCAACTTCGACGAGCGCTCCATGGCGGGGCTCCTAAAACAGGCCGAAGAGGCGGGCGTCACGCATTTGATCCACCCCGCCAACGTCCACGACTACGCCGCCGTCGGGTGTCTTGAGAACACGATGGCCGGCAACGATCGCTCCGGCACCGTCGACATCAACTTGAACCTCTTGAAGGCGGTCGAGTTGGCGCTCACCGGCGGGCGCACACTCGCGCCGGCGTTCGATCCCGTCCTCAACACGGAGCTGCCTCCCGAGAACGACGCGCCCAACACCGGGGACGCCACCCGGTTCACTCGCTTCGAGGAGTTTTGGGACGCCTACGCCCGGCAGACCGCCTACATCGTCGCGCGAGCGGCGCGGCTCTACGAAAAGAGCGAAGCCACGCGGGCGGCCTACTGCCCGACCCCCTACCTCTCCTGCCTCGTGGGCGGCTGCGCCGAGCAGGCGCGAGACATCACGCAGGGAGGCGCCGCGCTGTCGTTTGTAACCGTGGAGGGGGTCACGTTCGCGACCACCGTCGACTCGTTGCTCGCCATCCGATACCTCGTCTTCGAGACCGGCCGCTGCACAATGGATGAGCTCATCGCGGCGCTCCGCGCCAACTTTGAAGGGCATGAGACACTCCAGGCCTGGGCGCGCTTCCGCGCTCCCAAGTTCGGGCGCGACGAGGACGAGGCCGACGCCATGGCGCTCGCCGTCATGGAGCTGTGGACCGCCGAGGTCTGGCGCCACCGCACACTCTCCACCGGGCGTCAGTTTCGCCCGGGCATGCTTAGCTGGAATTACTGGGTGGGCGACGGATACATCATGGCCGCCAGCGCCGACGGGCGGCCGCGAGGACAGTTCCTGTCCAACGCCATCTGCCCCACGACCGGCGCCGACACGCGAGGCCCCACAGCCAACGCCAACTCCGTGGGCAAGGCGCTCGGCGGCGTGCGCCAGAGTGCCACGGGTAAACAGCTTAGAAATCTCTTACCCAATGGCGCGAGCCACACGATGACATTCAGCCCGGATCTTCTTCGCGACCGTGTGCAACGCGACAAGTTCAAGGCTTTCCTGCGCGGCTACGCCTCTAACGGCGGCACCGCGTTGCAGGTCAACGTGGTCGACGCCTCCACTCTGCGTGAGGCCCAACGGCGCCCGCGCGACTTTCGCCACCTGCTCGTCCGCGTGACGGGTTACAACGCCTACTTCACGAGCATCGGCCGTGAGCTGCAGGACGAAATAATCGCGCGCGAGAGCCACAAGCGGCTTTGAGGGAGGGCAAGAGACGGTGGCTCAGGCGACACCATTGGTGTTGGAGATCCAACGCATGAGCACGGATGACGGGCCGGGCATCCGCACTACCGTCTTTCTCAAAGGGTGCAGCCTGGCCTGCGACTGGTGCCACAACCCCGAGAGTATCTCTCCGCGGCCGGTGGTGGTGTGGTTCGAAGAGCGCTGCATGGCCTGCGGCGCTTGCCTCACAGCTTGTACACACGGCGCTCTGGCCGCTCGTGAGGGGGGAGCGCTCGTTCGCGACCGCGCGCGATGTCGGGGCTGCGGGAGCTGCGCCGAGGCCTGCCCCGCCCTCGCCACCGAGAGGCTGGGCGATGAGACGACTCCCGCCGCGCTGGCGCAGGAGCTTGTAAAAGACCTCACCTATTTCGAGACATCCGGTGGTGGGGTCACCATCTCCGGCGGGGAGCCGACGCTCTTCCCGGCGTTTACGGCGGCGACCCTCGACGCTCTCGGTCGCCTTGGTGTCCACACCGCGCTCGACACCTGCGGCGAGTGCTCCGAGGCGGTGCTATCGGACCTGGCCGCGCGCGCCGACCTCGTGCTCTTCGACCTGAAGCTCGCCGACAGCGCGGCGCACCGGCGCTTTACCGGCAAGCCCAACGAGCGGATAGTCCGCAACTTGGCCGCGCTCGGAGAACAGATTCGGCGCACGCGACGTCCCGCCGCCCTCTGGGTGCGCACGCCGCTAATCCCCTCGCGCACGAGCGACATCGCCAATATCGAGGGGATCGCCCGAATTCTCGAGGAGACCGCCGGCGACCAGATTACTCGCTGGGAGCTGACCGCCTTCAACAATCTCTGCCGCGACAAGTACCGGCGTCTGGCAAACGACGACCGAAGCCGGCCCTGGGCTCTCGCCGGCGTGCCGCGCATGACCGCTCAAGAACTCCGCGCATGCGAGGCGGCGGCGCGGCGCGCGTTCTCCGGGGCGGCGGAGGTGCTCGCCACCGGGGCCACTCGCGCCGGTGGCCCTGATGGGAGAGGATGAGACGATGAACGACGGTCGCCACCGGCTCGACTTCACAGCCGAAGAGATGGGCGCGTTCGAGCCGGACGCGAAGGTGGGTCTTCTCGGCACGATCGACGACCACGAGCGGCCGCACATAACGCTCATCACCACACTGATGACCCGGGGGCCGCGCGAGCTCATGTGGGGGCAGTTCTGCGAGGGGCGGTCCAAGGCACACGTGACGGCGCGCGCGCGCACCGGCTATCTGGTTCTCACCAATGACCGCGCCGTCTACCGCGGCGAGGCGCTGTGGCGCCGGGCGGTCACCGAAGGAACCGATTATGTGGCCTACAACCGCCGCCCCATCTATCGCTACAACTCCTACTTCGGGATCCACACCGTCCACTACATGGATCTCGTGGGCAAACTCACGCCGAGCACCGTGAGGGTCCCCGCGCTAGTCGCCGGCGGGCTTGCGGCCCGCGTCGGCGCCGCGATTCCGGGAGCGCGCCGCCGCCCTGCCCCCCTGAACGACTGGGTGCGCTCCCATCTCGCCAGGCTCGACACCTTGAAATTCATCGCCCACATCGGCGAGACCGGGTTTCCCACCCTTGTGGCGGGTGTGCCGGCGGCCGCGCTCGGCAACAGCGCCGTCGTCTTTGCGCCGCTCGGCGGCGACGGGGAACTCTTCCGGTTCTCCGAGGGGCAGTCGCTGGCGCTGTTCGCGCTCAATCTGAAGATGCAGAGCGTGCTGATACAGGGCACGTTTGGCCACTACCGGCGCGCCGGGCTCGGGGTCATCGAGGTGGATCGCGTTTACAACCCCATGCCGCCGTTGCCGGGATACATCTACCCCCGGAACCCTATCTGTCAGGGCAATCCCATCACCCCGCGCTCACTGCCCACCGGAGAAAAACATGCTTAGTGCGCACATCCGGCCGAGCGGTAGGCGCCGCTCCCGCTCAGAGGCGTGGCTGAAACCGATCATGTTTCTCACCGTCTTGATCATACCGTTGGTGGCGGCCGAAACATGCGCCCGTCGTCATCTCGAAAAGACATACGGCAGCTCGTACCCCCTTTTCGGATTGTTCGGCGGACACCGCCAAGAGGTCGAAGGACTTTTCTACCATACTCTCGATCCGGTTCTCGGGTGGAACATCTCGTCGAGCGACGACAGACAGTATTTCGGGCGGGTGAGAAAAGATCCCGATCAGCATCTCACCTCGTGTGGTGGCTTCGTCATCCTCCGACAGCGGGGCGATCTATACTGGCTGGTCTCCCTTATCGCGGATTTGTTCGGCGCAAACGATTCGCCCTGTTATGAATGTAATCTGCTTTGCCGGCTGTTCCCGCATTGGAATGCCCTCGGGGCCGCGTCCGCACCAAACAAAGAGCCGGCCTTGGCGCGGCCGCTTCGTATAGTCACGCTCGGCGGTTCGACCACGGATCAGATGTACGATTCCCTCAACTGGCCCGTGCACCTCGTGGAAGCGTTAAAAGAAAATGGTCGCGCCGCCATTGTCTTCAACGGAGGGGTCGGTGGCTACGGTACGAAAAGTGAGCTACTGAAGCTCGTCCGAGATGTCCGCGCGCTCGCCCCCGACATCGTCATCTCATACAGTGGCGTCAACGAAGCGAGCGAATCGGAGGGGAACACGAACAGTAACTATCGTGAGTCCTTGATGCAGGCCCTCGTTCGTGACCAGAACACACTGATGCCGAACCTCCACGCCTTACTCCAAGGTATTCAAGGTAAAGGTCCGACGTCTCGCCATGCGCTGCGCTATACCCTGGGCATACCCGATGAGCGGCCCTACGCGGAAATCTGGCTCGACAACCTCAAAACGATGAGAGCTATCTTGGACGCCCAAGGCATTGATTTCATCGCGTTCCTGCAACCCGCTGTCGGGACTGGGAGGCGGGCGCCCTCCGAACAGGAGCTGGCGGTACTCGGCGATTGCGAGTCGGAGCACAATTCATTGAGAGAATACGCCCGATTTTATCCCCACGCCCGGAACCTGCTCGCGGGTGAATCCACCAATTTCATCCACGACTTGTCGCACGCCTTCGACGAAATGCCAGCTGGTATTTTCACGGACAACTGCCATTTGACGCCGGAGGGTAACCGCCACATCGCCGAGATGATCATGCAGCGACTTCTCGCCCCATAATCGTCGGCCCATCCAGGGATTCGCGGACGGATTCACGCACATCTGCGGCGTCACCTTCACCAAATCGATGCTCGACGTAGGCGCTGCGTTTGCCTCCGCTCGATTTGGTTTGTTTCCTTGCACCTGCACCCGCCTCACTCCCCTCGGTCCACGGACGCGGTGGAGGATT
>PWKZ01000188.1 GCA_003559575.1 Bradymonadales bacterium | reverse complement strand
CTTGCGGCCACCGTACTCTCAGGATAGCCTTAAAGAGAGCGGTCCATGACACCAATGTCATGAGAAACCACTGGATTACCCGTTTGCGCACAGAGGACGTCGTCCCAGGGGTGCCCGGGAGACGAAACGGATCGCGCATTGAACGCGCGAAGGTGTGCCCTGGCATACCGCGGCGCCACAATGGCGCGGAGATTGCAGTGTCAAGAAGCCAGAGACAGCGGGGTGGGCGCGCTTGGGCCTGCCGAATGGCTTGCGCCGGTGGATTGATGACAGTTCTGCTGGCCGGATGCCTGGTGGCGCCACCCATTGAGGAGGAGCCGTTTATTGATCGACCGCCGGAGGTGGAGATGAGCTTGGTTTCGCCCCGTGCCGGGACCAGCGTCACGTTCGATCTGGCCATCGATCCCGATGTGGCCTTCAATGTCGCGGGGGCGGTCTCGGACCCTGACGGCGAGGCGATTTACTACTACTGGTACCTCTTGCATGACGAGGACGAAGAGGGGGTCGCTCCGACCAGCTCCCTCGGCCCGACATTTTTTTTGAGGCCGTGCAGTCGACTCGATGAGCTGGCGCCGGGGCCTGCCGATGGGGGGCTAACGCTGAGGTATCTACAACTCGATATCGGAGACGGTCCGCGTCTCCCCGAGGAGCAATCCGAAGGTGAGCCGAGGAGCTACGGAGATGATGTCAACGTGGTGACCCTGACCTGGGTGTTGGTGCTTCGGGGGACCTGTCCGTAGTCTCTTTTTCAGGATTGGCGACGATGATGTCCCTGAAACCAATTGTCTTTATCGTTTTGCTTCTAGGAGGGTGCGATTATCTGCGTGCCGGCCTGGACTCCGGGGAGGGGAGCGCCCCCCACGCGTGCACCAGCGACGCTCAATGCCTCGCGACTGAACGTTGTGTGGTCGACCTGGGCGCTTGTGTGTTGCGCGAATATGAGCCCGAGACCATTGCCGCCACGCTCACCCCGTCGGCTGCCACACGCTACGCCGCGACTCAGTTCCCGGAGGTAGAGTTGTCGAGCAGCCGCACGACCGACTTTGTATTGCCCGCCGCGCGGCGAGTCGCCGGGTGGGTCCGAATCGCTGACAACCCTCTCGAGTACAGTGTCTCGGCCACCATCATGGCGCGGGCGGAGGGCGACATCGCGGGGACCGAGTACCTCTTCTCCACCACCTCGCGAAAGAAAGCCAAATCGGACTCGATCCGGGGCTTTGAGCTTTTGCTTGCGCCGACGCGCCACCCTTATGACATCACGGTTTTGCTGGAAAATGAGGCATTCCCGCCATACCACTTGGCGCCCACGACGTTCGATCGGGATGTCACTGATCTCGTGATCCAGGTCCCCGCGCTCGAATCCTATTACCGACTCTCGGGACGGTTGGTGAACACTCTGGCCACCGGGACACCGTTGACCGAGGTGCGGTTGGCGGCTTTCTCTCATTCCACTCCCAACACCTCGACCACCGCCGAGGTGGCCGAGGATGGGCGTTTCGTGGTGCTGGTGCCCTCCGAGCCCAAGTCCGATCTCTACCGGCTCGTGTTGCAGCCACATGGCTCGACGGCCGCCATCCCGTCATTGACCTTGATCGAGGAGTTCACTGTCGGCGAGAGCATTGATCTTGGGGATCTTGAGCTGCCGCGATTGCCGGGTAAGGGGGAGGTACAGATTCGAGCCACATGCCCGGAAGGCGGGGCTGCGGCGGGTGTTGAAATTCGCTGCCGTGGCGATATCGCGGGTGGCGTTCTCACCAGCACGGGGAAGACCGATGCGCAGGGGCAAGCCACGCTCACGCTTCGCCGGGGGGAATATTCGTGCGTCTTCATGCCGCCCACCGGCGACTGGCTTGGAGTGACACAGGCCGAGTTTGAGTTGGCGACCATCCCCACGCCCGCCGAGCCGCATGAGTGGGAGATTGCTCTCGCCCGCAAAAGTCAGTTGCAGGGCACGCTTCATGCCCATGGCTCTGGAGCGCCGGTCGCCCATGTCACCGTTGCGGCGGTCAACCTCGAGCACGGGCACCCGCTACGTGGTCGCGAGGTGAGCACCACCTCAGACCTCAATGGCGACTACAGCCTGATGCTCGAGGATGGCCGCTATCTGTTGATTGCCTCTCCAAACATGGGGGTTGGGCAGGCGATGGGGCTCATCGACGATCTCTCTCTCGTCGGTGACACGGTGTTAGACATCGACTTCCCCCCTGCGCGAGTCGTCTCGGGCGTTGTTTCAGGCAGTGACGACGAGCCGATCCCCGGGGTGCGGGTGGACTTCTTCCGCAATACGCCCGAGATATACCTCGACCCCGCCCCGGAGGACTCGGAGTCCGACAGCGACCCGAAACCGGCGAGGGCGCGGCTCCTGGACTCCACATTGGAGCGCACGGTGAGGGTGATAGGGTCGGCCGTCTCCGACGAAAACGGACACTATAAGGTGCTACTACCGGCCAACTTGTGACCCCTCACTCCCCTCGGTCCACGGACGCGGTGGAGGATTGAGGTGGGCCGTGACCGTGGCGATGCCGAAGAATTATTGGCCAGAGCCTATTTGCGATTGAGATCTTTGAATCGGCGGCGCATCTCGCGGTGACGGCGCTTGAATTGCCACTGGTCTCGCAGCCGGCGCCAGCTTTGCGGGTGCCAATAGCCGGTCAGAAGCAACCAACCGGTCAGCATTCCCCCAAGGTGAGCGTGCGAGGCGATCCGGGCGCCCATGAAGTTGATCAGAATATCGCCCACCACCACTGCCAACGGGATGTAGCGCCCTTTGATCGGGATGACGAAGAAAAGGTAGACGTGGGCGTTGGGGTGATTTACTCCGAACGCGACCACCAACCCCAGGACCGCCGCCGAGGCGCCCAGCACCGGGACGTTGAAGAACGCCGTGTTCGGGAAGAGCAGGTGGCACAGGAGGACCGCCACGCCGCCCCCCAAGCCGCAAATGAGGTAATAGCGCAGGAATTTTTTTGACCCATAGCGCGCCTCGAAGATTGAGCCGAACATCCACAGCACGAACATGTTGAACAGTATATGGAAGATGTCCGAGAAGCTGTGCAGGAACATGTAGGTTACGGGCTGCCAGATCTTGCCGGAGAAGAAGTCGGGCGCCCAGAGTAACAGGTGACGCAAGAGCGGGGCCTCGCCCACCGGCGGGACCCAGTTGATGTAGAGCAGCGACAGCAGGTAGACGGTTGCGTTGATGATAATGAGATTGCGGACCATCGGCGGGATCCCGCCGCGGCCGAGAGAGAGCCCGCCGCCGCCTAACATGAGGCCTCCTACTTGGCGTTGAACTCGCGAATGACTTCTTCCGTGATGTCGATTCGCGAGGTCGCGAACAAGACAATCCCCTCGGTCTTGCGAAGGATCATGGTGTAGCGGCCCTTGATCCCCATGTCGTAGATGACCTCTTGGAGTCGCTGCTGGATCGGCCCCATGATCCGCTCGTATTCACCCTGGGCGTCGGCCTCGTACTTTTGGGCCGTCTCCATCAGCTCCATATACTGCTGCTGGAGCATCTGTTGCTTCTTCTCGCGCGCCTCTGGTTTCATGGTCTCCGCTTGCTTCTGGAACTCCACCACGCGCGCCTCGAGCTGCTCTTTGAGCGGCATCAACTTTTGCTTGGCTTCGCTCTCCTTGGTCTGGCGGAAGCGTTGCCAGCGCGCGATGGCCTTGCGTCCCTCGGAGGTTTTCTGAAACACCTCGTCCACGTCGACGACGCCGAACTTGGGCGCCGAATTGCTCGCCAGCCCGGTGGCCGAGAGCAACACCATCCCCAGCAGGGCAAGCAGAATAGTCAGTTTCTTCATGGCCATGACCTCACTCCTTGAAAAGATCCCCAAAGCACCCATCGCTGACAGAAGTCGTGTGCGGGCCCCTTTATTCCATTGATGATACTAGAACGCACTCCCGATCGTGAACTCGAATACGTAACGGTCCTCTCCCGGCTTCGGTCTGAACGGGAACCCCCACTCGAACCGAAGGGGGCCCATCGGCGACCACCAGCGAATCCCGAAGCCCCAACTGGTCCGCAAGCCCAGCAGATCGAAGTGATCCCCGTCGTTGAACGCGTTGCCGGCGTCCAGGAAGACAACTCCTCTGATGCCCACCGGCGCAAAGATCGGGAACTCGACCTCGGCGTTGAAGATGAGCTGTTTGTTGCCGCCCTTGTTGAACGGACACATGACGGAGTCGGGGCTGCGCTCACAGCCGGTCTGGAGCCTCGGCCCGAGCGAGAAGCGCCTGAAACCGCGCACGTCGAAGATGCCCCCGACAAAGAAACGCTCAAAGATCGGCACCCCTTGGGGGCGTTCGCTGAACACCCACCCGGCGGTGGCGTTGAGCCGCAAGACCATCCCCAACCAGAGCGGGAAGTAGCGGTTGCCCTTGAAAAGCAGCTTGGTGAACTCGTTCTGGCTCCCGAGGTAGGTGGCGGCGTGTTCGGCCGAGCCCGTCAGGTGCCACCCGTCGGTCGGGAACATTCGATTGTCGCGCGAGTCGTAGATGAGCGACAAGCGCAAGCTGGAGGTCCGTCCGGCGTCGAAAAGATTCGCCAGCGGCGGGCTCCGTCCCCGGATTCCGCCGCGTGTCACCTCGACCTGCTCCAGCTTGTAGCTGATTGAGGCGAGCAGCTCGGTCGTGATCCAGTAGCCCCAGGTGATGTCGCCGCCGGTCGCGCCGCGCGCGAAGTCATCGTATTGCTGCTGGAAATTATAGAGATTGATTGAGAAAGAGAAGTTGGTGTCGAAGAAGTGGGGCTCGTGAAAGCGGATCGTAAACAGGCTGCGGATGCTCGAGAGCATGGCCTGGAATGAGACGGTCTGGCCTTGGCCCATGAAGTTTTCCTTGGAGATCTGGGCCGTGGCGATAAAGGATTCAAGGGAGCTGAACCCGGCGCCGACTTGAAAAGTTCCTGTCTGGCGTTCCTGGACTTGGACCACCACGTCCATGAAATCGTCATGCGCGCCGCGGCGGGTTCTGAGATCGACCTCCTCAAAGAAACCGAGCCGATAGATCCTGGCACGGCTCGAGCGCAACGCGGACTCGCTGTAGATGTCGCCCTCGCCGAAGGTCATCTCGCGGCGGATGACCAGATCGCGGGTGGTGTCGTTGCCCATCATGTAGATGCGGCCGAAGCGCACCCTCTGTCCTTTTTGCAGTATGTAGACGAAGTTGACGATGGGCTCGTCGCTGTCGTCGTCGGGTTCCACCAGCTCATAGTCGTTGGAGACGTTGGCGTGGGCGTAGCCCTGGTTACGGTAGTGTCCGCCGATAAGCTCAACGTCGGCGCGGACATTGGCTGAGCTGAACACGTCGCCCTTGTCCAGCGCGAGCTTTTCGGCCAGTGTCTCGGCGTCGTCACCCAGAAAGTCGCCCTGAAGGCGAACATCACCGACTCGGTAGCGGCGCCCCTCGACCACGTGAATCGTGATGTAAAGGAACTCGCGGTTGCGCGCCAGAGTGACGACCGGGTCATCGATACGCGCCGTGATGAACCCGTGCTGGGCATAAAAATCACGCAGGATGCGCAGATCCTGTTCGAAGTATTCCCGCTTGAAAGTCCCGGCGCGCGTCAGGAAGCTCAGGTAGTTCCCCTCCTTGGTGCCCATCATGGCGCCGCGGAGCTGTGAGTCGCTCAAATGGCGGTTGCCGAGAAAGGAGATCCGCTTGACCATGATCTTGGCGCGCTCGTTTATTTGGAACGCAAGATCGACGAGCCCCTCTTCCACCGGCAAGAGCTCATAGCTGACATCGGCCAGATGGTAGCCCTGGTCACGGTAAAGATCGCGGATCTTTTGTAGATTGCGATTGATCTTGGGGATGTTGACGATCTCGAATGACGGTATGTCGACGACCTTCTTGATGTCGTCGAGCTTCACCTTGTCATGCCCGACGAAATTGACCGCCCTGATGGCGGGGCGTTCTTCGATCACGAAGTGCAAATCGATGCAATTGTCCTGGTCTTCGCACGGCGAGGCCTCGACGCGCACGTCCTCAAAGAAGTCCATCTGGAAGACTCGCTTCAGGTCCTCCGAGACGACACTCGGCGAGAGACGGGTCCCCGGCCTGGTCAGTAGTCGGCGCAATACTCCGGTGGGGTCCACGCGCCGCAAACCTTCGACCGTTATTTCGCGCACGAGTGGCGGCTCCGCGCGCACGTCGGAGGAGCTGAGCGGCGCGCCGCTCGTGGCCGGTGGCATGGCGTCAAGCGACGCGCCGGAGATCAGTAGCGCGAGCGCTGCGATGAGGGCTGCCCCGACTCGGCGGGGACGAAGAGCTAAAGAATCGAGCATCAGCTCCTCGCCTCGATATCTCGCACTGTGCCGTCAAAAAGCAGCAGTGTGCGCTGCATACGGGCAGCCAGGCTGCGGTTGTGGGTTACGATCATGAAGGTCGTCCCGGTATTGCGATTGAGATCGACGATAATGTCGTGGATCTCCTCGCTGGTGCGTTCATCCAGATTGCCCGTGGGCTCGTCGGCGAGCACGAGCCGCGGGCGCATCATCAGAGAGCGAGCCAGCGCGACCCGCTGTTGTTCGCCCCCGGAGAGCTCGCCGGGGCGATGGGCCATGCGCTGCTCGAGGCCGATCTCGGCCAGTATCTCAACTCCCCGCGCGAGCGCCTCATTCCTGGGAGTTCGCGCGATGAGGGCCGGCAAAATCGTATTTTCAAGCGCGGTGAACTCTGGAAGCAGATGGTGAAACTGAAATACGAAGCCGATCATCCGGTTGCGAAACGCCGCAAGCTCCGTGTCTTGCAGCTTGAAGACATCGGTCGCACCGTAGCGCACCGTGCCTGATGTCGGCCGGTCGAGGGTGCCGAGGATCTGGAGCAAAGTGCTCTTGCCGACCCCTGATTCGCCCACGACCGCAATCATTTCACCACTTTCTACTCGAAGATCAACGTCGCGAAGAACTACGAGCTCCTTGTCCCGGTGGAAAAACACGCGGCCCAGGCCGTTGACCTCGACGAGTGGGTCCCCCAGGTTGTGGCTGTCACTCATAACGTAATCCCTCCACTGGACGCAAGCGCGATGCGGCAGTCGATGGATATATTGTGGCCGCGACGCTGACTACCATCGCGGCCGACACCACGGCCAAAACCTCCACCGCGGAGACCGCCACTGGAACGAACTCGATGTAATAGGCCCTCGGCAACCTGAACCCCACCGTGTCGATCACCAGGCAAGTGCCGAGCCCGAGCTGAAGGCCCGCCGAGGTGCCCACCGCGCCGATCACCAGGCCGAGGGTCATGAAAGTGCGCCGCACTTCGCTGTTTGTGGTGCCCATGGATTTCAAGATCGCGATCTCGCGCGATTTTTCCATCACGATCATCGACAACGAGGCGACGATTGCAAATGACGCCACCAGAATGATAAAGCCGAGCACGATGAACATTACTATTTTTTCAAGCTGGAGCGCCGAGAAGAGACTGCGGTTGAGCGCCTTCCAGTCGAGGGCGATCAAGCCGCGGGGAGCCAGCAGGGGTGTGATGCGATCGATTAGCCCGGCCGTGAGGCGGGGGTCGGTGACCCTCACCTCGATGCGGTTGACGCTCTCTTCACGGTCAAAAAAGCGCTGTGCTTCACCCAGATCCAGATAGATGAGCCGCATGTCGTATTCGTACATGCCCGTGTGGAAGATCCCGGCGACCCGAAAGCTGCGGCTGCGCGGCATTACGCCAGCCGGCCCAATGGTCCCCTCCGGGGAGATGAGCTGGACTTCCGAGCCCACCTCGACGTTGAGGCTGCGCGAAAGCTCGCTGCCGATCAGCACGCCGGGGAAGAGACGCTCGGGCGCCTCAAAGTGGTGTCGCGCCGTGGCACCGTCCCCGCTTCCGTTGTCGAAAATGTCGTGGTTTTTGGCGCGGGCCGGATCGACGCCGAAGTCCTCTTTGAGGAAATCAAGATGGCTGGTTTCCGGTTGCAGAAGCTCGGGGTGCGCCAAGAGATGGGGGTCGCCCTGCACCATTGAGTCGCGAAGGTGTTCGGAGAGCGTCAGGTGTTCGGCCAACATCCCCTTGACGTTGACACTGGTGCTGATGTTGGTCGGCGATGAGAGCATCACCTCGCCGTGCACATATGGCAGGGCCGAGGCCACCTCCGGGAGAGACGCGAGTTCGGCGAGTAAAGTGTCGGAGTCCGGGATCTCATCGTGTACGTCGCCCAAGGCTCTGTCGCGCTCGATCTGAACGTGATCCTGGGTGCTCAGGATCTTGGCCCTTAGATCGCTCTCAAAGCCACTCATCACCGAGAGAACCACGATGAGCGCCCAGACCCCGATGGCCACTCCGACGATGGCGATGAAGGTCGGCGCGCTGACCCGCAGGCGGGCGGCGAAGCGGGGCGAGAGCGCCCGCGGCCGTCTGTCTGGAGAGAGGCGCGCAAAACGGAAGGCGCCCACCAGGTGTCCGATCGCATGAAACGCGGCGTGAATTGACACTGCCACGGCCGCCCCGACCATGAAACGCAGCCCGGCGGCGATGGTGGGTTGCAAGACCGGTAAGAGTTGGTGTCGGAGAGCGTGGAGAGAGAGGGCGGCTAACAGCATCGCACCCGCGGCCACGGCGAATCGAGAGAGGTTGCGATGTTTGAGAGGGTTTGGCGTCGCCCATCGCCCCACCGCGCGAGCGAGTCGCGCGCGGAGCGGTTCGTCGTTGCGCTCGGTCTTCAAGAGGTGCCAGCCCAGATAAATCGGCACGCGACGCCACAAGATCTCGTGCCCGAGCGTGTCGATTGTTCGCAACAAGCCGTAGACCATCCCGGCCGCCACCACGATCAGCGCCAAGATCGCTATCAGGAGCTGCCCGGCCAGGCCGCCGTACCAGAGTAGGGAGGGAGAGCGATCCTCACCTGAGAGCAACACTGTGCAAAACACTCCGCCAAGGATCGCGAACCAGGCGAGACGACGCCTTTTGCGCGCAACAATCCGGAGGTCTTCGAGAGGCTCCAGGTCCGCTGATCCGGGGGCATTCAACGGTTCGTTTCCTCATCGGGGGTCGGGTTGTGAGCGTCGGCTTGGCGAGGACCGCGTTCGGGGCGCATGTGCGGGAAGAGAATCACCTCTCGGATGCTCTGGTTGTTGGTGAGCAGCATCACCAGGCGGTCGATGCCGATCCCCTCACCCGCGGTGGGCGGGAGACCGTATTCGAGCGCGCGGATATAATCGTGGTCCATCTGGTGCGCCTCTTCGTCCCCTTGCTCCCTCAGCGCGAGCTGGGCTTCAAAGCGCGTGCGTTGATCGACCGGATCGTTCAGCTCGGAGAATCCGTTGGCGATCTCGTTACCGGCGACGAAGAGTTCGAAGCGGTCGACAAGCTCGGGCCGCTCATCGTTTCGACGCGAGAGCGGCGAGACCTCCACCGGGAAGTGAGTGAGAAAAGTGGGCTCTCGGAGTTTGTGCTCGGCGAACGCCTCGAAGGCCTCCATCTGCAAGACGCCGAGGGGCGAGCTGGGCGGTGTCTCATGGCCGGCGGCCGCGAGCGCGGCGCGGAGCGCCGCAGGACTGTCGGCCTCCTGGGCGGTCAAGCCGCCAACCTCCAAGAGCGCTTGGCGAACGGAGAGCCGGCGCCAGGGGCGGGCGAACGAGATCTGCTCGTCGCGCCAGGGCAGGGTGGTCCCCCCGGTCACGGATTGGACGAGGCCGGTCAAGAGCTCCTCGGTGAGATCCATGAGATCCTCGAAGGTGGCGTAGGCCTCGTAGAACTCGAGCATCGTGAACTCGGGGTTGTGGGTCTGTGAGAGCCCTTCGTTGCGGAAGTTGCGGTTGATCTCGTAGACCCGCTCGAGGCCGCCCACCACGAGCCGCTTGAGATAAAGCTCGGGGGCGATCCGCAAGTAAAGCGGGATGCCGAGAGCGTTGTGCCATGTGGCAAACGGTCGTGCCACGGCTCCCCCGGCGATGGGATGCATCATCGGGGTCTCCACCTCGAGATACTCGCGCTCGTCGAAAAACCGGCGCACATACTGAACCACACGGGCGCGAGTCTTGAAGATCTCGCGCGCGTCGGGGTTGACGAGGAGGTCGACATAGCGCTGTCGAAAGCGGGTCTCGAGATCGGTGAGGCCGTGCCATTTCTCCGGCAGGGGGCGGAGTGTCTTGGTCAGAAGCGCGATCTCTGCGGCCTGGATTGTCAGTTCGCCGGTCCGGGTTTTGAAGAGAGCGCCGCGCACACCCATGATATCGCCGACGTCGAGTCGTTTGAAGATGTTCAGGAACACCTCGGGCCCGACCACGTCCTTGCGCACCATTATCTGGAGATCGCCGGTGCGATCACGGAGCTTCAAGAAGGCCGCTTTCCCGAATGAGCGCAATGCCATGATTCGACCGGCGACCGCGTAGCGCTGCTCTTCGTCCGGCGTTTCTTGCTGATGGTTCAAGGCGGCCACTTGGGCGAGGGAGTGGGTTGGGCGGAAGTCGTTGGCGTAGGGGTCGTATCCGTCGGCCCTCAGCGCGTCGACTTTGTCTGCGCGTTGTCTCAGAAGTTCGTTTCGATCATCCATTCTTGTTCCAACCCTCTGGGGTTACGTTTGACAAGGGCGAAGAGCCCCAAGATACGCGCTTAGTTCTTAGTCCGATAGGACTTTTCCGTCAACCTATGGCCGACCGCCGGCGATCATGTAGAATCGGCCCCTGAGGCGGCTCGTCGGGAGCGCGATCTGGTAAGTGCGCCACGCGAGGAACGAACGCCGGTGGACAGGTTTAGTTGGGAGCAGGGAGGGGTGCGATGTCTTCGTTCAATGACCGTGACTGCGGGGCGCCTTGTTGCGAGCAGGATCCGTGCGAAGAGGAGCTTGATCGCGCGGGCTTCAGGAGGGCGGCCCGGGTCATCAAGGCGGTGGCCAATGAGGCGCGTTTGATGATTGTCTATCGGTTGCGGACAGGCGAGTGCAGCGCGGGCGCGCTGGCCGAGTTCGTGAAGCTCGATCCCTCCACCGTCTCCAAGCACCTGGCGGTACTGCGTGGGGCCGGGATAGTCGATGACCGGCGTGAGGGGAGCACGGTGTTTTACCGGCTCCTGACCCCCTGCATTTTGGCGATGTTGTCCTGCGCCGGTCGGGTCATCGACGAACGCGGCCGCTGACCGGGCGGGGCCATGCTTGCCCATCAAATGAGCTTGGGGATTAGGGGCAGTGGTGGCGATAGCGGTCGAGCAACGCCTTGACCCCGGGCTCGGCGCCGTGGCGATAATCGAGCTTTTCGACCGCTTGGCGCACTCCGGCGCAGATTATCGCGCGTCGCGTTGTTGTGTCGCCCACTCCCGTGACGTTTTCGTCGAGAACGAACATCCCCTCTGAAACCGCGGCCATCGGAACCTCACGGCCACAGAGATAGTTGAACTCCAAGAGTTCAGTCGCCGTGTGGTCGCCGGTCTCACGAAGCTCAGCCGCCAAAAGCCCGGCAGAGCGGCACTCGAAGATGGGCACGCCGCCGCTCGCCAGACGCCGGCGAATGCCCGCCAGATCGACCACAAGCCGCTCGCGGACCATGTCCGCGGTGGATCCCTCGAAGCTCGGCACCACACTCTCAGGGGGCGGCAGCGGAGGGGCTTCTTCGGATCCGACGAGTCGCTCACAGCCGACCAGGAGTAGTGCCGGGAGGAGGAGGAGGGCCCGGTAGCGCTTGAGCGGGGGAGAGCGTCTCACAGCAGCACCGCCCGCCGCGCTCCGACCAGGCCGTCGAGGTCGTAGAGCAGATCGTCGCCCGGCGCTACGTTCCACCGTTCGTCGAGCACTACGACCGCCACTCCGATCCCCGGCAACTCCACATGGACGTGGACGGGGCAGCAGCCCGGATGACGCTGAAGTTTGGCTTTTAGCTCCGCGATGGTGGCGGCCAGGTCGGCAGAGTTGCTCTCGAGGGACAATTCGAGCCTGCTGGTATTCTCTTTGCGCACGTCGGCCAAGAGCAGCACCTCTTCGGCGCGCAGCCCATGTGAGAGATCATCACCCCGGCCGTCGAGATGGATCGTCCCTCGCACCAGCAGCGGCTCATCGCTCTTGAGGATCTCCTCCATCTCCATGTACTCTTTACTGAAAACGACGATCTCGATCTGGCCCTCGAGATCCTCGAGAGTCACATTGGCCATCCTCCCTTTGCCCGACTTGAGGGACCGTTCGCGGAGCGCCGCCACCACCCCGGCGAGTGAGACGCGGCTGTTGGGCGGGCGCCCATCGATCCCGGTGGTGGCGCAGTTGGCGTAGCGCTTCAGCTCGCTTTGATAGCGATCGAGGGGGTGGCCCGTAATGTAGAACCCAAGGCACGCCTTCTCGTGGCGCAGCATCTCTTGTTCGTTCCACTGCTGGTCCGGCGGGAGATCTTCTCGCCGAATCAAGTCATCGCGCAGTTTGGAAGCCTCTGAGCCGAATATATCAAGCATGTTGAGCTGACCCGAGGCCTTCTCTCGTTGGGCTTTGACGCCTCGCTCGAGCGCTTGCCCGACGCTCGCGAAGAGAACATCGCGGCGCGCCTTTGTGAAGTCGAACGCGCCGCATTTGACGAGGCTCTCGATCACTTTGCGGTTCACGCGGCGCGAATCGACTCGTTCAGAGAAGTCGGTCAACGACTCGAAGGGACCGTCGGCGCGCGCCTCGATGACTGCCTGGACCGCGGTTGAGCCGATCCCCTTGACCGCTCCGAGCCCAAAGCGGATGACGTCCTTCTCAACCGTAAAATCCTCTTGGGAGAGGTTGACATCGGGTGGTTTGACTTTGACGCCCTTGGAGCGCAGCGCGGCGATGTACTTGACCACTTTGCTGGTGTTCTCCTTCTCGGAGGTCAGGATCGCGGCCATGAACGCCAGCGGGTAGTGGGCCTTCAGGTAAGCGGTTTGAAACGCTATCAACGCATAGGCCGCCGAGTGGCTCTTGTTGAACCCGTACTCGGCAAACTTCTCCATCAGATCGAATATTTCGAGCGCTTTGCGCGGGTCGATCCCTTGTTTTTTGGCGCCGTCGTCGAAGCGCGCGCGAAGCTGGTCCATCTCCTTGACTTTCTTCTTGCCCATGGCGCGTCGCAGCACATCGGCCTCTCCAAGAGAAAAGCCCGCCAGGATGTTGGCGATCTGCATCACCTGCTCCTGGTAGACAATGACGCCATAAGTCTCGCGGAGGACCTCTTTCAAGAGCGGGTGCGGATAGATAACCTCGATCTTGCCATGCTTTCGATTCACGAAATCGTCCACCATGCCGCCCTGCAGTGGGCCCGGCCGGTAGAGCGCGACGGCGGCGATGATGTCCTCGAAGCAGTCGGGTTTGAGCTGCTTCAACAGATTCTGGAATCCGCTGGATTCGAGTTGAAAGACTCCGACGGTGTCCCCCGCGGAGATGAGCTCGAACACCTTGGGATCGTCGAGCGGAATTTTGCCAATCGTGAAGTCGGGGTCGTATTCGCTCCGGACGAGCTTCTCGGCGTGGTCCAGCACGGTGAGGGTTTTTAATCCCAAAAAGTCGAACTTGACGAGTCCGGCCTTCTCGACCTCGTTCATGGAGAACTGGGTGACAATCTCGCCGTTGCTGCCGCGCAGCACCGGGACATACTCCCAGATCGGTTTGTCGCCGATGACGATGCCGGCGGCATGCATCCCCGTGTGGCGATTGAGCCCCTCGAGTGCGCGCGCCACGTCGATGACTTTCCGCATCTTGGGCTCGGCGCCATAGAGCGCCTTGAGCCGGGGCTCCACGGCCAGCGCCTTGTCGAGGGTCATCTTGGGATCATCGGGGACCAGTTTGGCCAGAATATCGGCGTCCGCGAGGCTCACGTCCAACACGCGGGCCACATCGCGGACGGTGCCGCGCGCCTTGAGCGAGCCGAAAGTGACGATTTGCCCCACATGGGATTCCCCGTACTTTTCGGTGACGTAGCGGATGACCTCCTTGCGGCGGTTCATGCAGAAGTCGATGTCGAAGTCCGGCATGTTGACGCGTTCGGGGTTCAGGAAGCGCTCGAACAGTAGGTTGTAGGCCAAAGGATCGATGTCGGTGATCTCGAGCGCATAAGCGACCAATGATCCGGCGCCGGAGCCGCGACCGGGTCCGACCGGCACGCCGATGTGGCGCGCGTGGGCGATGAAGTCCCAGACGATCAGGAAGTAGCCTGGAAAATCCATACCCACGATGACGCCCAGCTCGTGCTCGAGGCGCTTCTCGTAGGACTCCCGGTCGTAGCTCTCCCCGCGTTCGTCCTTTTGTTGGAGCCTCTTGTCCAATCCGGCTTGAGCGACCTCGCGCAAGTACTGTTCGAGGGGTTCGCCGTTGGGGGTCTCGTATTGGGGCAGGAATATTTCGTCGAATTGCAGCGTGACGTTGCACATCTCCGCGATACGTTCGGTGTTGGCGATGGCTTCGGGGAGGTGCGCAAAAGCGCGGATCATCTCCTCCGGCGATTTGAAGTAGAATTGATCGGTGTCGTGGTGCATTCGGGATTCATCGGAGAGACTTTTACCCGTCTGGACGCACATCAGAATTTCGTGATTCTCGGCGTCTTCACGCGTCAAGTAGTGACAGTCATTGGTGGCCACGAGCGGGATCTCGAGCTCGCGGCCCAGCTCGACGAGCGCCTGGTTGACCTTTTCTTGCTCCGGCATGCCGTTGTCCTGAATCTCCAGGAAGAACATGCCGGGTTCGAAGATGTCGCGGTACTCTTGCGCCAGCTTGTGCGCCTTTTCTCTGTTGTTGTCGAGGATCGCGCGCGGGATCTCTCCACCGAGGCAGGCGGTCAGGGCGATGAGCCCCTCGCTGCGTTCGGCCAGCAGCTTTTTGTCCACTCGCGGGTTGTAGTAGAAGCCTTCCATGTAGCCCATCGAGACGAGGTAGACGAGGTTGCGATAGCCCACCTCATTTCGAGCCAGGAGAACCAGATGGTAGGACTGTCGCGCGCTCTTGTCGAAGCGGTCTTTCTCGGCGACGTAGACCTCACAGCCGAGGATCGCCTTGATCCCGGCTTCCTTGCATTGGCGGTAGAAAGTGACCGCGCCGAACATGTTCCCGTGATCGGTCATGGCGACGGCTTTCATGCCGAGTCTCTTGGCGTGCGCGACCAAATCGGTGACCTTGATGGCGCCGTCCAGTAGGCTGAATTGGGTGTGAAGGTGCAGGTGCGTGAACCCCATTTTTTTCTCTCCAAACGACATTGGCGGCGGTTAGGAGTCGCCGTACGGCGTGAGCTGTGCGCTCCGTCGACTATAACATTTCGACGCCGCCGCGACCGACTCGTTTTAGCGCGCGGCGTCGTCGCGGGGGGGTGGGGCGGCGTCCGGTGTGGTGGTTTGAGAGCGCTCGGGGCGCGGGGGATCGGCTATCAGGGCCGGCAACAAATCCAGTAAAAATTTTCGTGTTCGAGGGGGCGGCCGGGAGTCGAGCAGTGTTAGCAGCACCGTGATCTCATGACGCGCGCGGTTTTGTGTCAGGTACTCCTCGAGTTCGGTGAACACGCGCTCTCCGCGCTGTCGGAAGTTGTCGACGATGTGGCGTCTGAGCGCGCTCGCGGCGGTCTCCGGGTCCCCTGCGAAGATCGCGCGCAGCTCGTCATGGTGTTCATTTTGCGGGGGAGTGTCGGTGGTGGGCTCGGCCGGCGCGGGAGGCGGCGGGTCGTCCGCGAGATAGGGAGGCTCCGCTGCCAACTCGCCCGGCCCCAGGATCCGGGGTGTCACGAGCGGGGGGGGCGTCGTTGGATGTGAGTCTTCCAGCGCGCCGAGGTTGTCCTCGGAGGGCGCCTCCCCGGTTGTGACGACATCGGGCGCGGGTGGCGCGGGGAGAGGGGCGGGGAGCGGCTCGTTAACCGGCCTCGGGGCGCCGTTCGTGAGGTAAAAGACCGCGAGCCCTGTCGCCAGCAGAGCCGCCAATGTGGCGCCGAGCCCCACCAGGAGGGGGCGCCTCGAACGCCGCCGGCCCTCGCCGAGCGGGCCGAACGCACCGGAACGGAGATCGCGCTGGCGGGTGGGGTGGAGTAGCTCGAGAGCCTCACCCATCGCCGCGTTGTCGCGGCGCAGCACTTGTACCGCGATGGACTTTTGCCCCGCGCGGCGGGCCATATCAGCAAGTCGGATGGCGGCCACTTGTGGCGCGAAGGTCCAGGCGGTGCGCGCCAGTGACAGGTGATCGACACTGTTCGGCAATGCCATCGTGGTGAGAACCAGGCGATCCCCCGGGGCGAGCGTGATGACCTCGATCTCGACGGGCGGCGGGGCGTCGGCGCCGAGGCCGAGCGGCGCCGGCGCGAACCCGTCGGGGGTCGCGCCGTGATCGGAGAAGACGGCCTCAGCGCGCGCGGCGCGCACATGATAGGCCGCGGCGCGTCCGGCGCGAGCGACCGCCGCGAGCCCACCCGTGACGAACGCGGCGACCAGGTGGGCCCCGATCCGGCGCGACGAGTCGCTCTCGGCGGCGAGGTCGAGCACGGCGCGATGGGCCACGCCGCATGCCTCTCCAAGCAGAGCGGATGGGCGTGAGGTGCAAGATGTGCGACAGACATGCGCCACCGCCCGCACCGCGGCGTCGGCGGCGGCGCGCGTGGCGGGCAACCCGGCGCCGCCGTCGGCCACCACCAGCACGTCGCCCTCGGCCAAGGCGGCGAGGGCGACGGCGGCGTGATCATTCTCGTCCGACGATGGGCCGCACTGTTGACCGATGGTGCTGAAGCGCTCTTCCAAGATTTGCCCTCGAAAAAAAATGCTCCCGGCCGCCACGGCGGCCGGGAGCATTGTAATGGATCACCGCCGAGTTCCATAATTCGGTGGAGGTGATGCCGAGCGACCACTCACGACGATCCCGACTCCCGTTTCAAACCGAGCGCCGAGGGTGGCGAGGCAGGTGTAGGAGCAAGGAGGCAAAGTGCTCTTATGCGGAGGCTGACGCAGCGCCTGCGGCGAGCGCTGATTCGGTGCGGATGACGCCGCCGATATGCCTGAATCGGCAACCGAGATTGAGGTTTGTCGGGTGGGGCGCTATCCTCTCAACTGCGAGAAGACGCGCATTGCTACTTTTGATTGGACGGAGACGCAATGTCTGAGCGAGATCGAATTCCCCTGGCGGCAATCAAGGACCGGGACGAGGTCCGGGGGGCCTATCTGGTGCGCGGTAAGACCCTCCGCATGGCCAAGAACGGGCGGGCGTACCTGAGCCTCCAGCTCGGCGACAAGAGCGGCGGCCTCGAGGGGAGGGTCTGGGACAACGCAGAGCACTGGGATGGCGCCTGCGAGGCGGGCGAGATAGCGCTCATCACCGGCCGTGGCACCTCGTTTCAAGGGCAGGTCCAACTTCACGTTACGGCCATCGAGCGGCTGCCTGCCGAGGCCGTCGCGTTGGAAGATTTCATGCCGACCAGTGAAACTCCGCTCGCTGAGATGGAGTCGGCGGTGCGCGGGTTGGTCGCGAGCGTCGAAAACCGTTGGGTTCGGCGGTTGTTGGAGTCGGTGCTCGACGATCCGGAGTTGGGGCCGCGGTTCCGTGTCGCGACCGCCGCGAAGTCGGTGCATCACGCCTACCTGGGTGGCCTCATGGAGCACTCCTTGTCCATGGCGCTCGTCTGTCTTCGCCTCCAGGCGCACTACGAAAAACTCTACCCGGGATTGCTCGATCGCGACTTGTTGATTGCCGGGGCGCTACTTCACGATCTGGGTAAGGTGTTCGAGATTGGCACCGACGCCAACTTCGATTACACCTCGGAGGGGCGCCTGCTTGGCCACATCATCCAGGGGGTTGGGGTAATCGACGAGAAGGCGCGCGCGATCGAGGGTTTTCCGCCCACTCTGCTCGCGAAGGTCAAGCATATGGTGGTGGCTCATCATGGCAAGCTCGAGTTTGGCTCGCCACGGCCCCCACATCTCGCCGAGGCTCTGTTGTTGCATTTCGTTGACATGATAGACGCCAGGATGAATGGGATCCGGGCGCTGTTCAAGGCTCAGGCGGGGAAGGAGTGGACCGGGTTCGATCGCATTCTGGAGTCCATGTTTTTGAGCCCTTTCGAGGGTGATGAGGCGGCCGGTGTCACTTCGGAGCGTTCCCGCGATCCCGACTGGTATGCGCCGGCCGACGGGCCGGGGCCGGGGGCGGGGGCGGCGCCGGCCCCGACGGATAAGGATGATTGCGCCGGGAGTGGTCGCCGAGCTTCGCCGGGCACCGAGGACGAGCCCGATGACGAGGGCCCGCGCGGCCCCGAGAACTTGAGCTTGTTCTGATGAATGCCTGGAGCGCGGCTGCCGCCCGACCGCTCGCGGCGATCCTCGCAGGCGTGCTCACCACGTTCACGTGGCCGCCGTTCGATCTGCCTCTTTTGGGGCCGCCGGCCGTGGCGCTTCTGCTGCTCGCGACACTCGGCGCATCCGGTCGCCGTCGTTTTTTGCTCGGCACCTTGGGTGGCGCGGTTTGCGTCGGCGTAACCTTTCACTGGGTCTATGACACGGTCCGAGTCATGACCGGGCTGCCGTCGGTCGTCGCCGCCGTCGTGCTGCTCCTGTTTGCTCTCTGGCACGGTCTGGCGTGGGGCGTGTTCGCCTGGTCGGCGGGCGCCGTGCGCGGGCTGTGCCCGCGAGGCTTCCCGTTGCTTGCGGCGACCCTGTGGATCGCGCTCGAGTGGGCGTTCCCCGCCGTCTTCCCCATCTTTCTGGGCTATGGCTGGTGGCGAGTGTTGCCGGCGATTCAAATAGCCGACCTCACCGGGGTGCTGGGGATCTCGTTCGTGATAGTGGCGCTTGGCGCGGCGTTCGCCGACACCGTGTTGCGCCGCCGGGAATGCCGCTCCGCACTGGGCGTGCTCGCGCTCGCGGCGTTGATGCCGGCGTTGGTCTATGGCTATGGGCTGTGGCGGATTGCGGTGGTGGAGTCGGCGCCCGTTCGCAACACCGCGCGGGTGGCCGTGGTGCAGCCCAACCACACGATCCCCGAGAAGCGTTCGCGCGACTTCTTGACCCGCCGTGCCATGCTTGACCGCGCCGTCGCGCTCTCCGAGCCGGTGCTCGCGCGGCATCGAGGGGAGGCGCCGGGGCCCAGGGTGGACGCCCTCATCTGGCCGGAGGGCTCGTTCCCCACTCGTCTGCCGGACATGCAACGGGCCGCCGCTCAGCTCGACGCGCTCGGTGGATCGTTTGGTAATGAAGTTCGCGATTGGAACACCGCCGCGTTGCAAGTGGTGTCGCTCCAGCGTCAATTGGGGGCCGATTTCATCTTCGGCAGTCTCCGCCGCGTTCGAGGGCGCACTCGCAACTCGGCTATCTGGTTGCCGGCCGACGGCGGCGAGGCCGAGAAGTACGATAAACTGCGTTTGGTGCCGTTTGGCGAGTACTTGCCGTTGTCCGACAGATTTCCGTGGTTAAAGGGCCGTGTCCCCGGAGTCTCCGATTTTGCGGCCGGTGAGGGTGTCGTGCGCTTTCGCGTTGGTCCCCTGCGAGCCTTACCCAACATCTGCTACGAGGCGATCTTCCCCGGGTTTGTGCGGCGCGCGCTCGAGCCCGACGATGAGGTGCTGGTCAATCTGACCAACGACGTGTGGTTCGGCTCCAGCCGGGCGCTCGATCTGCACTTGATGGCGCAGACTTTTCGCGCGGTCGAAAATCGCCTGCCGCTGGTGAGGGCCACGGTGACGGGGATCTCGGCGTTTGTCAGCGCCACCGGTGAGGTGCAAGGTACAACCGGGCGGCTCGAGGTGACGAGCCTCGAGGGGGTCGTCACGAGTCGGCGGGTTCGAAGCGTTTATCGCGATGTGGGTGAGGTCTTCCTGGGGGGAGCTTGTATTGTCGCGCTCCTGTGGATCGCCGTTGGGGCGAAAAAATCCGGCCGCCTCGGTGCGCGACGGCGGGCGTGATGATGGAGATAGATGAGGCCCGCTTGATCAAACGCTTGAGGGCCCGCGACGAGGGGGCGTTTCGAGAGTTCGTGCGCGCCTACGAGCAGCAAGTTTACAACCTGGTCTATCGGATGATCGGCGACCCCGAGGAGGCGCGCGATCTCAGCCAGGAGATCTTCGTCTCGGTCTTCCGTGGGATCGAGAGCTTTCGAGGGGATGCTCGGCTCAGCACCTGGCTCTATCGGATCGCCACCAACCACTGCCACAATCGGCAGAAGTTCCTGGCGCGGCGTGCTCACGGGCGCCGCGATGAGTATGACGACAGCCGCTCGCAAGAGGGTGGCCGGCTAATCGGCGAGCGGCTGCCCGGGCCTGAGGGGCTGGCGGTCGGGCGTCGCTTCGAGAGGGCGGTCCAGGCGGCGATCGCCAAGCTGGACCCGGAGCAACGGAAACTTCTGGTTCTCCGCGACATCCAGGGGTGCAGCTACCAGGAGATCCAGCAGATCACCGAGCTGGCCGAGGGGACGATGAAGTCACGCCTGCACAGCGCCCGCGGCGCCCTCAAGGAGATCCTGGCGCCGATGTTGAGCGAGATGCAAGGCGGCACTACCGAGGAGGACAAGTCGTGAGCCGAGGGCCCGCCAAGGACGATGCCGAACGGATCCGAGCTTATCTGGACGATGAGCTTGAACCACGGGCGCGACGTGAGTTTGAGGAAGAACTCGCCGCGCGGCCTGAGTTACGGGATGAACTCGATGGCTACCGAAAAATGCTCGCGGTGCTCAACGGGCTGCCGCCCGCGATCCCGCGAGGGTCAATCGCAGAGGCGGTCGAGGGGGCGATCCGCCGGCGATCCAGGGGGCGCTATTTTCCGCTCGAGCCACGGCACAGGTTCCCCTATGAGTCGGTGACGGCGATCGCGTTGCTGGCGTTGTTGTTGATCGCGCTGTTTGCGCTCAGGCCGCCGGATGAGATCCCCAGGATGCGCGAGCGAATAGAGCTGAACCAGTCGGCAGTCGAGGCCGGTGAGGAGGAGCTGCGTGCCCTCGCCGAATTCGGGGTTTTGTTGCCGACCAAGGCCGGGATGAGGGTGGTCGTCGCGCGGGCGCGCGAGGATGAGTTTCGCTCTCGGCTCCCCGAGATCGGGCCTTTTGTGGTAGTCGAAGTCCAGCACGAAGAGAACAGTGGTCACGGGGATCTCACCATCTTCGTCATTGAGCGTCGGGAGTGAGCCCGTCTTGATTCTGCTCTGAGCTTTCATGTAGTTTGTGATGGTTCGCAAGGGGGGCGGTATTTCGTCCCTGCCTTGTCGTTCATGCAAGAAGTGGGGAGGTGCTTTTGGTTCGTTCGGTTAATTTCGGCCTGACAATGGGGCTCCTGGTTTTGTCGTTCGTGGCCGCTTGTGGGTCATCGAACGAGGCCGATAAAGGCGGCCGAGGGGCGCAAGTGACGGTGGTGGGGAGCTGGCTTGGGGTGTTTGAATCTCCGGCCCCGGTGGCCGGCGGCACCGAATTGACTGCCGGGGTCGTCGATATCGACCACAACTCGATTAGCGTACTCTTCTACGGCGCTTCGTCTCAGGTAGCGGCGGGCTGGATGGGCGAGTACGAGTTCAATGCCGACGAGAATGGATTGAGCGTCACAGCGGATTACAGGTGGGATAAAGAGCAGCGCGATTGGATCGCGCTCGATCCTTCGACTCAGCTGCCGTACGAGTATTCGTTTGAGGGCGAGACCATGACGGTGGTGCTACCGGAGGGCAACACGCTCGAGTTGACGAGGACCGAGTTCGAGTGGCCGCGGCGACTGGTGGGCGAGTGGACCCTGGTCGACGGTGACAACCGGATGCACATCTCACTCACCGAGCCCGGCGAGTATCAATTGAGCCAGGTGGGGCCCGACGTCGACGATTACAGCGAGAGCGGCCAATGGAGCGCCATTCACGGCGCGGGTCGCTTTCTCCGCACGATTGCCGACACTGTCAAGGGTTCACCGACATCGATTGAAGGCCTGACCCGCTACAATCTTATCCTCGAGGGCGACAGGCCCAAGCTGGAGCTGTTCTGGCCTCACGAGGGGGAAGAGGTCGGGTTCATTTTCAAGTCTCAATCCTCCACCTCGTCCGATGATTGAGCCTGGCGCCGGATGGGGTGACCATCGAGGCTCAGGCGCCCCTCGCGCTGCCTTTGGGCGAGCCAGTTGCGCCAATCGGCTAACGCGTGGCTCCTCTCCCGTTGCCCCGAGCGGACGGTGAAACTGTCTTGGCCGACTCGCTCGACTTCGTAGCCGACTCCCTCTCTCCAGTGGCTTCCCGTTTGCACCCAAAAAGTCATTCCATCGCGGGGGGACGAGGGCGGATCGATTTCAGAGAGACGCCATAGCTCCCGGGTGATTTGACTGGCGAAATCGCGAGGTGGCTTGTCGGTCATTTTGGTCTTGTCCTCCATTGT
>PWKZ01000297.1 GCA_003559575.1 Bradymonadales bacterium | reverse complement strand
CGACCTCGCCATCGACCCTCAATCCGCGCGCCGCCGCCGCAGCCAAGGGCTACCGGCCGACACCAGCGTGTGCTCGATGTGCAGTGAGCTGTGCGCGCTCAAGGGCGAGGACGGGCTCTAATCGCGGATTGAGGGAATGGCCCCCAGGCGTCAGCGCCATGCCGGGGAGGCTGGCACCCTGACGGCGCAGATGGCCCGCTGAGACCCTAATTCCCCACCTGCAACGGCATTCGCGCGTCGCTACGAGGCCATCTGCGGCGTCACCTGCACCGAATTAGGGCTCGACGTAGGCGCTGCGTTGGCCTCCGCCTAATTCGGCTTGTTTCCTTGCAGCTCACCCCGTTTCGACGCGCTCGGTACTCGGTTTGATGGGGAATTAGGGTGAGACCACGATACTTGACGCCGGACGGAATTTCCCCAAAAATAGGTCCTCGGATCTACCTTGGAAGACCTATTCGCGGATTTGCCGAAGACGGTGTCGCGACGCATGTAGGCATGCACGGAGTCGCCCGGTGCTGGCCAGGAAACCCGCACAATAATCCATTGGGATGAAGTCATAGGATTCTTAACATGTCCGAAACATACGAGGCCTTGGGGCCAATCGAGAGTGACGAAGTATGTCGGCGGCAGTCAGGTGGCGGTCGACGGTCATCGTTCGTGCTCGTCGGCTCTCTTTTGGAAGCACAAGAGAAGAGCCAAACGCCTCAAAGCTCAGCGGCCAGTGATGTGCAAAAAGCGGAGAATACTCTCCCACCGCTCGTTTTACGCAGCCTCTCGGACTACCTCAAGAGTCGTGATGTGGTCACTGCGGTATGGGATATCCACTGCGTATCGGTGCCACACGATTTGGGGGCGCCCCGGTTCCCAGCTGAGACAGCAGCGCGAGTGCTGGCGCTCGCACCGGATATTGTGGGGTTGAGCTTCGCGTGCTGGGATTGGGAGGCCCAAATCTCTCTCGCCACTGAGCTTCGGGCGCTGCGGCCCAATTTGCGAATTATTGCCGGAGGTCATGCAGCTGAAGCTCTTGGTATAGAGTTACTCGACCTGACGCCCGCGATAGATATGGTCGCTCTGACCGAAGGTGAGATCATCCTTGAGAGGCTGCTGCTCACGGACTGGGACTGTCTCAAGGAGTTTCCATGGACTGCTTGGCGAGACGCAGACGGCATAGCCTATGAAAACCTCGGGCGCCCACCCATCCTTGCCCCGGAGTTGCTTCCGATGCCCGGCAACAGCTTGCTCTACCCAGCGTCAAGGTATTGTGAGGTGGAGTTTTCGCGCGGCTGCTTTGGTACCTGTGCGTATTGCCGCTGGAGTCGAGCGCAAGATCTACGGCGTACCCTGCGGTATGCTCCTGCGAACCGCATCGCTTCGGCGCTCGCTGTGATGCGAGAGTCCGGGATCCGCAAGATCTTGATTGTAGACGCATCCGTCAATTACACGCGGGAGCAATGCGAAGCGTTGGTGACGGCCGCAGACCTGGCTGACCCTGGGAAGACGTTGAGTTTCGCGTACAACATCCATGCGAATCACTTCGATGACGAACACGCGATCATGCTGTCAACACTTCGGACAATACACGTCGGCATAGGAATGGACACCCTGAACCCGCACGCCGCGCGTCTGGCAGGCCGTCGCTGCATGAGCTTGGCGGAGGCGCGCCAGAAGATCCGACGCGCTGCCAGCGTTGGGCCAGTGGCCATACAGATGATCCTGGGGCTCCCTGGCGACGACTTGGCAGCTTTCCTGCGAACATTTCGGACCGTGATGTCGGCCTTTGACCTTGTAGGTGAAGAACTCGTCCGGAGTATCGATATCTTCTGGTTGGCTGTGCCGCGTGGCTCGCGCTACTGGCAAGAGCGCGAGTCACTAGGGGTACAGGTAAGAACCGCTGGCGTCCCCTTCGTAGTGCGAACGCGCGAGATGTCGGAAGAGGACTTCAAGCGGGCGATAGACCACATCCAATCGCACCCGTTGGCGGATCGTTGCACCATCTGGGGGCCACCCGACGTACTACCGAACATGGCGACACCCCTGTTCGCGTATCAACGACGCAAGAGTTGTCTTTCGACGGTAGGAGTACGACAGCGGTAACCCCCGTCGCCTATTGACGATGGACCAAAGCCACCCTGAGATTCGACGAAGGAATCCAGTGAGTGCGAGCCCCCGCGGGACCAATGCCTCACCCGACTCGCTCCCCACCGCAACCATTGAGACGCAGCAACGGCCGGTAGTGGCCGGTCCCGAGGGGCCCTCATCTCTCGTACAGCAAGGAACAGGTTCGTCTCGGGGACTTCAACTCCACCTCGGCTGTGTCCGGCCTTCGTGCCCGTCTCGGTTTCTCCATACCTTCCTGTGCCATCGCGGCGCGTCTCGTCACCCGGTTTCTGTGCGCGCATAGCCGCATCAAGGTCTTCCTTCTTTCAAGGACCGCTGCCAGCGCTCTCCGCGAGTCCACTGACCTCAGAGCGCTCGCAGGCCAAATCGGCCGTCAGACCGGGCTCAGGCGCCGACGCCGCCGCGGAGCTGTTCGTTGTCGACGAGCTGCTTTATCGTGCGGAGCGTCAAATCGTCGGCGGGAAGCTCGCGAAGCAGGGACCACTCGCGCCTTAGCCCAAACGAGAGGCCCTCCGGCAGCGTCCGCAACCAGCCGTCGATGACCAGATCGACGAGCTCGCGCTTCTCCTCAATGGTTAGCTCCCGCGCCAGCACGAGGCGGTTGCTGTCCTCGAGCTCGATCATGGTCTGGAGGATGTCCCAGCGTTCCCCCGGGCGGTGCGCACAAAGAGCGGCGAATGTCCCCACCGAGGTGTCGCGAATGAGCTCGCTCTCGCGAGTGGGACGGCTCTCGTGCTCCTTCGTCTCGTCCCAGCTCACCGACTCCTCCGCGATGTAGCGCAGGTAGAGCATGGTGAAAAGGCAGGTCGGCGCCACTAGCTCCTCCCGCACCCGGAAATTGGTCCATAGGTTGGCCGCGGAGCGCAGCAGATGCTTCTCCCGGATCTCCGCGAACCGACGGCCGAAGAGCAGCGCCACCGCTTCCCCGACGAACAGCGGCAGCTCGGCGGTGAGCACCTCGCGATACCCCGGCACCAGCCGCTCGAGCAACACCGCGCCCCGCTTGTCGAGGGCCGCCAGATCGCTCGTGACGGCCGGCAACCCGAGAGTCGTGCAAGCGAGGTTGAATACGATCGTCCGTGGGAGGGTCACCCCCTCCGGCCAGGAGTCGCGTAGCAGACGCTGATCCGGGAGCCGCAAGGGACCACTCCGCCACTCCTCGGGGTACTCCGGGATGGAGCGGCCGTAGTGGGCCGATCCCGTGGCCTGAATTCGCACCCGCGTCTGCGGCACGAGTCCGCCGAACGGCGCGATGAAGGGCGCGATCCGGAGCAGGGTCTCGGTGTGGGCCGCGACGCTGTTTTCGACGAGCGTCCGAAGCACCTCACGGTCGGCCGTGCCGACCCGCAGCGCGCTCCCGTTCAATCCCGCCACGGATCGGTACTTGGCGGCGAGCTCGACCGCGGCGTCCGGGTGGTCGGCGCGAATACCCTGAAGCGTGATCCCACCGGCCCGGCTCAACTGGTCGATGACCCCTTCGTGGCGCGGATCGAAGCCACCGCGAAAACCGGCGCGGCCGGCGCCGATGAGGAGCGTCACCCGCGGCGCCGCAAGACCGCGGCGCGCCGCTCTGCTCGCGAGCCTGCGAGCGCACTCCTCCCGGTCGGCGACCGTGATGGTCATCGCCCCGTCGGTCGCGATCTTACCGCTGCTCTGGGCGGTATCCGACATCGCCACGAACACCCGCACCAGTGGATCTCCTCCGTCGAAGGAAGTCGCGAAGCTCGCAGCGGTGGGCATCCCCGCGAGCCCCTCGTTGCGATCGAGCGCGAGCCAGAACTCCTCGATCAGCTCGGGAAGTTGGAGGAGCGCACCGACGTTCTCCACCAGGGGGACCAACCGGACCCGACTCGCCAAATCGATTAGCTCGCGGCGGCGGGGGGCACTGATCTGCGCTTGCAGATAGAGATCCCGCCACTCCGCTTCATCCCCGAGGAGGCCCGCCAGCGCCTGCAGATATAGCTGGCCTATCTTAACTAGCGCCCCCACGTCGCAGCGGGCATTTATCTGCGGCACGCAGAGCTCGTAGATCGCGTTCTGCCGCGGCTCGTAGCCGAGACGTTCGGCCGCGAGCAGGGCCAACAAGTTCGTCCGGCCGACCGCGGCCAGGATCCGCCGCAACTTCTCCTCATCGGACTCGATCCACGGGTTCGGCACCCGGCAGAGCAGGAACCGCTCAGCGCCCGGGACGACCCCGTGGCGGAGCAGCGCGAGCACGACCTTCTCCGGCAAGGCGAGCCATTCGGGGCTGATGTGACGCCCCTCGAAGTCGATGAGCGCCTCGTTGCAGGGCCCGAGAAGATCGCTCAAGGTCTCCTCGTACTCGTCACGCGCCTCGACGAGCGGATTCCACTCGAGACACGCGAGCGCCTTGGCGGCCCTCTCGGCGCCCGAACCGGCGCGCTCCATTGCGCGCTCCAGCTGGGCGGCGCGATGAGTGCTCGAATCCGGATGCTTGGTCGCCGTGATGCGCAGCGCCTCTTCTTCGCGGTCAACGCCCACGGCGCTCCGCCGCGCGGCGAAGGCGGCAGGGTCAAGCTCGTCGAACGCCTCGTAGCCCCCCTCACGGCTCGCGGAAGACCAGATCCGATCGTGCTCGGACAGTGGTGACGCCGGCGCGCTCGCGCCGAGCCGCCCTTGTCGAGTGAGACGCTCCTCCAGGCGCTCCATGAACACCGCCAGCTCCTTGACGTCCTTGGAGCCGAACGACAGCCGCTGCCAGGTGCCGTAACGTCCGGGGTCGGAGCCCGCGAACGCGGCGAAGGGGATCCCGCCGACGCCGCCGGCCAGCAGGAAGTCGAACACATCCTCGGAGGTCCGCACCACGGCGCGCTCCCTGAGACCGTTGCGGACCCGCTCGAACGGCTCGCCGACGAGCCCCGGGAACGCCAGCGGCGCATAGAACGTCCCCGCGAAGTCGGTGCGCTCCACCCCGAGGTGGGCGAGCGCGTCGGCCGCGCGAGCCATGAAGTCGCGCCGCTCGCGCATGTAGGGGGAAGGCCGACGGATGGCGGCCAGGGGGCTCTGCAACGCCGCCAGGGCCCAATCCTGGGACAGCGTCGAGGGCGTCGCGACGAGCCAAGCCGAGAGGTTCGCGATGGGCTCGATCGCACGCAACCCACCGCTCTCGATCGCGTCCGAGATAACGAGCCAGCAGGCGCGGGTCCCCGTGGACGCGCCGAACATGTCCATCTTCGAGAGCCCCGAGAGCGTCACGACTGAGTGGCGCCACTCCGGATCGGCGAAGGCGGGGTTGACGAACGCTCCGGCGAAGTCGAGCCGCTGGTAGACGCAGTCGTAGAGGACACAGACCCCATGCTCGACGCAGATGCGCACGAACTCTTCCAAGAGCGGCCGCGGATAGACCCGCCCGCTCGGGTTGTGGGGGTTGTTCAAGATGACGCTGGACACCCCTCCGCCGCGCAAGAGAGCGCGAAGCTCATCGGGATCCGGCAAGAACTCCGGCGGGGAGGTGTGCAGCTCGATCAGTCGCTTGCCCGCCCGCTGTACGAACCAGTCGTACTCCCACGACGGGCGCGGCACGATCACGCCGGTGCCATCCTCTCCAAGCACCTCGAGCACCGTGGCGAGCCCGGCGCGCGTGCCCGGGGTAAAGACCACCTCGTCCGGAGAAAACCGCACATCGCTCTTGGGGTAGTCGAGCACCCCGTCACGATTGAAGAACTCGGCTATCTCCGTCCGGACGTCCATACGCCCCACCGCCGGCCCATAGCTGTGAACCGTGTTGCGGGTGATGCGCTGCGCCGAGCGCACGACCTCGGGGTGAGGGGCGAAATCCTCGTTGCGATAGTCGCCCTGGGTCAGATCGAGCGCTCCCTCCTGCTGGACACGCCGCGCGAACGTACGCACCAGCGGCTCGGGAGTGCTCATTGCACGGCGCGAGAGATTCATCGATTGACGTGCTCCCAAAAAAACGAGTTTGGAAAAAGGGCGCCACCATGGCGATCGGGTCGGCCCCCGCGAAAGTGGCACGGGCGAGCGTTAATCGTCAACCATCGCTCGGAGCCTCAATCATCCACCCCATCCGGGATTCGGGAAGCGATTCGGGCACAATTGCGGCGTCACCTTCACCAAATCGATGCTCGACGTAGGCGCTGCGTTTGCCTCCGCTCGATTTGGATTGTTTCCTTGCACTTGCACCCGCCTCACTCCCCTCGGTCCACGGACGCGGTGG
>PWKZ01000068.1 GCA_003559575.1 Bradymonadales bacterium | reverse complement strand
TCACCTTCACCAAATCGATGCTCGACGTAGCGCTGCTACGACTGCGCTCGATTTGGCTTGTTTCCTTGCACTTGCACCCGCCTCACTCCCCTCGGTCCACGGACGCGGTGGATGATTGAGGACTCGGGGTGCCCGAGATGGCACCGCCATCGCAAAATTTCAACGATCTTATGAGTCTGCAAACTTCACGCCAACCCCCTCCGGCACGTCACTTGGAGCGCAAGCGCGCATGACAGGCCGATCACGCGTTCTCCCGGCGCGGGTGGAGAGCGCTCCCGCGCCGAGGAAAAACGCCACAGTGGGGCGAAACGCCCCACTTGCAGGTCTACCGCCGCAGCGCCTCGAGCTTCTTGCGCAGAGTCTTGCGATCAATCCCGAGGCTCCGGGCCGCCGCCGACTTGTTGCCCTCGAGTCGCGCGAGCACCCGCCGGATGTGGTCGGCCTCCACCTCCGCCAGGGTCCGCTCGAGCCCTCCCTCTCGTGGCGGCCGACGGCGCATCACGGCCGGCAAGTCGGCCACGTGGAACGTCTCGGCGTCGTTCATCACCACGAGCCGCTGCACGATGTTCTCGAGCTCGCGCACGTTCCCCGGCCAGTCGTAACGCGCCAACGCCTCCAGCGCCCGGTCGGTGAAACGCGGCGGTTTGCGCCCCTGCTCCTCGGCAAACTTGGCGGCGAATCGGTTGGCGAGCAGAAACACATCGCTCCCGCGCTCCCTGAGCGGGGGCAGTGCAATCGGGAGGACATTCAGCCGAAAGAAGAGATCCTGGCGAAAACGCTCCTTGGCCACCAGGGCGGACAAGTCCTTGTTGGTCGCCGCGACAATCCTCACATCCACCTTGTGAGCCCGCGACGAGCCCACCATGTAAACCTGCTTGTCCTGGAGCACACGCAGCAGCTTGGCCTGGGTGGCGGGACTGGTCTCGCTTATCTCGTCCAGAAAAAGAGTGCCGCCCTCGGCCGTTTGAAAAAACCCGGCCCGCGAGGTGACCGCCCCGGTGAACGCACCCTTGACGTGACCGAACAGCTCGCTTTCGAGCAGGCTCTCTGGAATCCCTGCGCAGTTGACCGGCACGAAAGGACTCGCCGAGCGCGGCCCCTCGTAGTGAATCGCGCGCGCCACAAGCTCCTTGCCGGTTCCGCTCTCACCACTCACCAACGCGGTCGCCGAGGATCGAGCGGCGCGCGAGAGCACCTCGAACACCTTGCACATCGCCTGTGACTCCCCCACGAGCCCAGGCGGCGCAACGATCTTCTCTGCACGGCAGACACGCTCGGCGCGTCGGCGCCGCAGCTGTTCAAGTGAGCGCCCGATGGCCTGCAGAAGCTCGTCGTCGGTGAATGGTTTGGCGAGGTACTCCTCGGCGCCGCACTTCATCGCCTCAACGGCGCCCGGCACCGTGGCATAGCCGCTAATCATCATCACCACGGTGTCCTTCAAGTTCTCTCGAACATAGCGCACGAGCTCGAGCCCGCTTGCGCCCGGCATCCTGTAGTCGGTGACCACCAGCTCGACCTCCTCTCGGCCGAGTAGCTCGATGGCCTCGGGGGTCGAGGCGGCGCTCAAAATACTGTAGCCGGCGGCGCTCAAATTGCGCCGCAACAGCTCGAGGGTGCCGGGGTGGTCATCGACGGTCAGAATCCGCGCCACGGAATCGCCCACCTTGGTTCTCTGTCTACGAGTCATCACGCTTCCTCACGCCCGAGGGCATGCTCCGCCGGCAGCGTCACCTCAAAGAGGCTGCCGGCCATTGGCGCGCTCTCGAGCCTGATGCTCCCGTGGTGGGCGGTTACTATGCCGTGCACCACCGACAGGCCGAGTCCGGTGCCCTCATGGACGTCCTTGGTCGTAAAGAAAGGCAAGAAAGCCTGCCGTTGCACCTCGGCGCTCATCCCACAACCGTCATCGGCGACCGCCAGCACCACCCGCGCGCCCTCCGATCTCGTCAACAGCGTGATTTGCCCGCCGTCCGGCATCGCCTGGATGGAGTTGACCACCAGATTGACGAGCACTTGCCGGATCTGGCCGCGATCACCCTTCACCAAGGGCAGGGGCGAGCTTGCAAGATCGCGGATGACATCGATTCCTTGGCGCCGAAAACGCCCCTCGAAAAACTTGAGGACATCGTCGAGGAGCTCATTGAGGTCGAACGGGACGACGTCCGGCGGGGTCTGCCGAGCGAACAGCAAGAGGCGCCGAATCGTGTCGCGCGCGCGCAGCACGGCGTCGATCACACGCTCCAGATCCTCCTCGGCCTGGGGCGTGAGCGCGGGCGCCTTCTGTGCCAATTGAGCGAAGCCCAAGGCGTTGGCGAGCGGCTCGTTGAGTTCGTGGGCGACCCCCGCGGCGAGCTGCCCCAGCGTCGCCAGCCGATCAGCGTGGCGGAGCTGTTCTTCGAGCCGCGCCTTGCGCTCCTGCGCCTCGAGCCGCTCGGCGATGAGCCCCACGTCGCGGGCGACGGCCTCCACCAAGATCCACTCCTCCGGCAGAAAAGGGCTCTCATGCAGCGCCGGGCGCTCTTCGGTGTAGCCGACATCGACGCGCCCCCGGCGCACCTCACCGCGCACTATTTCCCCCGACATGGTGCTCCGGACCCGGTCGAAACCACCCGTGCGGTAGACGCGATCATCAAACACCACCTGCGCCTCGGCGACCTCCGGATACTGACAGGCCCGCGGCAGACGTTCGGCGATCCCCTGGAGCAGCTCGCCGAGTTCACGCTCGGACTCGCTCAAGAAGTGCAGGATGTCATAGAGGCAGGTCTGCTCCTTGACACGCTCCGCGAGCGCACTCTGCGAATCGTGAAGCGCGATTGCGAGCGGCAGGGTCTCGGCCATGGAGTCCGCCGCCGCGCGCCGCGAAGCCGCGCCGGGATCGGAGCTGTGAAAGCGAAGCTTGAGGATCCCTTGCCGCGCTCCCCCGACCGCCAGTGGGTAGAGCCGCGCGCACCACGAGGGTGCGGTGGCGCCGCGCCGCTCGCCGGAGACCTCGCGCGGCGGCGGCCGACGCCCCTCGTGCTCCATCTCGCTCAAGAGCGCAACGCAGGCCTCGAGGATCACAGTCTCCTCCCACGGCACACGGAGCGCGCATCCGCTCACCGGCGGGAGCGAAATCGAGACCGTCTTGAAGCGGCGCGGCGCGGCAAACAGCTCGCTGCACACCAGCCCATCGGGCGTTATGCGCCAGAACCCGGCGCGCTCCACCTCGAGCGACTCGAGCACCAACAGCAGCAACTCTTGCGTGAACTCAAGCGTGTGTAACGGGCGCCGCAGCAGCACTTCCAGGCGGGATTTGAAGTCGCTCGCGGAGGAGCCCATCAGCCTCTCCCCCCGGCCAGCCCCAGGACAATCGCCAGCAGGCCAACCCCCCAGCAATACCAGGCAAACCCGGCCAGCCGCCCGCGACGCACCACCTGCAAGAGCGCTTTGAGCGCCAGCCACCCCACCACCGCGGCGGCGAGCGCGCCCAGCACCAGCGCCGACAACGCCGCCCCCTCGCCCCGCTCGAGATGCCTGAGCTCAAGCGTGGCAGCGCCCAAAATGGCCGGGATCGAGAGCAAGAACGAAAAGCGCGCCGCGTCCTCCCGCTCGACTCCGCAGAGCAGCGCCACCGAGATAGTGCTGCCGGAGCGGGAGATCCCGCGCAGCAGAGCAAACGACTGGGCGACCCCAATGATCAAGGCGTCACGCGGGGTAAGCTCGTGCAACCGGCGACCGGGACGCTCCCCCTGTGCCGCTCGGCTGCGTCCCGCCACGAACAAGACAGTCCCGTTGAGGAGCAGAAAGAGCCCCACCAGATGGGGTGCCGTCAGCGCCCGCTCCATCGTCGCGCCCAGCGACAATCCCACCAATGCGGCGGGCGCGGTGCCAAGCAAGAGCAACAGCGCCAGGCGTGTCTCGGGCTCCTTTTGAAGCAGGCCGCGATGCCCCGCGCTCCTGAGATGGCCGGCTGACCGCACGAGGCTCTTGAGGATGCGCGCCACCTCGCGCCGGTAGACCAGAATCACCGCCACCAAGGTGCCGAGATGCAGCATCACGTCCACGAGTGTCTGGGGATCACTGATCCCGAACACCGCTTGCATCAGGCGCAGGTGGCCGGACGAGGAGACCGGCAGGAACTCGGTGACCCCTTGAAGCACGGCCAGGAGCAGGATCAAGCCAAGAGCCAAATCACCCCCCTTCTCTCTCGGGCGACGCAAGCAGAATGCGCGCATCCACCACGCACCCGCCGTGGCCGACACGGTGCAGCTTCAGCGGGTTCAAGTCGATCTCCTGGATCTCCGGGAACTCCATCAGGAGCCGAGACATGCGCGCGATGGCGGCGCGGAGGAACGGCACATCCGCGGCGGGCAGACTGCGCACGCCGTGAAGCGCTCTGAAGCTCACCACCTCCTCCAGCATCTCGTCGATGTCGCGCTCGGAGAGCGGCGCGAGCCGCATGCTGATGTCCTCAAACAACTCCACGGCCACCCCGCCCAGTCCCGCCATCACCACCGGCCCGAAGCTCGGATCCCGGAATCCGCCCAGGAAGATCTCCCGCAGACCGGGTTCCATGCGTTGCAGCAGCACACCATCGATGCCCGCCTCGGGCATGTGCTCGCGGCCGGCGGCAATGATGGCCTCAAACTGCTCGGCGGCCTCCTCGGCGGACCTGATCCCGAGCACCACCCCGCCGATGTCGGACTTGTGAGCGATCTCCCCGCTCAAGATCTTCATCACGAGTGGGAAGCCCATCTTGGCGGCGCACTCGCGCGCCTCGTCCGCGGTGGAGACGACCTCATGCGGCGCCGTCACGAAACCGGCGCACGTCACGATGTCGAGCGCCTCGGCCGACAGAAGCCGCCGCCCGGCGCGACGGGCGGCTTTGATGTGCTCACCGATCCCGGCCGGATCGACCAGCTCCGACCCTTCTAGCGGCAGCGCCTCCGGGAGGCTACGACGAGTGTAGTAGGCGCGCGAGACGAAGGCGGCGCGCAGCGCCTCTTCGGGGGTTGTGAAGAACGGGATCTCCGAGCGTTTCCTGACCTCCGCCAGCTCGTGCGAGGCGCTCAGCAGGCAAAGATAGACCGGCTTCCCGTAGCGCCGAGAGAGTTCCCCCGTGCGCTTCACGAGCCGCCGCGCGGCGGCCGCCTCCGGGCCGGAGTCGTAGACGTGGATGAAGACGACCCCATCGAACTCGGGGCTGCTCAGCCCGTCCTCCAGCACCCGAACGTAGACGTCGAAATCAAACAGATCACCCAAGTCGAGCGGGTTGCGCAGCCGGATGACCCCGGCGCGCAGGTTCCGGCTGACTCGGCCCTCGGTTTCGCGAGGCAAGGGCGGCAGGGCAAACCCGTACTGCTCGGTGAGATCGGCGGCTATGACGGCATGGCCGCCGGAGCGCGAGACTATCAGCATCCGGTCACCGCGCATCGGCGGCAGAATGAAGCTCTTGGCGTCGTTGACCAGACGATTTGAGTCACGCGCTCGCACGGCCCCCGCCTGGCGCAAGGCCGCATCGACGACGCGGTCGTCGGCCGCCATCGAGGCGGTGTGGCTCTGCGCCGCCATCGCACCGGCGGCGCTGGTGTTGGACTTGTGGACGATGACGGGGCAAGGATAGCTTCGCACGAGGTCGTAAAAGCGCCGCCCGTCGCGGATGTCCTCCAAATACAGGGTCACAATCTGCGGCTCGGTGGTGACGAGATATTCGAGCAGCGCGCACTCGTCCACATCGGCCTTGTTGCCCATGCTGACGAAGACCCCAATCGGAAGCCCTTCCTCGGATAGTCGGCTCAGGTAATAGATCCCCACGCCGCCACTCTGGGCGAGCACATGCACCCCACCGCGCCGCGGCGGAGGGGAGAGCGGCATGAACGCCGTGCAGACCCCGCGGAGGGTGTTGATGACCCCGAGTCCGTTGGGCCCGATGAACCGAATCCCCAACTCGCGCGCGAGGGCCGCGAGGCTCCCCTGCAGATCTTTGCGCTCGGGACCGAACTCCTCGAAGCCGCCGGTCGCCACCACCGCCCGCTTTATCCCGCGCCGCGCCATCGACGTGAATGTGTCCGGGACGTGCACCGCCGGCACCAGCACCGCCGCAAGATCGATCCCGAACGGGACCTCGTCCCAGTCGGTCATGATGGGATGCCCGAAGATCTGCCCCGGTTTGCGCCCGAACAGATGAATCCGTCCGTCATACCCGAAGCGGATCAGGTTATCGACGATGTTACGGCCCATGTTGCCGGGGCTCATCGACACCCCGACGACCAGAACGGATGCGGGCTCGAACAACCGGGTGAGGGGCGAGAGCTTCTCGGAGACGGATTGGGTGTC
>PWKZ01000018.1 GCA_003559575.1 Bradymonadales bacterium | reverse complement strand
TCCTCGGTCGCCGGCTGGGGCTCGCCCGCCGCTCAGAGGTTTGTCGAAACCCCTTGGGGGCGCGGTGCTACTTGCTCTCGGCGGTTTGTCCGAGGCCACCGCGGCCCTCTGGGAGCGCGGGCGCGGCGTCGTCGGGCTCAAGGAGGCGGCGTCCGGCAGCCCGCTCCTGCGGCGGCCGGCGCGGGCGCTCGGCCGCGTCGGTGATTTGGCGGCTTTGGGGGACGAGGGACACGGCGGCGATCCTTGGCAGGTGGCCGGCGAGCGCCGCGGGGAGACCGGCGGGGTTTTCTTGAAGGCGCCGCAGGCGGGTCCATTGCCGGGGCGAGCGGCAGGGAGGTCGGCTCAGCGCGCGATGGGTCCGGTGGGTGAGATTGTGGCGATGCCCACGCCGGCGGAGCCAAGCGACTCGCGAGGGCCGATCTCGGCGGCCGCTCATGCTGCCCGGATCCCATGGGGCAGTGTGGTTTCGCGGGCGCCGTCGCCGAAGGGAGACAAGGGGGCAGACCTCGGCCGGTTGGCCGCCGCGGCCACCGAAGGGCGCAGTATGGCGCCCTCCGCGTTGCCGTTGGTGGTGCCGATGGTCCAGCAGGTGGCGAGCGGGGCGGCCGGGAAGCCCGACTCGCGCTCGCGCGAGGCGAGCCGGTCGTCTGCGCCGGGGGCCATGAGCGATCCGACCTCCGGGCCACAGCGCGTTCGCGACGAGGAGAGTCGTCGGCTCCGGATGGTGGTGGATGAGGTCGTCGCGCGTCTCATGGAGCGTGTGAAGCGTGAGCGCGAGAGGCACGGCGGGCAGATGTCATGAGCTCTTGGCGGCGTCGGACACCGGCGCCCGCTTGGTCCGCGACATTGCGGAGGGGGGTGGAGGTGAGTATGGATAACGGCGCAACGGGAGGAGCCGCCGCCGCTCAGGTTTTGGGCGGCGGCAAGCTGGTCAAGGCTTCGCTGGTCGTGCTGGCCGAGGACCAGAAGGGGGATCTGGCCGAGGTCGACAAGATCGAGTTTCCAATCAACCCCGAGAAGATCACGATCCAGGAGCGCAGCGAGAACAACCGTAGCCCGACCACCGGCCCCGGCGACGGCGACAAACAGGGTGAGCAGAAGCAGCCGCGTGAGATCAAGTTCTCCGTGGTGTTCGACACCTACGAGGCGCGCGAGGATGTGCGCGCGAAATACATCTCCAAGCTTCAGAAGTTCTCCCGGATCGAGGACGAGTTACACGTGCCGCCGACCTTGATCTTCACCTGGGGCGAGTTCACGTCCGATACCGAGTCGCAGTTTCCATGCGACCTGGAAGAGTTCAACGTGAACTACACGATGTTTTTGCCCGACGGGACGCCCGTGCGCTGTACAGTCGATCTCCTGCTGCGCGACGTGACTCCGCCCGACGAGCAGGCGAGAAGAAATTCGTCGCCCGACCACGCCAAGCTGCACACCGTGCGGCGTGGTGACACCCTGCAGAGCATCGCCTATCGCGAATATGACAAGGCCTCTGAGTGGCGCCGGATCGCCGACGCCAACGGCATCGATGATCCTCTCCGGCTGGAGCCCGGGACACGTCTGTTGGTGCCGCCGATTTTGAAATGAACGAAACGGGCGGGGCGTGACACGAGCCCGGCAGGCGAGATTTTGGTGATGGCAAAGGTAAATGTTCCCGCGCGGTTGGAGATCAAGCTAGACGGTCGGAGCGAGTTCGAGGCGCCGTCCGGTCCGGCCGTCTATCTCAAGGAAGGCGGCTCGGTGCAGTATGTCCGGGTTGAGCGGAGCCTGGACGCGCCCGACACTTTTGAGTTTCGCGTCAATGTCTTGCGCGACTCCCAACTGGTCGCGATCGACGAGGACCTCGAAGGCAAATCGGTCGAGATAGCGCTCGCCATCGGTGAGAGCCCCAAGACCGTCTTCAAGGGCGAGGTGTGTTACGTCGAGCCCTACTTCTCGGGCGTCATCAGCGAGTCCTACCTGGGAGTGCGCGGTTACGATCATCTCCACCGGTTGACCCGCGGCACAAACGCCAAGACCTGGGGCGATGGATTCAAGCCGCAGGACGCCTACAGTGAGGTGGCCTCGGATGTGATCGGCAAGAGCGCCAGCCAGGATCCCTCCCGAACCTCCGACAGCCTGTCGCCCGCCAAGGTGGACAACACCGCGGCCAAGTTCGCCTATGTGTCTCAAGTCAACGTCAGCGACTATCAGTTTCTGCGGAGTCTCGGGATGGACGCCGCGCGGCCGGCGGCCACCGACTCCGCGAGCGATCCGAGGAGGGTCAGCTTTCGCAAGATCGACACCTCGAGTGACCCCGTGCTGTTCATTTGTCGCGACAAGCTCGAGGGCGATCCCGCGCAACTTGCCAATCGGGCGCGGTTTCGGCTCTCCACCGTCAACCAATACAAGGCGGTGGTGGTGCGCGGCTGGGATCCCAAGCAGAAAAAGGCGATTGTCGGGACCGCCGAGCGAGCCGAGCAGTCATTCGGTGGGACCGCGGGCCATGAGCGCACCGGCAAGGCGCTCTACGGGAAAAGCTCGGCGGGGCGCGTCTATCAGGTCACCAACCACCCGGTGACGAGCCAGGACGAGGCAGACGCGGTGGCGCAGGCGCTTTTCAACCGTCTGGCGCAGGACTTCGTCACGGGAGAGGTGACCACCGCGGGGTTCCCCGACGTTGCGCCGGGACACCTGATCGAGATGAAGGGTTTTGGGAAGCGGTTTGGCGGCAAGTATCTCGTGGTGGGTGTGATCCACGAGGTCAATCGCTTCGACGGCTACCGAACACACCTCCAGGTGGCCCGCAACTCGGCCCCGGATCCGGACTGAACGCGACTTGACGCCTTGGCGTTTTAGGCGGCGGCAACCGCGCGCCGGCCGGTGCCGATTCGTTCGGCGGTCTCGTCCATGGTCAGGTTGCGGCTCGGGTTTTTCAAACGCGAGACTCAATGTGGTGCGTTGTGGTTTGTCCCGAGTGCTTCACGGAAATGGGCCTCAATGGCGATGATGTCCTCGTCTCGAAGCGGCTCGCTGCGCTTTTTAAGCGATGAGATTCGGCCCGGAGTGACAGTGAGGTTAGGGCGAAAGGATTCGACGTATGACGGCGGAGGGCGCCGCGCATGGGCCATGCTTCGCAAGTTCTCCGCGAGCGGCGGCGTGCGCGCGATGACATAGTCATTCAGGCCATAGTAGTCAATCACATGTGCCGTCGGAAAGGACCATCCGGTGACACCCGCGCCCGTGGTCAGGACGACCGGGTTTTGCTCACCCTCGAACATCTTCGCGCCCTGTCGTCGCGGGGGAACCCAAGAGAGTTGATGCCGGCAGAACACCTTGTGGTGTTGGTGTCGCAACGCCACGCCGTGGCGCGCGTTTTCGGCTTCAAGTCGGTCGTAAAGCCGCCCGTACGGCCCGAGTACTCGAGGTAGTTTGTCGGCGATGGGAAAGACGATTATCTCAGGGATCCACGAGTCATAGTCCAGGTTGGCTTTCCATTGCACCCAGGGCAAGACAGAGGAGACGCCGAGCACGGCAAGCATCACTATCGCCGACCACGAGGATCGCGGCCAAAGCCGGCTGACCGACCATAGAAGCCCGAGCAGCAGCAGTGGGATGAGATGGCTCAGGACGCGATATTCAAAGTGATCGCCGCCGGCGACGACGACGTAGAAAAGCACATGGAGGCCAGCGGCCCCTCCAGCCACAAGCCGCGGAACGTGCCTGAGCGCTCCTCGCCAAACCCGAGCGCGGATGACAGCGGCGGCCACCAGTAAGAGCCACAGCCAGAGCGCGTGCTCAATGATGAACATTGCGAGAAAACTCGCGCCCAAATCGGGTAACGGGCCGACCGATTTGGCGAAGTATGTATTCGGCAACCATTCGCCGTAGAACCACCGCCGCCAGAGAATATGCGCTACGACGATCACGAGCGGCGAGAGGCGCATGAGAGCGGTGCTCATCGGCACGCGCGACTGCCGCCACCACCAAAAGAAGATGAGGAGGGTCGCGATCACAAAAAGATATCCGTCAGGGCGGGCAAGAGAGATGAGGGCCGCCAGAAATGATAGTAGCCACTGGTTTCGCCGCTCCCCCTGGGCAAACCGGTGGGCCGCCAAGACCCATGCAAGGAAAAGAAAGTTGAACAGCGCGGTTTCAAGCCCCGAGCTGGTCCAAGTGAGAAATACTCGATGACTGACAAGCCCAAGCAGTGCCAGCGCGAACAGGAGGTGACGGCCTCGGACGGCGGGGGCCAGGTTCCACGCGAAAAGCGCAAAGAGAACGACTGTGCCGAAGCTGCAAAGGAGCGAAAGCACATTGGCCGCCGCGGGCGGCTCCACGCCGGTCACGGTCCATACGGCGTCCAGCAGCACAATCCACAGGAAGCTAGTGTAGCCCTCAACCGCCAGCCAGGGGGCACCATTCCACACATAACCCAGTCCCATCTGCCGGTTACTGATGTAGCGAAACGCGATGAAAGCGTCGTCCGTCAGAAACCAAAAGAGGTGCCAACCAGCGAAAAAGATAATGACCGCCAATCCCATCAGCAGACCAGGGCCGGCGGGAATCACGATATGGGAGGCCCGTTTATTCATGGTTTCTCACTGGCTGCCCTGGAGATCCCGGCGCGTGGCATCCGTCATGTTTGAATGCTTTTCGCCCGCAGGAGGGGTCGCTGTAAACTCAGCCAACCAGTGCGGTAACTGACGCTCAATGCAGACTGCGACCAGGAGGATCATGGCAGGCGCATAGAGCAACGCACGTTGAAGAAAGGTCAGCCGATCAACCTCCCCGTCCATCAGAGGGATTGTAATGAAAACATTCATCACCAGCGCGATGGTCGCGACCAACAGGACAGCGTCGCTGGAGTGGCGTGTATCGGGCGTACGGTTTTTGGCAAGAATCCATATCCCCAACAGAATCCCCGCGATCGGGTAGGTGGAGATGCGAGCAGTGTCCCAGGCTATCGCATGCATGGCAAGGGGCGCGAACGCCGCGCCGAGGATCATCAACGAAAAGAGGCTGTAGGGACGCAGTCGGAACCGCTCGTGCATGAACACGACCAGCGTCATCATCGTTGCTCCAACGCACCCCCAAATCTGTGGATGGAACAATCTCGCGAAAAAGAACTCACTCTGGTGCCGAAAAAAATCTATTAACGATGTCGTTTGGTAGATGGCTACCGCTGCGCTTCTCGTAGAAACGAAGCCAAATGAATCCAGGTGGGCCGTCAGCTGGGCCTGCAGCTCTCCTCGGTCGGGGTGGATGAGGTCCAGTGCGGACACGACCAAAAACGCGACCACCGAAATGCAGGCCGCCAAGATGTGGGACGTCCAGCGGTTCTGCTCTTTCTTTCTGACGCAACTATCGAAAGATGCGAGACAAACGAGAGGGAAGCCGACAAGCATGTAGTTCTCGTGAGCCAAAATGGCGACTATGGCCGGCACCGTGGCCGCATAGGGCCGGCCATGCAGGACAAGGGCGATCGATATAATCGTCAAAGTCAAAATCAAGGAGTCAAAATATCCGATGGTATGCGCGCTCATGACTATAAATGGTGAGGATGCGAAAACCAGCCCGACAAGCACTCCGTCTCGATCGTAACGCCGGCTCGCGATGGAGAGACGATGGAGAAGGTATAGCAGTGCACCGCTCAAGAGTAACAAAAAAATGGCCGAAAGAGCCAAGATCACATTGGGAGTCATCTCAATTCCAAGCGTCTCGGTGACGCGATTACTGATGGCCCCCACGAGCCCTCGCTTGATGAACCCGAACCTATAATCCAACAACCAGTGTGCTTCGGAAAAATCGTTTGGCCGGCGTATCGTCCTGGCCAGGGTCACGGCAAAAGTCCACACGATAATCAAGAACACAAAGACGTTCCACCTTTGGGGGGTCTTGTCGTGTGTCGCGCTGTTTAATCTTTTCGTCAATGAGTCGACATGCTTCTACGCGTGTGAGCGCTCATTTGGAAACGAAGTTTTCTAGGACCGGCCGGACCAAGCTTCACAGTGAACGGCAATTCAGATCAAAGGTTTTGTCTCTGGCGCGGAGGCGTGAGCGGGGAAACGACCTCTGGTGATGAACCATGGTTGAAAATAACTCCTTCGCCGTGGGGGGCCGACAGGACGCCACCGTCGTCACACAAAACAGGAGGATATTGCGGCGTGATGGACTCGTCAAGCAGCCATAATCGTCCTCAATCCACCACCCTTTTCCGGGATTCGGGAAGCGATCCGGGCACATCTGCTGCGTCACCTTCCCCAAATCGATGCTCGACGTAGCGCCGCTACGCCTCCGCTCGATTTGGCTTGTTTCCTTGCACTTGCACCCGCCTCACTCCCCTCGGTCCTCGGACAGAGTGGAGGATTGAGGA
>PWKZ01000027.1 GCA_003559575.1 Bradymonadales bacterium | reverse complement strand
TCACCTTCACCAAATCGATGCTCGACGTAGCGCTGCTACGCCTCCGCTCGATTTGGCTTGTTTCCTTGCACTTGCACCCGACTCACTCCCCTCGGTCCACGGACGCGGTGGAGGATTGAGGCGAGGGGCTGTGGGGGAAGGGTCTTCTGCGGCAGCGCCTTGTCACCATCCTCCGCAACATCGAACAGGCTTCAAGCCGGGATGCCGCGATGCCACCGTGACGGTCATCGAAAGCGCCCAACTTTATACATTTTGCGCAGAATGCGGTAACCATGTGAGCTGTACAATGAAAGACGGGGCGCCCGGGTGGGGCTTGAGAAGAGTGGAGGGAATTCGTGCAAGAAACTGAAAAGACGCCAAACGCTAAAAGAAGGGTCGGCTGGAATGACTGGCTGATGGTTTTTCTGGCCATTTTGAGTCTTGTCATTTTGATTGTGGAGAGTGCTTTCGGGAGAGGAATCGACCCTGCCCACCGTAGGATTCTGTTTATCGCCGATCTGGCCATCGTCGGCATCTTCATACTCGAGTTTTCCATCCGCTTGGGTCGCGCGCAACGCAAATGGCATTTCGTCCTCAGTCATTGGTATGACGTGATCGGCATGATCCCGGTTGGACATCCCATGTTCCGGTCATTCCGGCTGTTGCGCATCCTTCGGATAGTGGTCATTACGAGCCGCTTTGTGCGTGCGACCAATCGTACTTTTGGCGAGATGACGGTCGAGGCGCTCGCTTCCCGTTATAGAGACGCGCTGGTTGGCGCAATCGGCAATCAGATCATTTTGCAGTCGCTTGATTTCATCGAGCCTCCGCTCGTCAGGACCAGGCTGCCTTCGATCGTCGGTGCGACCCTCGCGAGCCGCAAGGAAGACCTCAGCGCGGCAGTCAGAGAGAGCATTCAGGGCCGGCCCATCATGCGAAAACTGGCGCGTCTGCCCTGGTCAAACGAGATCCTCGGTGCATTGGAGGACGTCTCGTTGGAGGTGGTGGTCGGCGTCTTGGAGAGTGACGAGATCAACAGCACGGTGCAGCAAGCGGTCGCCTCCGCATTGGACGAGATCAGGCGCTCCGTTCGTGAGATTGCATGAGGCTATCCTCACTCCCCTCTGTCCACGGACGCGGTGGACGATTGAGGACCTATGCGGTGGGCCGCATTATGAAGCCCGGACTGTCGGGCGGGGCGGCGGCGGCAATCTCGACGCGCACAACCCGCGCATTGGGCGGCCCCTCACGGGTCCAGCCGATGAAGGCGTCCACGTCCTCCTCGGGACCGGACACCACCGCCTCGACCGTGCCGTCATGGCGGTTTCGGATCCAGCCGCTGAGATTGCGCCGCTCGGCCTCGGACATGGCGCTGGCACGATAAAACACGTTCTGGACTGTGCCGTGGATCATCAGGCGGACGGTCTTGGCGTCTTTCGTCTCGGTCATGTGTGCCTCCACTCCGAGATTCGAAAAAAAAGCTTGAGAAATGTTGGCCGCGAGCGGCAGGCGGTCCGAGATGGCGAGGGTGTCGTGGCGACGCACACAATTGGGGACGCCCATCGAAGCGGGGCGAGGGGGCTCAGTCGACTGCCCATGTGGAGGGGTCTCTTAGCACTTCGCAGTCCACGAAGGCTTCGCCGGCGGGGTTCTGGAAGGGTGAGACGCAGTACTCGAACAGGGTCGCGAACCAGTGAACAGGGACCGCGTCCTCGCTGCTGATCGGGCGGAACGAGGTCGGGTTGAGCTCGTCCAGGGGCGCCGGGGGGTTGCCCCAATCCCAGTTGGTCCAGCCACGGTAGGTGCCGTCGGGGACTGATTCGCTCCAGAGATCCCAGTTGGGCCACTCGCTGAACTCGATGGCCGCCTGGTCCCAGTACTCGTGGATATGGCGCACCTCATGGGCGGTGAGCGGCAGCCCAACCGCCGCCGCCTCCACCAGCAGGTGGGCCATGCGAGAGGGCCAGAGGGGGTGAGCGGTGCCCGGCTCGCCCGGCTTCGGGTGGATGTACGAGTCGATGCGTTCGGCGAGCCCGACCATGGTGTGGTAAGCGTCTCGGTGCTGGCGGTGCAGGAGCGACGTGGCGACTCCGGCCATGTGATAGTCCCAGATAATCGGGATGTTGTAGACGTGCGCGGTCGAGGCGAACATGTCGAAGATGCTGCCGGTGCAGGTGCCGCAGTCGTCCGTGCGCCGCTCGCCGTAGGCGATCATGTCGGTCGCCAGGCGCGCGCAGCACTCGTTCGTTGGATCAATCCCGGTGAAGCAGTTGTAGGAGCCGAGGTCGGTGTTTTGCTCGAACTCGGGGTCGACGCAGGGCAGCCGGCGGGCGACCCCATCGCGGTCCTTGGTGCGGATGAAATAGTCCTCGTCGACGATGTCCTTGTGGAAGTGGATCATGGTCTCGAGAGTCTCTTCGCACGCCTCACGGACCCAATCGTCCTCGGCGTCCTCGACCAGGTAGTGAAGGAACGGCACCATCCGGGTGATGGCCCGGACATCGTCCTTGCTTCGCATGTTGGTGACCCAGATGGATCCCCAGGTGGGGTTCTCCGGCCACGGGAAGGTCCGGGCGTTCCAGCGCCGCGCCTCCGTGTGGCTGGCCGAGAACTCGACTCGCTTCGCGCGGCCGTCGTCGCCCCATGTCTCTTCGTCCAGGGTGAAATCCTGGTCCATCGGGAGGATCGCCCGCGCCATGAGCCACGGCGCAGGATCGTCCTCGCCCCAGACAAAGCCCTTGACCACCGCGGTGAGCCCTTTGCAGTACTGCTCGGTGAGCTTCGCAGTTTCCCAATCACCCGTGTGGAGGTAGGCGCTCATCGCCGCCGAGAGGATCTTGGCCGACGGGATCCACATGTTGTGCTCGTGGCCCACGTGCTCGAACGTCACCGTGTCGCCGCTCTTGACCGCGCGCACGTCGTTGTGCCAGGCGAGGTAGCTCTCCAGTCCGGTGCTGGGATCGACGCCCGTGCTGGTCCGCAAAAGCCAGCGGAAGTAGCCCACCTCGTGGAGAGTGGCGGCCACGCGCCGCGTGAAAGCGGTGACCTCCTCGGCGCTCAGCGGCTCTCCCACGGGCGCTCGTTCGAACTCGAACGCGAGCTTGCGCGGTGGGAAGTCCACATCCGCGAACGGCGGCAGGTCTTCGGCGTCTGCCGCGGCATCGGGAGCGGCATCGGGAGCGGCATCGGGAGCGGCATCAGGAGCGGGAGCGGTATCGGGAGCAGTATCGGGAGCGGTATCATCCAAATACGGCACGTCGGGCAACGGAGCGGGGGGCGTGTCGGAGGCCGCATCGAGATCCACGACGTCGGGTTGAGTCACGTCCGGGAGCCCCACGGGGGGACTTTCAGAGGAATCGCAGGCCCAGGCGCAAAACGACAAAAGAACGACGGCAAACAAGATACGCATGAGTCTCTCCAGCTTTGGCAATCACGCGGCGGCCACGATGGCCAACCAAGTGAAGTCAAGCACATGACGCGGCGCGAGCGCAAGCCTCACCGGACGGGTGGCAATCGCAGCCGCCCGGCGATTGTTTTTTCAGCAGCGCGAGTTGCGATTGGCTGGGCTAGAACGGGAAGATCACCGGCAATAACGTGACACAGACCACAAGCACGATGAGAGATAAAGGCAAACCGTTTTTGATGTAGTCGATGAAACGGTAGCCGCCCGGGCTCATCACCAGGAGGTTGGCCGGGTGGGAGACCGGGGTCATGAAGCTCGAGGCGACTGCGTACGCGATTCCCATGGTAAAGGGATAGGGAGAGACCCCGAGCTCCTGAGCGGTCGCCAGCGCGATGGGGGTCATGACCACGGCGTTGACCGCGCTCGGGATGAGCTGGTTGACCATCAGTGTCAGCGCCGTCAAGACCGCCAAGATCGCGGTCGGGCCGAAGGGCTCGACGGCCTCGAGGACGACCTGGGCCATCAGGGCGGCGGCCCCCGTGCGCTGCATGGCCATGCCCAGCGGCAGCATTGCGGCGACGAGAAAGACCACTTTCCATTCGACGGCGTGATATACCTCGTCCATGGTCAAGCAGCGGGTGAGTACCAGAGCCGCCGCGCCGGCGATCCCGGCCACTGGGAGCGTGAGCCAGCCGAGGAGCACGACGGCCACCACCGCCGCCATGATGAGCACCGCCAACGGGGCCTTGGCCCGCCGAGGTGGCTCCTGGGATTCTAGCCGCAGAACCACCAGGTCGCGCTCACGGGCCATGAGATCGAAGGCGGTGTCCCGGCCGTAGCAGAGGATCGCGTCGCCGAAGCGAAGAGGGATGTCCGCGACGCGGGTGCGATAGGGGGTTTCACCGCGCCAGACAGCCAATACGGAGACACCGTAGACGTCCCTGAACCGCAGCTCGCGCAGTGTTTTCCCCGCCAGCGAGGTGTGTGGCGAGAGCATTACCTCCACCACCGCCATCGGATCGGTGTCGAGTTCTTGCGGATCGAAGGCGGTGGTGCGTTCGATTTTGAGGTTCTGAAGGCCCCGGAGCACTTCGAGTTCCAGCGTCCGCCCCTCGATTACCAGTCGATCATTCGCTTGCAGAGGAGTCTCCGGATCCGGGACGCCGTGCTCTTCTCCCTCGCGGATGACATTCAGCACGGAGATGCCGAACGCGGCCGCCAGGTGGGTCTCGGCGAGTGTGCGGCCGGCCAGTGGAGAGCCTTCGGGGATACGTGCGTAGAGCAGCCGGTCGTTGAGCTTGTAGAGGTCGGCTTCTGAGGCCGAGAGGAGGTTGAACCCCGGTTGCGCGCTGAGCGGCTCCATGCGCGCGGCCAAGCCCTGAAGAAGCAGGCGGTCTCCGGGGTGCAGCACGAGTGTTTGAAGATTGGTGCGACGAAGTGTGTCGCCGCGGCGTACGGCCAACAGGTTGAGCCCGAGGGTGCTCCGAATTTTAGCCTCGGTGACTGTCTTCTCCGCCAGGGAGGAGTCGTCGGTGATGATCATCTCCGCCAACTGAAGATCGTCACTCACTAGCCGTGATGGGGGCAGGGCGGAGTCCAGCACCTGGAGCGCGGGCTTTTCCGAGAGCGTATCGACGGCGTCGAGACGACCGAGGACCAGCAAACGGTCGCCCCCCTCGAGGGTCAGATCGGGCGCGGGGACGTGCTGCAGCCCATCCTTGCGCTGCACGCGCAGGACATTGAGGCCTAGCGCCCGGCCGAAGCGGCTCTCGGCGAGGGTCTTGCCCACGAGCGGGTTGGAGTCGGGGATCTCGATTACCGCCAGCCGCTCGGACAGCCCGTAGAGATCGGGGAAGTCGGTGGAAACATCGTCGTGGTGGGTCGTGGTCTTGCGCTCCGGCAGCAGGTGTATCCCAATTGTGAGCGTGTAGGCCGCGGCGACCACGAGGATCACGAGCCCGACTGGAGCGAAGCCGAACAGCCCGACGCTCTCGAAGCCCGCGCGGGTCAAGAAATCGATGACGACGAGGTTGGAGGAGGTGCCGATGAGTGTCAGCATCCCTCCGATAAGGCAGCTATACGCCATCGGCAGCAGCAGGCGCGAGGGAGACCTCTTGGTTCGCCGGGCGATGTCCATGCTCACCGGTAGAAAGATGGCCGCCACGCCGATGCTGCAGACAAACGCTGATATGGCCGCCGAGGCGCTCATGAGGACGGCGAGCAGTCGCTTCTCGGTGCTGCCCGCGAGGCGCAGGACCTGGCGGCCGATCCACAGGGAGACACCGGTGCGCGTGAGTCCGGCCGAGAGTATGAAGACGGCCCAGATGGAGATCACGGCGGAGTTGGAGAAGCCCGAGATGCTCTCTTCCGCCGAGACGAGGCCCACCAGTACGAGCGCCACGAGGACCAACAGAGCAACCAGATCAGCGCGGATCCATTCGCCGATGAAGACAATCACGGCGAGAACGAGGATGCCGAAAGTGAGGGCGATATCGAGCGTCATGAAGGACAGCCCCGTCAAGCTCCTTGGGAGACGCCCGCGCCGGCGTTACGAGCAACGCCGGGGCGAGTCCGGCGAGGCATATCGTAAAAGGTTCGACTCCCGCGTGCAAACCGGAGGCATCAAATCGAAGCACCTCTCGAAGCTGAACCCACCGGTGCATGGCGGGGGGGGTATGTTAGCTTGACGGCTTGGCCGATCACGGCCAAGCGCGGGGCTTCTGAGGATGCCGCGCGTTGGAGGGTTTGATGGATTGGAGCTGAGAGGGTTTGATGAGTTACGGGGGATCGCGTTCGTTCGTTTCATTGGCGCTGCTGTTTGCTTTGGCGGCTATCCGATGCTCTTCCGAGACCGATTTGAAGTATGTCGCGCCGGATGTCATCGCGGACACCACCGTGGATGCGATCGCGGACACCACCGCGGATACCGAGACATATCCCGTGAGCGGGTTGCCTCAATCACTCGAGCTCGAATATTCCCGTGCGGATGAAGGCGCGCCGTTGTCCGACGACGAGG
>PWKZ01000139.1 GCA_003559575.1 Bradymonadales bacterium | reverse complement strand
CATTAGAGTGAGATGCAGGCGTAACATCCTCAATCCTCCACCCGTTTCCGGGATTCGGGAAGCGATTCGGGCGCAATTGCGGCGTCACCTTCACCAAATCGATGCTCGACGTAGGCGCTGCTACGCCTCCGCTCGATTTGGCTTGTTTCCTTGCACTTGCACCCGCCTCATTCCCCTCGGTCCACGGACGCGGTGGAGGATTGAGGAGACATGCCCCCGTGGCGGCCGGCTCGCAGGGCGAAGAGGCGATCAACTCTCAAAGTATGCCTCAGCGTAGGAGGGTTTTTCAAACTCGCCATTCGCCTCATGCTCTCGAGTGCAAGGCTTGCATCGAAAAGTGCAAAGACTGCACCACGGTGCAGGGCAGTCTTGCGCGGCGGGATTTTACCGGCATGCCGGAGCGAACTGCTATCACTGGGTCTATTGGCCAGAAATGGTGTTTGGTACGATGTCTGCAACGAGGTCCGGCAGCGGGCAAGCGGGAAGCCGCCTGCAACTGGCAGGTGGTGGAGCTTGAGCTCGTCAATCGTGCCGGCGCTGATTGCCGGGAAATCGTAAGGGGGTCTGACATGAAACACATTACACCGAGAATACTGGTTACCTTTGGCGCCGTGCTCCTCACGTTTGCGTTTGTGTCCGCGACACCGCGCATCGTCGCGGGCCAGGCCGGGCCAGGCTTCGGGCAGGGGCGCGGTCAGGGTCAAGGTCAGGCGCGAGGAATGAGGGCCGAGCGTGGACCGGGGGCCGAGGACTGTTTTCTGGCGCGCCTGAACCTGAGCGCGGAGCAGCAGGCACGGATTGACGTGCTTCGGGAGCAGCACCAGGCGCAAGTGACGGCGCTACAGGCCCTGAGGCGAGCGGCGATGGCGGAGCTTCAAGATCTCGTCGCGAGTGGGACCGCGACCATCGCGCAGGCGGCGGATGTCGAAGAGCAGGCGCACGATGTGAGCCGCGCGTTGCGCGCCGAGCGCCGCAACTATCGCGCCGCGGTCCTTGAAGTGTTGACTCCGGAGCAAGCCGAACAGCTCTCGCCTGCCTGGCGTCTTGGCCTGGGCCGCAGGTCCGGTGGCGGGCCATGTTTGCTGGGCCAGGAGCGCGGCACGGGCGCCGGGGGCGGCATGGGCCCCAGGGACGGCACGGGCGCCGGGGGCGGCATGGGCCCCAGGGACGGCACGGGCGCCGGGCGCGGCATGGGCCCCAGGGACGGCACGGGCCCCGGGGGCGGCATGGGCCGGGTGCGCTGAGTGAGCGCCGGCCTCAGCGATAGTGCAAGTAGTCTGCCTCCGTCCGTTTCTCCGCTCCGCGCCCTCTCGGCGGGGCTCCCCCACCGCCCCTGAGTGGCGGGTGAGCCCGCCACCGAGGCCTGAACCCTCGCGGCCACCGAAGACGGTGGCGGTCCCGGTGTACGCGCGGGCCAATCGCCGGCTTCTGACTCAGCGTGCCGGGAACCAGCCGCTTCAGAGTTCAACGATCTTTTCTGTTCTGAGTTAGAATCAGGAGTGGTGCCGGTCGAGGGGGCCGCTTGGGGAGCGATGAGGCGTCTATCCACAAACACTACTCGTGAGGGCTTGGCGTTCGTGGCGCTTGCGCTCGTGAGCCTCGCGCTCATCGGCGCGACGGCCTTCACGTACCGAAACGCCCGCACGTTTGCCGAGGAGCGGATGGTGCGGGCGGCGCTCGCTTATTCTGCGGCGTTCGACGGCGCGGCGCGCCGTATGGGACCACGCCCCGACAGGCGTATGGGCCGGGTTGGCAGGCCGGACACACAGGTTGATTCGACGGGCAGCCCCGAGAACGGGCCAATTGGCCGGCCCGGGTTGATCGCGCGAATGGAGGAGTTGCTCTCCGATACGATGGGTGAGGATGTTCTCGGCGCGGCACTGCTCGATAGCGAGGTGCGGGTGCTCGCGCAGCGCGGAGTGATAGCCGAGCATGTGATCCACAGTGAGTGGTTGCACAGCGCGGCGCGTTCGGGGGAGTTGACCACCGAGGCGGGAGCCGATGCGGAGTTTTTCGTCGTGGTGCCGTTGCGCGCCGGGGGAGAAAGTGGGCGGATGGGCCGGCGGCGGTTTGATCGCGGGCGCGCCGTGGAGCCTCCCCGGCCCGCGGCAGAGCCACTGGCCCATTACAGGCGCTCCGGGCTTTTTCTGCTGCTGAGCCTCGATCCCACCGAGGCCGAGAGAGCCATCGATCACGCGCGGCTGCAAGCAGTGTTCGTCGCCGCCGTGCTGATCCTCGCCTGGTCGCTGGGGTGGATGTGGAGGCGCCTTGCGCGTCGTTCGGCGGCTCTCGAGCGTCAGGCCGCGCGGCGCGAACGCTTTGCCGAGCTGGGCGAGATGGCGGCGGTGATGGCCCACGAGATCCGCAATCCGCTTGGAGCGATCCGTGGTCACGCCCAACTACTCGAAAGAAAGCTCGTCGGCGACGAGCGGGCCGTTGGCTCCGCGCGCACGCTCGTCGAGGAGACCTCTCGTCTTGGGGCGCTGGTCGACAGCTTGCTACGGTATGCGCGGCCGCGGCCGCCAAGCCCGCGCGCGACGGATCTCGTTCAGCTGGTGCGCTCCAGCGTCGCGCTGGTCGAGGAGGACGCGCGTTCGGCGGGCGTCTCGCTAGTGGTGGAGGCGCCCGACCATCTGCCCCCGGCGGTTTGCGATGAAGATCAGATGGGCCAGGTGCTGCTCAACCTGATAATCAATGCCATCCAGGCGGCCCAGGCGCGGGCCTCTAGTGGCGAGGTGAGAGTAACAGTCGCTCAGGCGGCCAAAGCGATCGAGGTGCTCGTTGAGGACTCGGGGGTGGGGGTCCCGCCTGCGGAGCGTGAGCGCATCTTCGCGCCATTTGTGACGACACGGTCCGAGGGGAGTGGGCTCGGGTTGTCCATCTCCCGTCAGATTGTCGAGGCCCACGGAGGGACGCTCGAGGTGGCCGCGGAGCCGAGCGATCTCGGAGGGGCCACCTTCGTGCTGCGGCTCTCGCGCTCCGAGCAGCTTGGCGCGAGCGGTTGAGGAGAATGGATATGCGGGAGACCATTCTGGTCGTTGAAGACCAGGCCGGAATGAGGAGCTTCCTCGTCACCGCGCTCGATGCGGCCGGTTTCGAGGTCGAGGAAGCGGGCGACGGCAAGGCGGCGTTGGCCGCGCTCAACAAGAGTGATTTCGACCTCGTGCTGACGGACCTCAAGATGCCTGAGGTGGGCGGCATGGAGGTCCTCGACCATGTGCGGCGGGAATCACCCGATACCGTGGTCATCGTGCTCACGGCTTTCGGCACGATCGAGGTCGCCGTTCAGGCGATGCGCCAGGGGGCGGCCGATTTCCTGACGAAGCCCATCGAGAGCCCCGAGGTGCTGGTGCTTTCGGTCGAGCGCGCGCTCCGCGAGCGCCGCCTGCGCCAAGACAACGAGCGGCTGCGGCGGGACGAGGACATCTCGCCGGGCTTCGACGGCATAGTGCAAGCCGACCCGCGCACCAAAGAGGCCGTGCGGCTCGCGAACGCGGTCGCCGGGACACGCTCGACGGTGTTACTCACCGGCGAGAGCGGGACCGGCAAAGACGTCTTCGCACGGGCCATTCACAAGGCGGGCCCCGCGCCGGATTCGCCGTTCGTGGCCGTCAACTGTGCTGCTCTGCCGTCCGATCTCCTCGAGAGCGAGTTTTTCGGCCACGAGAAAGGTGCCTTCACGGGGGCGAGCAGCCGGCGCCTCGGGCGGTTCGAGCTGGCTCGTGACGGGACCCTCTTTCTCGATGAAGTCGCCGAGCTTGCGCCCCCTCTTCAGGCCAAGCTATTGCGTGTGCTCCAGGAGGGTACGTTCGAGAGAGTCGGCGGGTCCAATACACTGACGTCCGGCGCGAGGATTGTGGCCGCCACCAATCGCGATCTCGCCCATATGACCGAGAGCGGCCGGTTTCGAAGCGACCTCTATTATCGACTGAGCGTTTTTCCAATCGAGCTACCCGCCCTGAGGGATCGCCCGGCCGACATCATCCCGCTGGCCTTGAACATCCTGGCCCGTCTCGCGGCGCGCTCGGGCGCGGCCCCGTTGCGGTTGAGCGACTCGGCGGCCAAATTGCTAAAGGCATACCGGTGGCCTGGAAACGTGCGCGAGCTGGCGAATGTGTTGGAGCGCGCGACCATTTTGGCGCGAGATGACGATCTCGTCCCGGAGCTGCTCCCGCAGGAGGTGCGCGACGGCAAGGCATCCGAAGAGCCCGATCCGGCCGCGCCCGACCTTGCCGAGATAGGGAGCCTGCGCGATCTCGAGCGCCAGGCCGTGGTCGCGGCGCTCGCGGCGGAAGACGGCAATCGGCGCAGAGCCGCGCGGAGGCTCGGGATTTCACTGCGCACCCTCCAGTATCGGCTCAAGCAATGGGGCATGACCCGCTTGGGGGAGTGAGCATGAAGGCGTTGTCGGAGTACGAACAAAGGGCTCTTGCCGAGATCCACCGCTTCAAGACGCCGCAGCCGGGATGGGCCGGGGAAGCCTTGCAGGCCCTAAACGGGCCGCTCGACAAGCTCGGCGACGGCGTCATGAACACGCCCGGAGTCGGCTGGGTGGTTCGTAAGGCGGCAATGGGGCTGGTGTCGGTGGCCAACGACGTGGCCCAGTGGTCGGTGCGGCCCGACGCGGTGCTTGCCGAATATCAGGGGCACGGGGTGGAGGTGTACTCGTTGGAGGACCTGGCCGTCCTCGATCTGAGCCAGGTGGATCAGGCTATTGGGTGGCTGGGCGCGAAGTACAAGGGGATCGCGACGGGGGAAGGGGCGCTCGCGGGTGTGGCGGGGCTCCCCGGGATCCCACCCGACATCGTGGCTCTCGTCACCCTCAATCTGCGCGCGATCGGGGAGTATGCCACCTACTGTGGGTTCGACGTCTCATTGCAGCAGGAGCGGTTGTTTGCGATGCACGTGCTGGCGCATGCCTCGAGTCCCGACGACGCGAGTAAGTACATGGCGCTGGCGCAGCTCGTGCGCATCGCGAAGGATCTGGCGAAGCACCGGACGTGGAAGGAGCTGGAGCGCCATGCGCTCGTTCGGGTCATCCAGCAGATCGCCAAGGTGTTGGGGATCCGGCTGACGAAGGCCAAGCTGGCGCAGCTCATCCCTGCCTTGGGGGCGGTGGTGGGCGCGGGTTTCAACGTCTACTTCACGAGCAGGGTCTGCGATACGGCCTACTACTTGTATCGGGAGCGGTTCCTGGCCCGCAAGAGTGGTGACGCAGCCCTGGTGGGCGGCCCACCCCCGGCGCCGAACCTCCTGGAGGCCGGCTATGAGGAGGAGGACCTGTCGCGCCTGGACGACACGCCCCCGGAGTAGCAGGGCAGCGCGAAAGATCGACTTTGCAGTGACGCTCCGAGAGCGCGGGCCGGGGCGGTCGTCTTCGAGCGCGGGATTCAAATCTGATTGAGGAGCTTCAACTCCTTCGGGTGGGGGTTCAGATAATACTGCCGACGCAGATAGGGCTCGTCATACTTGCGGACAAAGTGATTGAGCAGTGTCAAGGGGACGATTAGGGGCACCAGCCCCAAACGGTAATTTTCAATCAGCTCAAGCACTTCTTGCTTCTCATCGGCTTCAAGGCGGCGCTTGAAGTACCCGAGAATGTGCTGCAACACATTGACCTGTTTTTTTTCCGTGGTCTTCAAGCGCAACGCCGTCACAAGCTCCGCCAGATAGTTTTCACGCAACTCGGCCAACTCGTAGTCGCGTCCTGCCGCCACGAGCTTGCCCATTCGCCGGTAATGCGGCTGGCTGTGGGACATTATCAGCAACTTGTGACAGGTATGGAAATCAATCAGCCGCTTCAGGCTGAAGCCCTCGGCCAGCATCCCGCGCCAGCGCTTGAGAACAAAGATCGCGGTGATGAAGTTCTCCCGCAGGCGAGGATCATTCAGGCGCCCGTCCTCTTCAACCGGCAGAAGAGGGAAATGATCCATGAAGTGGCGCGCGAACACTCCGACGCCGAGTCTCTTCGGGACGCCGTTGCGGTCATAGAGCTTGACCCGCTCCATGCCGCTGCTCGGTGACCTCGATTTGAACACAAAGCCGTCGAGCCCCTCGTTTTCAAGCCGCTTGACCCGCTCTCGGGCCCAGGTTTCCATCCGCTCGGTGATGTCTTCTCCGCTGCGAGCAAACACCAGCCGCACTCGCTTTTGTTCATCCTCGACGAGCCGCAGGGTCTCACGGGGGACGGGCAGGCCGACCTCAACCTCGGGGCAGACCGGCACATACTCGACGTATTCACCGAGCACGTCACGCAAATAGCGATTGAGCTTGTGTCCCCCATCGTAACGCACGGGCTCCCCAAGTAGGCAAGAGCTGATTCCAAGCCGAATCTTATCGTTCACGCGAAGCCCCCCCGAGTCCGTTTTTCGCTGCTGGCCGCATACTAACACAAATCGCCGGCCCATCCTGGTATTCGCGCGCGGATTCACGCACATCTGCGGCGTCACCTGCACCGAATTAGTGCTCGACGTAGGCGCTGCTACGCCTCCGCCTAATTCGGCTTGTTTCCTTGCACATG
>PWKZ01000194.1 GCA_003559575.1 Bradymonadales bacterium | reverse complement strand
GCCCCCGATGATGCGTCTCGACGGCGCGGTCGATCCGATCCGCTACCGCACTCTGCATCAGGCCGACTTCGACCTTTACTTCGGGGAGGTGACACCGGCGGACAGGTGGGCGCAGTTCCAAAAGACCGGCGACGCCGACTTCGCCTATCAAATCGACAACTTGGCGCGTTTTCGGATCAACCTTTTCCGGCAAGCGCGGGGCGACGCCGCCGCGGTCCGAATAATCCCGTCGCGTCACTTGACGTTCGAGCAGCTAGGGTTGCCTTCGGCCTCCGAGCGCCTGGCGCGCGTGAGACATGGGCTGGTGCTGGTTACCGGGCCCACCGGGTGCGGTAAATCGACCACCCTGTCCACCGTCGTCAACAGGCTGAACCGCGATTCCGTACGGCACATCATCACCATCGAGGACCCCGTCGAGTTCGTCCACCAGAACATCCGGTCATTCATCAACCAGCGTGAGATTGCGAGGAGCGCCACCTCGTTCGCCAGCGCTCTCAAGGGGGCCCTCAGGGAGGATCCCGACGTGATCATGGTCGGAGAGCTGCGTGATCAGGAGACGATCCAGACGGCGCTGGTGGCGGCGGAGACGGGCATGTTGGTTCTCGGCACCCTGCACACCAACAGCGCCTCGAAGACGGTGGACCGAATCGTCAATCTTTTCTCGCACGAGGATCGCGACAATATTCGCTCTCAGCTTGGCGGGGCGCTGCGCGGCATTCTGGCGCAACAGCTGGTCCGTCGCAAAGAAGGAGGGCGTGTGGCGGCGTTCGAGCTTCTCTTCGGCTCGCCGGCGCTCAGCAATCTCATCAGAGAGGGCAAGACCAGCCAGATCGACGATTTGATTCAGCTCGGCCAGCGCGACGGAATGGTCACGATGGACCACTCTCTGTTGGCGCTGGTGCGTGAAGGTACGGTGACACCGGAGGCGGCTTACGAAAAGGCAGTGGACAAAGCCGCATTTCGCCATACGATGGCGGTGGAGTTCGACGTTCAGGTGGGGCTCGACGAAGATGAGGATCTGGACAGCTTGATGGAAGAGAGCGCGCTCGCCGATCCCACCATAAGCCAGGGATAAAACGCGAAGAGGAGCAGCAATGGCGTTTCGTCGCCCCTACGAGAAGAAACTGAAGCCTTACCGCCTTGCGATCTACGGCGCCTTCATCGTCTTCGTGGTCTTCGTGATGGTGTGTATTCTGGCCGGTCTGATTGGCCACCTCAGAGACCTGAAACCCGAACGCCAGGTGGTGTCGGTCTATTATGAGCGCGCTTATTTGGGGGAAACCTCCGAGATGCCCCGGGCCAGCTTGGCAGCTCTCCGTAATCGGCAGAGCCAGGCATGACTCTCCGGCCCGTTGGCCCGGGCTTCAATCTGGCGCTTGGTCAAGCTCAACACTTTGAGCCCGATTGTCAGGTGATCGCGGGGCAACGCGGTGGGTATTTTGTCCGCCCATTCGACCACCAGCACTCCTGAGTCGTAATCGTAATCGCCGAGCCCGATCGCCTCTAGCTCTTCCTCATCGGAGAGTCGGTAGAGGTCGGCGTGGATCACGGGGCAGTCGCCGGGATAGACATTCACCAGGGTAAATGTAGGGCTGCACACGGGGACCGTCTCGTCGGTGTCGAGCCCGCGGGTCAGCCCGCGGACGAAGAGGGTCTTGCCGGCCCCGAGATCGCCACAGAGCGCGATCACGGCCCCTGGGGAGAGTGCTTTGCCAAGGGACTCGGCGAGGTCCAAGGTCGCTCTCTCGGAGCGCGATATCAGCCGCACTTGACCGCGCGCGACGGGGTCAGATGAACTCGACATCGGAGATCTCATAGGTGCGCTCACCACCGGGTGTCTTGACCACCACCTCGTCCCCCTGCTCGCGCCCGATCAGGGCTCTCGCGATGGGAGAGCCGATCGAGATCTTGCCGGCCGCCAGATCTGCCTCATCCTGGCCGACTATCTGATAGCGAACCTCCTCCTCGCGATCCACCTCGAAGAGGGTCACCGTTGCGCCAAAAAAGATTTTGGTTCCAGTTAGATCAGAGGGGTTGATGATCTCGGCGCGCGCGAGTTTGTCCTCCAGCTCGATGATGCTCCCCGCAATGAACGCCTGTCGTTCCTTGGCGGCGTGGAACTCGGCGTTCTCCGAGATGTCGCCGTGTTCGCGCGCTGTCTCGATGTCGCGCGCGTTCTGTGGGCGGGCGACTTCTTTCAGGTGTTTCAAGCGGTCACTCAGCTTGTGATATCCTTCGTTGGTCATGGGGACGCGTTCCATCGATGAAAAACCTCGCTATTTGCGTTGCACAACGCCTGTGTCGTCCACCCAGTAGAGCGGCGGCAATTTGTCGCTCAGCTCGCGCTTGAATCGCTTGACGTTCCAGCGACGTTGGGTCAGCAGCTCGAGAATCATCTGCTTGATTCGGACAGACTCGTCGTCTACCAGCAGTATCGGCACGAGCTGTTCGGCGAGGTCGACCTCGTCAAACACCGCGAGCCCGTCGATCGCCATGATTCGAATGTCTTCGGATTCGTCTCGGAGCAAGGCGAGAAGAGTATTGAGGACCCGCTCGTCCTGGTATTCCCTCAGATTCGAGACGAGTTCATTCTTGCGGGCCAGGTCGCGGTCGAAGTTGTCGGTGATGGACTCGATCTCGGAGAGCAGGAGATCGACGGCGGCTCGTTCTCCGGCAATTTCCGTCAGCGCGCGCAGCGGCCAGTAGATGGCAAGCTCCTCGTGGATGAACTCTCGAATGGGCTCTATGGCTCTCTCTCCCAGGCGCAAGAGAGCTTCGTACGCGCGCTCTTTCTCATCCTCGTCAACGATCTGGACGTCGGTGCGGTAGGTGAACCTCATGAGCAGCGCCTTGACTGCCTCCGGAGATCCCGCGTCCTCGAGCAGCTCGATCGCCCGCTGGCGCTCCGAGGTCTGGACATGTTTGTGCAAGAGCTTCTTGGCCGCCCGCTCCACATGACGAGTCGAGCGTGCCGCGCGTCGGTTCGCGAAGTAGTCTCTCAATCCCATTTCGTGATCCTCTCTCTTCTCTCGGCCGGGGCAGGCTCAAAAGGCCCGCGATTCCCGGGTCGTGCCACGACCGGCCGGTACTATACCGGACTTTGGGGATGTTGACACATGTGGCCGCTCGTCTATAACGGTACCATAATCGTCGGTTCGTTCTGAGGACCGAGCGTGTGGAGTCGCGTGCATGTGCAAGGAAACAAGCCGAATTAGGCGGAGGCGTAGCAGCGCTACGTCGAGCACTAATTCGGTGCAGGTGACGCCGCGGATGTGCGTGAATCCGCGCGCGAATACCAGGATGGGCCGACGATTATGGACGTATTGGCCAGCTTGATGGGCTGCGGAGTCGGCACATGGGACGAGTTTCCGGATACTTTGGCTTTATGGTTTCACCAGCGCTTTGGGTGTTTTTGGCCCTGGTGAGCGTGAGCTTTGCGTCTGCTCCGGTCCTTGCCGAAGAGGAAGCGCTCGAGCCGGACGACGCCGCGCCTCAGGAGCACTTTCGGCGAGGCAATGAGTTCTTCAACGCGGGCCTCTTCGAACAGGCGGTGGCCGCCTATGAGCTCGCCGTGGCCGCCAAGGACGAGTACAAAGAGGCTTGGTACAATCTGGGCATCGCCTACAGCCGCGTCGGGCGCCACGAGGACGAGATCAGGGCCTATCAGCGGGCCATCGAGCTCGATCCCGACTATACGCGAGCCCATTACAATTTGGCGGTGGCGCAAGAGGAGCGTGGGGCGACGAGCGACGCCCTCGCGACCTACCGGCGAGTGCTGGAGCTCGATCCCGAGTTGGTCGATGCTCATATCAACCTGGGCATTCTGTTGGTCAGGATGGGGCGATTAGACGAAGCCATCAGCACATACGAGAGAGCAGTCGAGCTTGACGGATCCATCGCCGACGCGCACTTCAACCTGGGCATCGCATATAGCCAGAAAGCCGGCCTGGCCGCCGTCGAGTCCGAGCGAAAGAAGCTCTACGCAAAGGAGATCGAAGCCTACCGGGCGACCTTGGCCCAGGATCCCGCCTACTATCGAGCCTGGTACAACATTGCCATCGCGTACAACCGTTCAGGCGATCTGGAGCGCGAACTCGAGGCCTATCGCAACGCAATCGAGATAAGGCCCAATTATCCGCAGGCTTTGTTCAACCTCGCGTACGGATACGAGGAAAACGACGAAATCGACAAGGCGCTCGAGACATGGCAGCAATATCGCCAGGTGGCGGCCAGGTTTCCCGCCGAGAATGAGTATTTGGATGTTGCCGTGCGCGAGATTGAGCGGCTGATCCGTGAACGCGGCGGAGGCGCCGCTTCCGACTCCGACGACACCGACCAGCACTAGTTATCGAACAAAGGAGGAATTACGTGAGCTTGAAAGGGACAATGACCGAACAGAATCTACTCAAGGCATTCGCCGGGGAGTCCCAGGCGCGGAATCGCTATGTATATGCCGCCAAGGTTGCGCGCAAGGAGGGCTACCATCAGATAGCGGCGATCTTCGAGGAAACGGCCGAGAATGAGGTCCAGCATGCCAAGCACTTCTTCCGCTTCCTGGAAGGAGGAATGGTGGAGATCACAGCGACCTATCCGGCCGGCGTGATCGGGACCACCGCCGAGAACCTCAAAGCGGCGGCCGAGGGCGAGTACGAAGAGTGGGCCGACCTCTACCCGGGGTTTGCCAAGGTGGCCGACGAGGAGGGGTTCCGAGATGTCGCGGTCAAGTTTCGCATGATCGCGAGGGCTGAGAAGGCCCACGAGGAGCGCTTCAAGGCGTTGCTGGAGAGGGTTGAGGGCGACACCGTGTGGGTGCGCCCCGAGCCGGTGCGCTGGAAGTGTGGCGTGTGCGGCTACATTCACGAGGGCAAGAGCCCGCCCGATGAGTGCCCAAGCTGCCAGCATCCCAAGGGCTACTTTGCCCAAGTGCTCAAGAATTATTAGTCGCCTGCCGGATTCCGCCCCCGCTGTTAGAAGATCGCCCTCGACCAACTTGGTTTTTTCGACTCGCGGGCGCAGTCCGGCGACGCGAAACTGCTTTGCGTAACCTCGGGTGTCTTATTGGGGGCAGGGTGGGGCTACCAGGAACCGTGGGAGCCGTGGGAGCCGTGGGAGCCGTGGGAGCCGTGGGAGCCGTGAGATCCGTGGGAGCCGTGAGATCCGTGGGAGCCGTGGGACCCGTGGGACCCGTGGGACCCGTGGGACCCGTGGGACCCGTGGGAGCCGTGGGACGCGTGAGAGCAGTGATCGGCTCCACCTTCGAACTCGGCCTGTTCGTCGCTATCGTCGGCAGCGAGCGCCTGGCCACTGCCTGTCCCGGCGATCAGGAGAAAAGTGGAGATCTTTGCGGCCTGGCGCCGGGTGATCTTCCCCTCCTCACTCGAGAGAAAGTTTTGGAGTCGCTTTTTAAACTTAGGAAGTGCTCTGGATGCCATTCAAAACCTCCGCGGCCAACCTCCTATGGCCCAAGCCCTAGGGTACATTAGTTGAACGCAAGTATTCAACCCCTGAACGTTTACTTTTTTTATTTTGTCAGGTCAAGAAAGAAACGAGGTCCATAATCGTCGGTTCGTTCTCGAGGGAAAAAATCCGCACGCCGGGATGGACCGACGATTACGTGTGATACTGTGCTACAATCGCTCAGCTTGAGGTCTGAATGGTGAGGGCCGCGCCGCCGGGAGATCATGTCGGGCGGTGGTGGTTATCGCTTGATCGTGTGGGGATTGTCGGTGCTCGACGGCGAGACAAAAAATATTCTGCGCGAATTCTTGCGGCAGGGGCAAGTTGATCGGGCGGCCGCGCTGTTGCTTCGCGATGGGCATGAGCGCCAGGCCGCGGTCGTGTTGCGGGGCGCGGGCAGACTTCACGAGGCCCACCGAGTCTTTCTCCAAGCCGGTTTGTGGGAAGAGGCGACGCGCTGCCTTTTGGAGCTGGGCGATTATCGTGCGGCGGCCGGCGTCACGAAGGACGCCGGCTTCCAGGAGCGGGCCGAGGAGATCTTGCGCTCTGCGGGTGACTATATCGCGCTTTCAAGGATGCTCATCGAACGGGGAGCCGTCGACGAAGCGCGGGAAGTACTTGATCGCATCACCGCGAGTAACGCTGAGTATGTGCATGCGTTGGCGTTGCGGGGGCATCTCGCCCAAATGCGCGGGGATTGGCGCGAAGTCTTTGTGAACTACTCGTGTGCGCTCGATATAGCCGGCCTCGATCTGCGGACTGCGCGGCTCGCCATGCGAGCGGCGGAAGCGGCGGCGAACGCCGGAGAGTTTCAAGCAACCGAGGCGTATGTCCGCGAACTCGAGGAGAAGGGGCTGCTCAAGGGGGAGCTGCGGGCGGCCGCCGACCGCTTACTTGGCCTGGCGCAAGGTTCAGGGGAGGCGGCCAAGCGCCCGGCGTCGACGGATCCGTCATCGTTTGGCGGTTCTGAGGCTGACCCGGCGCGACAAGACGCCGAGGCCGGCGACGACATCCTAGATCTGGAGCCGACGGTAACGGGACGGCACGGCGGGACGTGCGGGCGCCCCCAGCTCCCCGAAGCCGAGACGCAGCGCGCCGCGCCGCGCCCTCCATCGATTGCCGGTGGTTTGAAGGGGTTGCCGTCTCATCCGTTCTACCGCTTTTTGCGCAAGATCGGTGCCGGGGGGATGGGGGTCGTCTACGAAGCCCGGGACGAGCGAGACGGTCAGCGACTGGTGGTCAAGCTGTTGCGCAGCAAGTCATTGAACACCGAGTCGGCGCGAGACATGTTCTTGCACGAGGCGATGCTGTTGTCATTCCTGAGCCATCCCAACATCGTCTCGGTTTTCGACTATGGGCATATCGATGTATATCCCTTTTTGGCGATGGAATATGTCGAGGGGCACGATCTCACCCAACTGTTGAAGGGATCCGACCAGCGCCGGCTCGGTTTGCCCTTGGTGGTCGCGATTACCACTCAGGTGGCGGCGGCGCTCGATCACGCGCACGTCCAGGGGATAGCGCACCGCGACATCAAGCTCAGCAACGTCATGCTGGCGCCGGGCAATGTCGTCAAGTTGCTCGACTTCGGGTTGGCCAAGGCGGTCTCGACGGCGATGGAGGTGACCGACGATTTGATGGGCACGCCGCCTTATATGGCGCCCGAGTTGATTCAAGGCCTCGAACACGACCACCGGGTGGACATCTACGCGCTCGGGGTGATGCTGTATCGGCTGTTGACCGGCGCGTATCCGTTCAGTGGCAAGGATGTGCTGAAGCAGCATGTGCGCGTCATTCCGCAGGATCCGCTGATGCTAAATCGCAATCTCCCGTTGGAGCTGGGCGGCGTCATCTTGCGGTGCCTCGAGAAGAACCCCGCGAACCGTTTCGAAACCGCCGGCGCGGTCGCCAAGGGGGTGGCCGCCGCGGCGGGGCTCCCCGGCAACTAGCCGAGCAGTTCGGCGAAGTAGTCGCGGGTCAGTCCGAGCCCATCCTTGAGCTTCACCTCGGGCTCCCATCCGAGAAGCTCGCGCGCGCGCGTGATGTCCGGTTGGCGGGTGACGGGGTCGTCCACCGGCAACGGCGCGAAGTCTATCTCGGCGCTGCTGCCGAAGAGTTCCCTGAGCACCCGTGCGAACTCGACGATGGTCATCTCACGGGGGTTGCCGATGTTGATCGGGTCATGGATATCACTGTGCAGCACCCTCGCGATTCCCTCGATCGTGTCGGTGATGTAACAGAAGCTGCGCGTCTGTGACCCGTCGCCGAAAACGGTGAGCCGCTCTCCGCGCAGAAGTTGCCCCAGGAACGTCGGCACGACGCGGCCGTCGTCGATTCGCATTCGTGGGCCATATGTGTTGAAGATCCTGACGATTCGGGTGTCTACGCCATGAGTGCGGTGATAGGCCATGACCATCGCCTCGGCGAAGCGTTTGGCTTCGTCGTAAACGCCACGGGGACCGATGGGATTGACGTTGCCCCAGTAGTCCTCGGGTTGAGGGTGAATCAGTGGATCTCCGTAGACCTCGGAGGTAGACGCCAGGAGGAACCGAGCCCCCTTGGTTTTGGCCAACCCCAGGGCGTTGTGAGTTCCAAGCGCCCCGACTTTTAGAGTTTGAATCGGCAGCTTGAGATAGTCGATTGGGCTGGCGGGAGAGGCGAAGTGGAGGATGAAGTCCACTTCACCGTCGACTGTGATGAATTTGCTGACGTCGGCCTCTAGGAACTGGAAGCGGTCGTGCTCCATGATATGTGTCAGGTTGTCCAGGCTGCCGGTCAGGAGGTTGTCGATACAGAGGACATTCATCCCTGAGGCCAAAAAACGATCACACAGGTGAGAGCCGATGAAGCCGGCGCCGCCGGTGATAACCATTCGTGACATCTCAGAACCTTTCCAGGGGCGTTGTCGCGTCGAGTGGCGAGAGCTTCGCCGGTCGGCTCACGATATGGCCGGAGGCGATGGAGTGTCAATCTCCCGCAGACCCACCGCGTCCGTGCTCGGTTTGAAACGGGAATTTGGGCATTGTCAAATGCTTCAAAAACCGCTACAGCGTAGGACAGCTCCTTGTAATCATGGGGCGAGCCCTGAATGGTCGCGCCAGTCTTTGATCGAAATCCAATGCCATGGGCGCGATGTGTTCCGGTTCCATGGCCTCCCTGGACGGGCTAGCTCTGGCTGCTCCATGAACGCATCCATACTCTCGAGCCTCACATCACGATCTTTCAGTCTGCTGCGATTTGCAGTGGTGCTCGCCGTGCCACTGGTAGTTTCTTGGCTGCCTGTTCTGTGGTGTCACGTCTTCCATGTGCAGTTCTATTCGCGTGGGGTGACGTTTGCGCCGTGGCTTGCGCTGCTGGCTCTCCCGCCTTTGGCGTGGGAGCTGGGGTTCACATGGTCCTACGAAGCTCGCCGGTATGGCTGGCGGTGGTGGGTTATAGGCGGGGTGTCGTTGCGATGCCTCGCGGTCCTTGGGTGCTTTTGGCTTTTTGTATGGGAGACCCTGAGGCACGCGGACACCCCTAACATCGTCTATCCGCTGCTGTTTCTCTGGCCCGGGGTTGTGCGCGTGGCGTGGAGCGCGAACCCGCTCCTGTCGGCTACCTTGGGGGCGCTGTTGTTGCTCGCGTACTTCTTCTTGACGGTCAAGAGGCGTATGTTGCGCCTGGCGACGACGCTCCTGCTCCCGGCGTTGGCCACAAAGGTGTTGTTTGATCTCTTCTACTTCTTCCCCGAGGCTCCCATCCCTGGATCGCCGGGGGCTCATGCGTTGCGCGTGGCCTCCGAAGACCCTCGCGTGGAATTCGTCTTCCCACGCGGCGAGCTTCCGGAAGAACTCGGCCCGCGGCTTCATCCTCGCGACTTGTTCGTGCGCTCTGATGATCGGTTGGTGGTGGGCACGTACGGCCGCACATTTGGCAGCGGCAACAGTAACCGCCCGAACCTGTTACGGATCGATCTCGGCCGGGACGACTTCCAGAAACATCGCTTTGACACGATCCGGCGCTTCGAGACCGACGACGAGGACTCCGTGTGGTTTGCACCGTGGCACTTCGCACGGCTCTACGAATATCGGGTGGAGGCGGACACGATTACGGGCTACGAGCTTCCCAGCAAGTTCAACGGCTTCCCGGTGGACGAAATCATGGCGGTGCTCCACGTGGGCGAGAGGGACACGGTCTACGCCATCAACAATCGCAACCCGGTCCTTTTTGCCTGGGACACAGTTGAGAGGAAACTGCGCGGGGCGTTGGATTTCACCACGGTGGACGGGATTCGACTTGGAGATAGCCTCGGTGGAATGACGCGGGACGGAGTTAACGGACGTCTCTTTTTATTCCTCATCGGGCGGTATCATCTTGCGGAAGTTGACGAGGAGACGTTGTCGGTGACGCGCGTGCGCCAACTGCCACGGGAGATCGTCGAAATCCAGGTTTCCCCGGACGGTCGCACCATTTTGGCACCGGCGTTCTTCCACAACGTTGTTTTCAAGATCGAAACGGAGTACCTCTCCGTGGTGCAGTCGATCTCGGCGCCGATGCAGTGTCGCACCGGAGTCTTCACCGAGGATGGTGGCTTGTTCATGCTGGCTTCTTACCTTACGGGCGAGCTGCTGGTCATCGATGTGGAGGGGGGAGCGGTGCTGGAGCGTATCTCCGTCGGTCCGAGACCCGAAGGGATAGCACGAACCGCCGGGTATGTTTACGTCTCCACGGCGGCGGGCGTGGTCCGGGTCGCACGTGCGACTCTCCCCCGAGTGACAGGCGGGGACATGGATGGAGATGGGGGCATATGATCAGCCGGCCTACCGCCCGTCCGTTGCGGGTGCTCCTGGTCTCCCTGCCGTTTCAATACTTTCCCTGGGGTAATGCCCGCCGGGCCAACTACTCGCGGCCTCCGCTCGGTATTGCCTATCTGGCGAGTTGGCTGCGGGAGCGCGCGGCGGTTCCGCTGGAAGTGCGGTGCTTCGATTTCCTCGCCACGCCCCTGACCTCTCGTACTGCCGTGCGTGATCGCATCGTTGCATGGCGCCCCGACATCGTGGGTTTGTCGGTCATGACGGCGACGCAGCCGCTCGCAAAATGGCTTACCGGCGAGATTGTGAGACTCCTCCCGAGGACTCACGTGGTCGCTGGGGGGCCTCATGTGACCGCTCGGCCCTCGGAACCGTTTGAAGGACTCAGCGCGCGTATCGTCGGGGAGGGGGAATTGTCTCTGCTCGAGTACATTCAGGAGGTGGTCGCTGGAGGCGGCAACCAGCGCATACCGGGTGTGATTCGTTCGCTCCCGGGGGGGCAGTTGCAAGACGGAGGACCGCGCTCGGTTCTAGAGGACCTAGATATCATTCCGTTTCCGGCGATCGATCTGCTCCCCCTGAAGGCTTACTATCATACGTTCCCTTATCGCGGCGTGCGACGCTTCGCGACCATGATGACGTCGCGGGGGTGCGCTTATGCGTGCAACTTCTGTGCGAGCGAGACCATATGGCACCGCCGGGTGCGCTTGCACTCGGTCGAGCGGGTCATGGCCGAGATCGACCACTTGGTACGAAGGTATGGCATCGATCTCCTCTTTTTTGATGACGATACCTTCACCGCGCATCGTGATCGCACCGAGCATCTCTTGAAGCGCATTCGCTGCGAACAGCCCGGACTTCGCTGGATTTGTCATACGCGCGTCGACATGGTGGATGACCAGCTCGTGGCTGAAATGGCTCGTTCGGGTTGCGTCGAGGTCCAGGTGGGGGTCGAATCGGGCGACCCCCAGGTCATGGCCGGTATCGGCAAGGGGATCGATCTCTCTCAGGCGGAGAGGGCCATTAGAGCTTTCCGGCGCTGCGGCATCAACGTCTGGGGCACGTTCGTGTTGGGTCATGAAAATGAAACGCTCGCCTCGCTCGTCCGCACCATTTGGGCGGCGGTTCGCATGAACCCGACCTATGCGTCGTTCATCATCCTGTTGCCGTTTCCAGGTACCGCGGTCTTTCGCTCGTTTGAACGGCAAGGCTACCTGCGGACGTACGACTGGGCCGACTACTCTTGGCATGGTCGTCCGGTGTTTGCCACTCCCGCTCTCTCGGCAGACGATCTGGTGCGGGCACGTGCTATCGCCAACGCGGTCTTCTATCTCCGACCCACCAAGCTGGCGGAGCTGTCCGCAAGGACTCTCCAGAGCGGCTCCATGCGCGAGATGTACCGCAATCTGGCGGCATGGCGCAGCGTGGTGAGATTCTCCCCACCCGCTGCTGATCCCCCCGGAGGAAACCATCCCTTTTAAAGTGTGGGAGGAGTTTCGATGAATCAGTTTCCGCCATCACACCTGAACGGGATCAAGATAGCGCTCATCTCCGGGCCCGGCAGGGCGCTTTCGCAGTCGCCCCCGGTGGGTCTCGGCTACCTCGCCGCCTCCCTGCGAGCCGGGGGCGGGGCGGTGCGCATTTTTGACTTCAAGCGTCTCGATCTGGACCATCAGGCATTGTTTCGTGCGCTTATAGCGTGGAAGCCTGATCTCGTCGGCCTTACGGCGGTGACATGTGATATGGCGGCTCTCCCGGCGCTGGTGCGAGAGATACGTCGCGCCTCGCGGGGCGTCCCTATTGTGCTCGGCGGCGCGCATGCCACGGCGCTTCCCGAGCGTTCACTGGACGACACGGGAGTCGATGTCGTGGTCCGCGGCGAAGGCGAGCTTGTGCTCCCGGCCCTCGTAGCTCGGCTCGTGAGCGAACGAGAACCACCGGATGATGTCCCGGGGTTGGTTTTTCGGCGGGGAGGGCGAATCATTTGCACTCCGCCCGCTCCCGTCATCAAAGAACTCGACAGATTGCCGACTCCCGCCTGGGATCTGATCCCGCCGTCGGCATACAGCCGATTCACGATGCAGCTCTACAAACGCCGGGACATTGTGGCCCCTATCTTGACGTCGCGGGGCTGTCCGTTCACCTGCTCATTCTGCGCCTCCACGGTCCATGGCAAGCGTCTGCGGCTGCGCTCTCCCGAGGCGGTCGGCGACGAGATCGAGCTGCTTCACAGAGAACACGGCGTTGGGGAGTTCCTCATCTTGGACGACAACTTTACGTTTCGTCGGCGGCACGCTCTGGCGATCTGTGATGAGATCATCGGGCGCGATCTGGATATCATCTGGAAGATGCCCCAGGGGATGCGAATCGACAACGTCGACGACGAACTGATCGCGAGAATGAAGCGTGCCGGTTGCTACGAGGTCGGGTTCGGCATCGAGTCTGGCAACCAGGCGCTCTTGACGTCTCTCAAAAAGGATCTCGATCTCGCCATTGTGCGCGAAAAGCTGCGCCTGGTGAAGAGCCACGGAATTGGAATCTATGGGTTTTTCATGATCGGTCTGCCGGGAGAGACGCCGGAGACGTTGGACGACACCTTCCAGATGATGCTGGCCGGTTTTGACCATATCAGTCTCGCATTCTGCGTCCCATACCCGGGGTCGCAGCTCTTTGCCGACTTCGTTGCTCAGCACGGAGCCGGCCGCGACTGGCGGCGCTATGCGCACCACAATGTCTTCCCCGAGCTGTCAGGGCTTTCCGAGCGAGAGCTACGCCGATTCTGGCAGCGCTCAATTATCAAATTCTACCTCCACCCGCGTCGTATGCTGAGTCTCCTTGCCAAGCTCCGTTCCGTTCCGCTCGGCACTACGATGCGGCTCGTGACCACCTATCTCGGATTGGGCCGTGCCGGTGGGCGTTGAGGTCTCGACTGGTCGACGGCGCTATTCGGATACCGCCGGCCCAGGGCCATTCTCAGCCTTTGAATTAGGGTGAGGTGGGGAAGGGACGGTTTTTTGCCTCGCCGCGATTCTCGTGTTCAAGTTGCCCCTGTGCCGCGACTCATTGGTCGCGGGAGGAGCTTCGATGCTCGAAGACACGCGCAGGTGGAGATCGGTCAGGCGGCTTGTGAGCTGTCTCTGTGTCGGGATTCTGGTTGGGGTGCTGGTTTGCCTGCACCATGACGCGCTGCTGGGTGTATCTGCCAACCCCTACCGATGGGCCTTGCCGGTCGATGCGGGTGGCGAGGCCGCCGTTTTTGAGGAGGACGCGAAACCTGCGAGGCCAATGACGCTTCCGCGGGGCGTGGCCGACCTGCTGGCGCCCGAGCGGGCCGTCTTGAGCGACGGACGACTGGAACAAGTCCTGGATGACGGCGCGACGGTCACATACACCCTTTTGCCCGCGCCGCAGCAGCAAATACGCAGGCTTCTCGAGAGCTACCGGCTGCCATTTGCGGCGGTGGTGGCGCTTGATCCGGCGAGTGGGGATGTGTTGGCCTATGTGGAGGTCAACTCTCGCAATCCCACCCTCGAGGGATTGGCCCGCCAGGCTATCCCGCCGGCGGCCTCGGTCTTCAAGTTGGTTACGGCGGCGGCGCTGCTGAGAGAGGCGAATCTCGACCCGTCGGCGTCGATCTGTGTTCACGGCGGGCGGCGCGCGATTGAGCGCTCCGAGATGGTGGAAAACGCCACGCTCGATACGCTCTGCGTAACTCTCGAGGAGGCCCTCGCGCGCTCCACCAACGTGGCCTTCGCCCGGTGGAGTGATCGCTTGCTCGACGGCGACGCGCTCAGACGGACGGCGGCGGCGCTGGGCTTCGAGCAGCCCATCCCGTTCGATCTTCCGGTTGAGCCTTCCCTGGCCGCGATCCCCGACGACCGGCTCGAGCGGGCACGCGCCGCCGCCGGGTTCTGGCACACCACGATGAGTCCCCTGCACGGCGCCCTCATCGCGGCGGCCATCGCCAACGAAGGGATCGCGATGCGACCGAGGCTCGTGCAGGAGGTGCGGGCCGAAGACGGCGCGTCGCATTACGAGGCGCCCACGCCCAGAGGGTGGAAGCGCATGCTATCCCGGAGCGAGTCGGCGCGGTTGGGCGCGATGATGACCGGAGCGGTGGAGTATGGGACGGCGCGCCGCGGTTTCGAGGGGACCCCTGAACTCGGCGGGATGCGAGTCGCTGGGAAGACTGGGACCTTGACGGGTCGTGGCAGGGAGTCGCTGGAGTTCACCTGGTTCGTTGGGTTTGCGCCGCAAAATGATCCGAAGGTCGCCTTGGCGGTGATGGTCGTCAATCCGGAGAGCTGGCTCATAAGAGCATCCCATGTGGCCGCCAAGGCGCTGTCCATTCTCTTGCTCTCCGACACCACGGAACAAGGCATCGCACGCCTCGAGCCCGGTGAGAGCTTTATGGCCGCCCGGTGATGTGCCGAGACGGCTCGTGGACCGTGGCGTGTCCTGAGGCGCCGAGCGCCTCCCCTGCATGCGCATCGTTCAGGCCGCCCAGCCCGGGTCCTATGCGAGCCAAGGGTATACCGCTTTGTGGCGATGAAAACGATTCAACGATCACGACGACTCCTCTCGGGGGGCCGTCGACCGCGAGCTGGCGATCTCCGCCAACGCCTTCTCTAGCTTGGCCTGGACGGCCTCGGCGGTGAGCCCCTCGAAGGTCGCTCCGGCGGCGTTCTCATGACCCCCGCCGCCCCACTCGCGTGCCACCCCGTTTATCGGGTAGCCGGCCTGGGAGCGAAGGTTGACACGCCACGAGCGGCGGCCCCGTTGCCGCGCGAAGGCGCAGACCCGCACCCCCCTTAGGGAGTTGATGAGGTTGACTACCTCACCGATCTCGTCACTGTCGAGAGACAGGCCCGCGAGGTGCGCCTTGGTGGCAACCAGCACCGCCACGCGGCCCTCGGCGGTCACCGCGAATTGGGGCAGCAAGCGCCCGAGGAGTGCCAGGAGGTCGGGCGGGTGGCGAAACAGCTCGTTTTGAATCTTCTCGGCGTCGGCGCCGGCCTCCAAAAGCTCGTTCGCGATTCGAAGCGGTCGGCCGTTGTTGCGGATGAATCGGAAGCTGTGGGTGTCGAAGGCGATGCCCGCGAAAAGTGCCTCGGCGATTCTTTGGGTGATGGGGCAGCCAAGCTCCTTGAGGAGTACGAACACCATCTCCGCCGTCGACGAGGAGTCACCGGCGATGAACCCGTCCACTCCTTTGGCGTTGCGGGGGTGGTGGTCGATTGCCAAGAGCGGCCGCGCTGCCTTGAGTCGCACGCGCGCCGGTGTGCCGGCGCGCCCCGGCTCGGCGGTGTCCACCAGCAGGGCCAGATCGGCGTCGCAGATGGAGCTTTGATCACTGCTCGAATAGAGGCCCAGCCGGCCCTCGGGGTCAAGAAAACGGTAGCGGGGTGGGACTTTGTCGCAGTTGAGGACACTGACCTGCTTGCCCATGCCATCGAACGCGGCGATTAGCGCCGCCTGGCTCCCGAGGCCGTCGCCGTCAGGTCCGCGGTGAGTCATCAAGACCACGGTCCGGGCCTCGCGAATGGCGGCCAGGAACGAGCTGGGGATGGTGAACCCCCACTGGGCAGCGAAAGAGCCGGCGGCTGGCGGTTGCTTCTCGGTCATCGATTTGGTCCTAACGGTTTGGGTTTCGAATGAGATGGATGAACTCTTCGCGGGTGGCCGGGTTGTTGCGAAACTCGCCGAGCATCGAGCTCGTCACTGTCACTGAGTTCTGTTTCTCAACCCCCCGCATGACCATGCAAAGGTGAGTGGCCTCCATCACTACCGCGACCCCGGCGGGGTCGATTATCTCTTGCAGGGTCTCGGCCACTTGCCGGTTGAGCCGCTCTTGCACCTGGAGGCGCCGGGCGAAAACCTCCACCAGCCGCGCCAGCTTGGACAGCCCGATCAGGCGCCCTTTGGGCAAATAAGCGACGTGGGCTTTGCCGAAGAAAGGGAGCATGTGGTGTTCACACAGGCTAAAAAAATCGATGTCGCGGCAAATCACCATTTCCTGATGCTGCTCGTTGAAGATTGCCCCATTCACCACCTCATGCGGGTCCATGGAGTAACCCCGGGTAAGAAAAGACAGCGCCTCAGCAACTCGATCCGGGGTGCGTCTCAGTCCTTCGCGCGCAGGATCTTCTCCAATGGCTTCGATCAGTGCTCGAATGTGGTCCCGCATGAAACCCCTCACCTCTCTCCAGTAATTGCTCAGCCCGCCTCGCGGTGGCGACAATCTCGTCTAGTTGCGAAAAAAAGCGACAGTTGGGCGGCAAAAAGATTTCCGGCTGCCGGCTGTCAGCCGTATTCGCTCGGACCAACTGTCCCCTCCAATTAACCCCCCCAGGCCGGCAGTGCAACTCTCGCTTGGTTTGACGGAGAACTGGGGGGCGAGGGGCGACGAGGGCGTCGATCACGAAGGCTCTTGGCTGCAACAAGTGGGCGGGGAGTCAGAGTGACCGGGCTCATCATCGAGATGCTGATGGGGTGGGACTATGACTTCGATGAGAGCGCGCGGTCCGCGGAGCAGCAAGATCCGCAACATCGCCAGGGTCAGAAATACCAGGGAGACGACTTTCCAAGGCGCCGGGCCGTCGTGGTGCATTTGTTCCAGGGCGAGGGGTGTCACCGCGGGTAGGAAGATGTTGGTCAGATAGCCGAGGGCGATGGCTCCCGCGGCCATCGCAAGCACGAAGTGGAACGCAACGCGCCGGCCGTGAAGATCGCGCAGCAGGCCGAACGTGCTCACGTTGCTGGCCGGCCCCGTGAGGAGGAACGCGATCGCGGCCCCCGGCGAGATCCCTTGGAGCAACAAGATGGCGACCAGCGGCGCCGAGCCGGTGGCGCAGACATAGGCCGGTAGGCCAATGAGCGCGAACAGGGGCACGTCGACCCAGCGTGAGAGCGAGGTGAGGGCACCTCCTTCGAGCAGTGGCGTGGCGAAGGACGCAACCAGGAGCCCCAATAGCACCCAGGGTGCGGTGGCCTGGGCGACCTCGTCGAGGCCTGTCCGAAAGGCAAGCCTGAGCTTGGTGAAGAAGCCGGCTTCAGAGGCGCCGGTTTGTTCCTCAAGCGGAGTCGGCGGGGCCGTGGGCTCCGTGGTGGGGATCAGGCGGCCCAGCAGCCAGCCGACGAGGAGCGCCAGCGCCGCCGCGCTGATGAGGCGCGCGACGGTGAACGACACGCCCAGCAGCGGCAGCGAGAGAGAGACGGCGTCGATCCCCAGCTCGGGAGTGGCGATTAGAAACGCCAGCGCCGCCGTGGGTGGAGTCCCCCTCAAGATGAGGCTGCGGTACATCGGGACCACGCCGCAGGAGCAAACGGGCAGTGGGAGCCCGAACGCGGTGCCGCGCAGCGCGCGCGAGAATCCGCCCCCCCGGGTCAAAAACCGGACCGAGCCGGGCGGGATGAAGACGGCGATCAGCCCCGCCGCGAGATAGCCGAACAGCAGGGCAGGTGCGCTCTGAAGAGCCAGCGCGACGAAGGTGGATCCCAGTCCGTGGTGGTGGTGCCCTCCGTGACAGGCGCCGTGACCACCCAGAAAAAAAGTCATCAGCGCCAACAACAGGATCCCAGAGAGCCCGCCGATCCCTCCGCCCAGGCCGTTGCGGGGGCCGTGGCGGGCGTGATTGGCGCTGCGCTCGTCGTGCAGAATCACATGTAGCAGCGAGCCGGCGACGAACGCCTGGAACAGCGCCACCGCGTTGGTCGCGAACAAATGGCGAAGCGAGTCGCCGAACGAAAAGCCGACTACCGTGGCGATGGACATGGCGCCGAGTGTGGCGACGGGCAGGAGACGACCGCCCCTTGGCCGCAGCAGCGCCCAGATCAGCATCCCCGCGGGCAGACGGTGGAGGACGATCCCGAGCGCCAGCATAACGCCACCCTCGTGAGTGGGGGTGAGCCCCGGGGTGAGCGCCAGCCCGTCGACCACGGCGTGCAGGCAAAGCCCCGCGAGCGCGAGCGCCATGGTCGCCGTGTGGACCTTGGCGGCGGCGCTCTTCATCGCCCGCTCGATTGCCGAGGGTGCCAGCATCCCCAGCAGCAGCGCGAGCAAGGCCGCCCACCCGGCGAGCGCGAGCGATTCGGGCAGCAGGTGCAAAAGCACGAGCCCGAGGAGCGAGACCAGTACGAAGCCGTCGAGTCCGGCCAGAAATGCGCCCCTGGGGCGCGCGAGATGATATGGGAGCGGGCCGAGCGCCAGCGCGAGCAAGCTCGCGGCGAGGAATGCCCAGGCGGTGGTCGTTTCCAAGTGCGGCTATTCCCCTTGTTCGTCGGCGTAGAGGTTTTCGAGGCCCAGGCCGCCGGGGTAGCCGTAGCTCACGTCTTTGTCGTATCCGTGAACTACGATGCCCACCGGTGCGTTTGCGACCAGGACGTGGACTCCATGTCCCAACTCGGCGTGATGGACCGAATAGGTGCTCGTGGGCACGAGGGTGAACTGGTCTTCAGGTATCAAGGCGCCGTCGAGCTGCACCTCGGCGCCGGTTGGGGCCACTATGGTGACATAGTTCTCGAGATACTTGTCGGGAGTCAAAAAGACATACTCCCGCCGGTACTGCGCGGTGGGGACCGTGAGGATCAAGGTCGGATCGCCGATGGCCCAGCATCGTCGAATACCGGCCGTCGCGCAAGTGAACCCTCGCGGGCAGTCGCTGTCGTCGACACATGAGTCGGGGGCTTGGGGCTCCTGGCAGCGGAAGTTGATACACTCGAACTTGGGGGGGCACGGAGGGTTGCCGGGCTGGCCACAGGCGATGGTCCCCCCCTTGACCTCGCCGCTGCTCGCCAGATATTGCGCGACGAGGATTGGTTTGTCGGCGCTGACCACGAAGTTGGTGTCGGAGGTGAACCGCACCGGGACACCGGGATCGAGCGTGGCCGGCATCTCGTGGACTCGTGGACTGAGGTTTACTTTTGTGCCGGGAGCGCTTGCCAGGATTACCCAGTGGTCTTTCTCGCGGAACCGGCGCTGCGAGGTGGCCGCGATGTAATGAGTGCCCCAGCGCGACACCGGCAGCATCTGTTGTTCGAGGTGGTCGGCGCAGCAGGCACTGCTGGTCACCGCCGCCTCGTGACCTGAGAAGACAACGATGTTTTGGGAGGCGACGATGTGGCTTCCAGTTAAATCGCCATAGATTTCGTTGGACTCGATATTGAGGACCTGGCCCTGCGCGAGAGTGAAGCTGTGCGCGACCCCGGCCGACATGGCAGGGACTCTGCCGTCGGCGCTGGCCGCTGTCATGGTGGTCGGGGTGACGGTCACCTCCGTGTCTCCCGGCTCGCTCGCGACGATTGTGAAATACCCGTGGAAGGGTGGCGCCTCCATGTGTGAGACCGCGTAGTACTCACGGCCGAGGGAGGGGGTCGGCAGGAGAATCGAGGCGTCGTTGCTGAAGACGTCCTCGTTGGAGAAGGGGTTGAACTGTGCGACGGTCACGGGGCGGGTGGATTGGATGTGAAATGCTCGGTCGTCGAGGCTCGAACCCCAGAGGCCGAAGTCGGGCGGCAGGAGGAACGTAGCCAGATCGCGTGGCCCCACGGTCTCCTCGAGAGTGCGTCCGTCGGGGAAGGTTATCGTGACGGTGGCGAGGGCGTTGGCCGCGGACGCGGTGTTGCTGGCGATGACCGCGAACTGGGCGTTCTGGGCGTCGAGGATGCGACCGTCCTGCGACTCCACGTAAGCGTTCTTGAGATCCACCGCCCAGAACTCGCAGCCCACGTTGCTCTGGAACTTGGGATCGATGATGCACGGGTTGCTGCAGGAGCCGGCCAGGCACTCGAGTCCTCTGCTCCGGCAGTCATCGGCGTTGTCGTAGTCCCATCCACTGCCGTCGTCTTTGCAGCGCACCGCGGAACCGTCGGCGCAGCGCCCGGTCCCGGGGCGGCACTCGACACACGCGCCGGCATGGCAGCCACCGTCCGTCAAGCACTGCTGGTAAACGTCGTGACCGCCACCGTCCGGTCGGCAGCGGACAATGTTGTCGTCGTCGCAGGAGAGCGCCCCGGGGCGGCAGACCAGGCATTCGCCGTCGAGGCAAATGCCTGGTCGGCAGTCCACTCTGGACTCTTCTCGCCCGTCGGGCCCACATGAAACGGAGAAGGTGGCGGCACAATACTTGGTGTCGGGTGTGCAGGCGCGAGGGCTCCCCTCCGCGCACGCGCCGGCGATACAGGCAGTGCCGCCGCAGTCGGAGTTGGAGCGGCACTCGACGCAAAGCCCGGTCGCTTGATCACAAAATGGGGTGTGTAGCGGGCAGTCGAAGCTGTCCTCACAGGGCGGGGGGGGCTCGGGCTCCGAGATGGTGTCGTCCCCAGGCGCCGGGCCGGGGGAGGTGTCTTGGAATGCAATCCCCCGCCCGTCGTCCCCTCCGACGGTGTCGGGTTCGGCCTCGGTGTCACCCGCGCAGCCAAGGAGCGCGGTGAGAGCGAAGAGCGCGAAGGTACACCCGACGCTGATCCGGAGGGGGGTGCCAAATCCAAAGGTCGTGTTTTTCATTGCTCGGCCTCTTTTAGAGATTCCTGGACGCAGTAGGGGCGCTCGCCGTTTTCTCGGGCTTGAAAAGATCCGTCCCGAGAGCACGCGACAGTCGCGCCATCGCCATGTTGTGATCATGAATCGCCTGGAGATAACCCAGGCGGCGCTTGAAAAACTCGACCAGGGCGTCGGTGACCTCTTCGAGGGGCGCGAACCCTCCGTCGTAGAGGTCGCTCTTGGCCATCACCCAGGCTCGCGCGGCGCGGTGTGCGCGCTGATAGGTGGGCAGTAGCTCGCGCGCTTGTTCGGCCTCGAGCCACGCCGTGGTGACCTCGAGTGCCACCTGAGCGGACTGGACGTCGCCGAGCGCCTCGGTCCTGGCGGCTTCGGCCGATGCCCCTCGGGAGCGCGCCAGACGGCGCGGGAGATCGAGCTCGTAGCGGAGCGCCAGGCCGGCGCCGCCGAACCAGGAGTTCCAGGGGTCATAGGCGAACGGCGAGCTTTGCTCATCGGCGACCGGGCTTTGGGCATAGCTGAAGTGGGCGGCGAGCACGAGATCGGGGAACAGATCGGCGAATCGCGCGCCGGCCAGTGCGCGCTGTGCGCGGGCGCCATGTTTTGCGACTCTCAGCTCAGGTTGGTCGTGGGCGAAGCGCGCCACGAGATCTTCGAGAAGATCGAGCGGCGGGCCCTCTTGTTCGAGGTCGCGTTTCTCCACCGCGACCGGTGTAGGAGTGGCGGGGAGACCGTCGCGCCCGGCGCGTCCGAGGAGCAACGCGAGCCCTTGCAGAGCCTGTTGTTGGATTCGGCGCGATTGGACGAACAGGGTCTCCACGTCGGCCTCATAAACCCGAAGGCGCAGCAGGTCGGTCTGGTCGAAGTCGGGGCAGTCTTCCTCGTCGAGACGTATCAGGCGCTCGCGGGCCCGGTCGAGATAGCGGCGGCCGTCGCTGACGATGTCCTCCATCTGTCGCCCAAGCTGCCAGCCGTAATACGACTGGCGGACGAGTAAGGCCACCTCGGCGCGCGCCAGGTCGACTGTCGCCTCGGCCACCTGGACGCCCTCGCGCGCCGCCTCCCGGAGCGCCGAGATTTTACCGAAGGTGTAGAGCGGCATCGCCCCCTCGACACGGAAACGCCAGTGAACGCCCCACCGGTTGAAGTCGGTCCCTCCCTCAATCGGGTCGCCCCACTTGGCGGGAGTGACGCCGAGGCGAAAGTCCATGCGTGAGCTCGGAAACCATGCCCACCATGCCTCGCGCAGCTTGGCCTCAAAAACATGAACATTTTGATGGGCGGCGGCCATGAGCGGGCTTCGCGCGAGCGCTTCGTCGAGCAGCGCTTCGAGGGACATGGGGGCGGCGGAGTCGTCGCGTGAGGGCGCGGCGGCGCCGGGCCGAGCGGCGGCGAACAACGTCAACATCAGGCCGAGAAGCGCCGGCAGGAGCGTCATGGGCCCATATCGATTTTGGTGACCGGAGTTGAACGGGATCACGTGCGACCTCCTCCACAAGAGACTCTACATTAAAGATCCTACCACGGAAAGATTCGCCTCAATCCTCCACCGCATCCGTGGACCGAGGGGAGGGAGGCGGGTGCAAGTGCAAGGAAACAAGCCAAATCGAGCGGAGGCGTAGCGGCGCTACGTCGAGCATCGATTTGGTGAAGGTGACGCCGCAATTGCGCCCGAATCGCTTCCCGAATCCCGGAAAAGGGTGGAGGATTGAGGTTCGGTGGGGCCACGGACCCCGTCCGTGGCCGCTAACAGCTCTCAGTCTTCAGCTTCACGCTTTAGCGCTTGGACGCTCTCAGCCTTGGGTGGCAGCTTTGCGCCCGCCATAATCGTCGGTTCGTTCTGAGGAGCCCCGCTAAGTGGAGGCGCGTTCATGTGCAAGGAAACAAACCGTTCTGAGGCGCAGTCCAACGCAGCGCTTACGTTGAGCACCGATTCGGTGCAGGTGACGCCGCAGTTGGGCCTGAATCCGCGCGCGAATGCCGGTGCAGGTGGGGGATCCCCCTAATTTCCCATCAAACCGAGCACCGAGCGGGTGGAGTCAGGTTCAAATGCAAGGAAACAAACCGAATCGGGCGCAGGCGTAGCAGCGCTACGTTGAGCACCGATTCGGTGCAGGTGACGCCGCAGTT
>PWKZ01000263.1 GCA_003559575.1 Bradymonadales bacterium | reverse complement strand
TCACCTGCACCGAATCGGTGCTCAACGTAGGCGCTGCTACGCCTGCGCCCGATTCGGTTTGTTTCCTTGCATTTGAACCTGACTCCACCCGCTCGGTGCTCGGTTTGATGGGGAATTAGGGGCCGACGTAATCCACAGCATGGGCTAAGACGCCAATTATTGGACAGAGCCTGGCTACCTAGATCTTTACCGGTAAGAGCGGCGGGACCGAGCCGGACGCCTCGAGGAGAGTCCAGCCCCCCAGGAGCAGAAGCAACACCGCGCCGATGGTGCGGATCCACTTCACCGGCAGCCACGCTGCGAACCGATTGCCGATCAGCAAGGCGGGCGTGGTGATGAGCAAGATCCCCAGGGTCGCGCCGAGGATCACCGGGGCGACATTTTGTGTCACCCCCGCCAGCGCGATGACCGCCAACTGCGTCTTGTCGGCCATCTCAAGCAGGAAGAAAGCGACCGCCGAGGTGACAAAGAGACCGCCGGCGGTGCCGGAATCGCGTAGCCGCTCATCCTTTGAAAAGAGAATCCAGACTCCCATCACGAGAAAGGTGATCCCGATGAGCCAGGAGTGCCATGTGGAAGGGATGAGGGCAAAGAGCCAGACACCGGCGACGGCCGAGACTGCCTGGTTGACCAGCAACCCCGTCACCATCCCCCAAAAGATAGGCCAGATCCGCTCGTAGCGAACACCGAAGAGAACGGCCAGAAGAAGCGAGCGGTCTCCAATCTCGGCCACCAGCGCCGTCATCAAGGAGATCGCGAAGAGTTCCATCTAAAACGGTTCCTTTGCTTTGCCGTCGCGGGGGATGGGGCTCACGCGCCCATCGCTCGCTCGAGAACAGTCCTCATACCTCACTCAAGGGCAATCGCCAAGCGCGGCGACGGTCCAAAACGTCACCATTGTCCCGGGTTGCACATCGGGCCAATGGCGTCCACTAGGAACGCCGCCGCCCCTTTGGTTTGAGTGAGAAATGGGGTTAAAGTCAATTATGTGTAGTCGCTTCGTTTCCGGCGCGGTGGGTGAGAGAGAGTGGAGAGGCAATGGAAAGCTTGCTATATAGCTTGGTTGCAGGCTCGACGACAGTGTTGGGGGCGCTCCTGCTGTTTTTGTCGGGCCCGCCCGGGAAACGGGTCATGGCGCTCCTGTTGGGGTTCGCCGGCGGAGTCATGATCGCGCTGTCGGTGTTCGAGCTGATGCCGGAGGCGGTCGAACTCGGCAGCACCTTGGGTGCGGTGGTAGGCTTTCTCCTGGGCTGCCTGTTGATGTTCCTCCTCGACATCATCTTGCCGCACGCCCATCTCTCGCAGGCCGAAGATCTGGTGGTTGAAAACGCGCCGCGGCCCCCCATGCCGCGGGAGTCCCTGCGCCGGACGGGGTACCTCATCTTTTTCGGTATCGCGCTGCACAACATCCCCGAAGGGGTCGCCATCGGCGCCGGGCTGGAGGCCGGGCCGGAGCTCGGCCTTTACATCGCGGCCGCCATCGCGCTGCACAATATCCCTGAGGGGCTGGCGGTCGCCGGGCCGTTGCGAGCCGGGGGGCTGTCGATGGGCCGAGTGGTCCTGTTCACCCTGGCGGCGGGACTCATGACGGTCGTCGGGACTGCTGTCGGGTTGCTGGTGCTTGGGATTTCGCCGGCGCTCGTCGGCGGGTCGTTGGCGTTTGCCGCCGGCGCCATGATCTACATTGTCAACGACGAACTCATCCCCCAGGCGAACGGGCTCAACTCACACCTCGCCAACGGTGGGCTGATTGTCGGGCTGATGGTCGGCTTCGTGCTTCTTTAGTAGGCTACCTACTTCGCGGGGTAGCCTATCGATTGCGCCAGGGTGACCTCGCGCGGCGGCTTGACGTTCATCGCGGCTGCAAGCTCATCGGGGTCCAGGTAGGCGCGCACCACTGTCGCCAACCCCTCCGAGGCACAGTACAAATAAGCGTTTTGAGCCATGAAGGCCGAGTCCGCGCCGGCGTAGAAGCTCTTGCGCAGCTCGGTGTTGTCCCCCATCTTGCCCTTGTCAGCCACGAAGATCAGAGTCAGCGGGACCGCGCCGACAAAGTCCTGCAAGCCGGTCTCGGCGCGGATGTCCCGGCCATGGACAAAGCTCAACGCGTGTCGTTCGGGCTCGTAGCGCCAAAGGCCGCTGACTGTGGCCACGTAGAGATCGATCTCCTGCCAGTTGCGCGCGGTGGGCGCGGTCCTGAGACCTCTGTCGGGGCGGTTGACGCCGGCGGTGGCCCACAGTAGCTCGGAGACCACCCGCGGCGGCAACGGCCGCTCGGAGAAGCTGCGCTCGGAGCGGCGCTTCTTGAGCGCCTGCATCAGTGGGCGCCCGCCGTCCGTGTCGGGTGGCGGCAGTTGGATCTCGCGCGGGGCTCCCCCTCGCGACTCGTCGAAGAGCGCGCTCACCTCTCGCTCGGCGACACCGCCGGCGGAGGCTTGACCGACTGCCTTGGCGCCAGGCTCTTCAACCGCCGGTGAATCGCCGCCGCCGCGACACTGGACGAGGCCGAGCAGGATCATCGCTATTCCGATGGGCTTTCCAAACATGGCACTTCCCCGTTAGGATCTCGTTCTTGTGAAAGGGGAGGCGGTTGAAACTCCGACTCGAGGGGCTCTCTTCCCCTCTCCGCACCCCCAAGCTTTTCGAGGAGAGAGGATAGCGAACATGGACGACGAACGCCAGACGGACGCGGGACTCGAGACCATCGCGCTTGGACGATTGAGCGAAGAGCGCCGGCGGTTGCATCACCGCGCCGCCACTCTCAGCAGCGCCAGTCGTGGCCGGCCGGTGCCCGAGCCGGACGACTCAGTGCGGACCTGTTACGAACGTGACGGCCACCGGATCTTGCACGCAAAACCGTTTCGGCGGCTGCGCAACAAGACCCAGGTGTTCTTCTCTCCGGAGAACGATCACATCGCCACTCGGATGGATCACTCCCTCTACGTGGCAACCATCTCGCGCACGATTTGCCGCGCGCTCGGGCTGAACGACGATTTGGCGTTCGCCATCGCGCTCGGCCACGATCTCGGTCATCCGCCGTTCGGCCACTCCGGCGAGCGTGTGCTCGATCAATTCCTCACGCGTCGTACCTCGGGCGAGGCCGACCTTCGCGGGTTCGTGCACGAGGCGCAGAGCCTGCGGGTCGTCGATCTGCTGGCGAGCTCCGGCGGTGCTATCTCCAAGGGACTCAACCTCACCTATGAGGTGCGCGACGGCATTCGCTGCCACTGCGGCGAATCCACTGACCGGGAGGTGCGCCCGCGGGATCGTCTGGACTCGCGCGATCCGGCGACCTTCACCGGCCGCGGCACTCTGCCCATCACGATTGAGGGTTGCGTCGTGCGGCTGGCTGATCGGATAGCCTACCTGGGACGCGATTACGAGGACGCGCAGGTGGCTCTCTCCGGCCTGCTGCCGCCTCTGCCCGAAGTGGTGACAGAGCGGCTCGGGCAGGACAACCGCCAGGTGATAAACAGCCTCGCGGTGGACGTCATCAGGATGAACCAGCGCCGTCCGGAGGTGATTGGCTTCTCGCCCGCCATCCATGAGGCGATGATCGCGCTTCGCTCCTTCAACTACAGCAATATCTATGAAAACGAGCGGATGGATGACTATCGCGGCAAGATTGAGGCGATCTTGAAGCGTATCTTCGAGGTGTCGCTCGACCACCTTGAGCGTCGCCCGGTGGATCGTTGGGGGGTGAGCGAACCCGGCTTCCCGCTCCACTTGGGAGCGCTCGCGCGCTTCGTCGCCGGCGCCGGCTACGACACGCCTCCGCCACCGGCGCGGGTGGTGGTGGACTTCATCTCGCTCATGACCGACGGCTACGCGTTCAAGATTTTTGAGTCGATTTCAATCCCCCAGGCCATCGTTTAGTTTGGTGGGTCGTCGTCGGAGGGCGACTCGATCCCCCATATGGCCTCCCAGCCGCGCAAGAACGCTTCGTTGGTCACCCGGGGAGGGCCCGCCTTGGGCTTGCGAGACGCTCGGGGGGCGGTGTATTTCTCCTCCACGTCGAACAGCAGAGGGAACTCCGGGCGACTTTTCAGCTGGACGAGGTCGCCCATGATCGGTTTGCCGTCTTCAATCGGTCTCAGCACACCGGCTTCGAGCCGGTCGCGGCGCGCCCGAATTACATGCGCCGCGCGGCCGCCCTCGGAGAAACCGTGGATCAAGAGCTTGTCGCTGCTCTCGGGAGCGGTCTCGGAGTGGTCGTCTTCATGCCGGGGGGCGCTCGGTCGATCTGCGCCGCGACGGGCCGTCATCACTCTACTCCCCAAGCAACCTCCGCAGCGCTTCCAGCTGCTCGCCGAGGGCATGGCGCCCGACGCTCAGGCCGCGATGGTAGCCATAAAAGTCGTCACGATATTGTTCTTCAAGCAGCAGGTAGCCGACCCAGTCGTTGCCAAGTCCGATTATCACCGTCTCAGTGGCGCCATGTTCGACAAGCTCGGTGCGGAGGGCGGCGGCGTATTTGGGGAAGGCCTCACCGGGCGCGGTGAGAAAGTCGATCCCGCCGAGCCGGAGCCATGTATGCCAGCTCGGCGTTTGGTACGTGTTCGACTCGTCTTGAAAGAACTCGCGACTGAAGACGTTTTGGCGGCCAAGCGCCACGAACAGGATGTTCTCGATGGACAGGTCGAAGTGGCCGACTCGGATTTGGAGCCGCTCTTCCGCTAACGGCTCTGCCTGCTCAAGCGCCGCGGTCACCTCGCGCGCCAGCCCAAACCCCACGCACGCCACCTCGTGGTGGTTGTGCACCTGGGGGGCTTTGTAGCCTTCCTCGAATGGGTTCGTGTCGTCGCACCCGTCGAGGTTGACAAGTGGATAGACTCCCCCGATGGGTCCCTGCAAGAAGACATGGACACCGCCGTCCATGTGCTGTTCGAGTGCGTGGCGGAAGGTCCCGACGAAGTCGGCCGAGACCGCGTTGTTCAGGTGGCCGTAGACGGTGGGGTGAGCGCCCCAATTGGTGATGGTGCCGATCAGGGAGCCGTCGGGCCGAGTGGCTTTGAATGCCGTGACGACTGCGTCCATCTCCATCCCCTCGACGTCCAGGTGGTTGGCAAGCCAGCCGCGGCCCACTTCAAGGTGCGCTTCTTCGAGCGCCACAAACGCATCCCACGCCACCTGGGCGGTAGTGGCGTAGACCTTTTCGATATAGTCGAGATCGCGTTGTTCGTCGGGCCAGTTGCTGTAAAGCCCCACCGTGTCGGGGGTCGAATGCGCGTGGGAGGCGCTTAGCACGATTCGGTTGGTCGGGGGGGAGCTGCCGGTGGCGTCCTGGGCAAGCGCGCCAAAGCGCGCCTGGATCTCGAGGACGTCCTCGCGCATGAGCCCGAGCGAGTCGACCCCGACGAAGATCACGAACTCGCCGGTGGCCGCCTCCATCACCGCGAACGCGCCGGCCACGACATCGTCGTGAATCCCCTCGTTGTAGCGCAGGTTCTCCCTACCACCGCCCCCCATGCCAAACCCTCCTAGCGGGACGCTGTCTTCGGGGTTGAGGTCGGCTTGCGCGGCTCCCACGAGATAGTAGGTGTCGGCCTCGCGTGGAGTGAGGCCATGTTGTTCATCACCACCGTCGCCTGGGAGAGTGTCGCCCAGCTGAGCGTCGGGCTCCTCGTGGACCTCGGCGACGGTGTCCGCCTCGGGGTGCCCGATGTCATTGGGCATATCACTGGTGGAGTCGCCACAGGCGGCAATTAGAGCCAATAGAGCCAACGCACAGAGATAAAACTTGAGCATGGGCATATTCCCTTTCAAGCGTGAGCCTTCCTCACGCCATATTAGTCCAAACGACGGTGATCGCAATGCGAAACGAGTCGGGCTAAAGTGGAGGCAGTGGGGTGCGCGCCGACACTCGCGAGGGACTTGGCCCCCGGTGTTTTTAATTCTCCCGGAGTTTGAGATATGCGACCGACTCCCATCGACCGATCTTCGCGGCGTCTCCTGACGGCGGCGCTGGTTCTGGTGATTACAACTGGAGCGAGCGCGCCACGGTTTCGGCTGCCGGTGGATAACGCAGGCGGTGAGGCCATCTGGACACTGTGGGTCATTGGGGTCGATCACTCCGAGGAGGTCAGCGCCGATCCCGCTCGATGTGTCGATTACCAAGGACGGTCCGATTTTCCGCACTGCTATGCGGGGCATCGCGGTACCGATTACATGCTCAAAGGTGGATTCGACGCGATGGATGACGGGAGCGCGGCGGTGGTGGCGGCCGCCGACGGGGTCGTGCGGTTCGTCGTCGACGGTCACTATGATCGCTGCCGCGGCAACTGGGCGACCGGAGACATCGACTGCGATGGTCACGAACAGCGCTCCAACACGGTGATAATTACACATGAGGGCGGGGTTGAGACCATCTATGCGCACTTCATGAAGAACTCGATCATGGTGGAAGAGGGGCAGGTCGTGCGGTGTGGCGAAGAGCTGGGGCTCATCGGCAGCTCGGGCATCTCGGCGGCGCCCCACCTGCACTTCGAGGTGCGCGGCCCCGGCGGCGAAGTGATCGATCCCTACGCCGGCCCCTTGAGCCGGCCCGAGAGCTACTGGGTTGAGCAATATGCCGACTTCGGTCTCCCGGCCGAACTCTGCGAGGGTGAAGAGCCACCCGCCCCCGACCCTGCCCCCGACCCTGATTACTCGGACGTGGCGGAGCCGGGAGCGCCCGATATCGGTCGGCCCGACGTGGCCGAGCCCGACACCCACTCGGTGGTCGAGCCGACGGTCCCCGACGCTACGACCGCGCCGGAGACTTTCCGTGGGGACGACATCGCCACTTGGGAGGTGGCTCAGGGGGGGGATCTGTCCGCTCGGGAGGTGCTCCAGACCCCCGGAGAGCCGGCGCCGCCGAAGACCCGTCTCCCGATGGGCTGTCAGGCGGCGCCTGGCGGCGGCTTCATGGGCGGGGTGGCGCTATTGCTGCTGCCGCTACTGATCGCCCTGGCCTTCAGATCGGGTGGGACCCGGCCTGCGCGGAATGGTGCGGATGGGGATGGGGCCGGTGGGGTAAACCATCACATAGCCCGCTCCTGACGGGGCCTCTCTCAAGCGCAGCGCGACGTGGTGGTAGGCCGAGCGCAACAGACGCGCCGGATAGCCCTCCCTTTTGACGAGGCAGTAGAGGTCGTCCCCGGGGCCCATGAAAAGAGTTCGCGGGTCGAGCTTCTCCTCGCTCTGATCGTTCAACGACAAGAGGATCCCGCCGTCGGCAAGATCGCGCACGCGGCGCACCGTGTAGGCGGTCTCCTCCACCTCCACGGTGGCCTCGTCGGACCCCACCCGCAGGAGGATCTCGCCGTCGCTCGTGATCTCCAGGCTGCGATGGAAAAGCTCGGCTACTCGGGTGTTTTCCACCGGCTTGCCGTCGAAAAAGAACCGCCCCTCACGGTCGAGATACAACCGCCCCTCCCGGCTCATCAAAGTCGGCTCCTCTCGGCTCTTGCGTGCGAAAAAGACGTGCCCATAATCGTCGGCCCATCCTGGGATTCGCGGACGGATTCACGCACATCTGCGGCGTCACCTGCAGAAGAATTAGTGCTCGACTTAAGCGCTGCTACGCCTCCGCTCGATTTGGTTTGTTTCCTTGCACTTGCACCCGCCTCACTCCCCTCGGTTCACGGACGCGGTGGACGATTGAGGGACGCCCACCTGCTTTTCACTTTCGGCCGAATGGTTTATCGTCTAGGCGCCACTTGAGGAGTGGGCAAGGTATCCCTCGGTCGAAGCGCCCGAGACGGCCACACCGCCGAGGATACCCTTTGTTTGTCGCGCTGCAACAGGAGAGACGTCGATGTCCGTCGAAACCAAGGCTTCCACCGTCGAGAGTATTCGCTCCCTCCCGCCCGAGCTGCTAGAGCGCATGCTGGGCGCGATGTCGCCGCGCCACATCGCGCAGCAGAGCCAGAAGGTGGATCGGCGGGTCTATTTCCGATATTTCAAGGGCTATCGCCCCGACAAGGTGAGCCGCAAACGGATCCTCCATGTGGTCCAGAAGGAGGTGCTCGAGGGTACGAGCGAGAGCTTCGCCGAGCTTCTGAGCCTGGTCTGGAACGCAGTCAACGGCGAGCTTCATGAGGCGATGCACGCGCAGGTGTCGAAGATAAATCCAAAGGTCGACGAGATCGAGGTCATCGAGGATCCCCAGGCGGAAGACATCGTCGAGAGCTTGACCAAGGATTTTGCGCTTGAGGATATCTATCTGTGTACGATCTTGAACGACGTCCGCTTCAAGCCGGAGTTCAAGGCGGTGATGGCCGCCGAGCTTGGTTTCGCGCCGAAGACGGAGGAGACGGAGGAGACCACCGCCGCCTCTGAAGACGCAACGGAGCCGTCCGGTGACGATGAGCCGTCCGGTGACGATGAGCCGGCCGACCAAAGCTAGTGGAGCGAGGAATGTCTTTCTGGGCCACACTGCCACGGGTTGCAAAACCAGTCTTTTTTGCAGTCATCCTGGCGGCGCTGTCTCTGTCGCCGTTCTCTCTTCGCGCCGACACGCCCGAGCGCCCGGTCGCGGAAGCGCCCCGTAGTCCGTGTGTCACGCCGCGCGCTGCCGTGCGCTCATACTTGGCGGCGCTCGATAGCGGCGACGTGGGCCCCGCGGGCGCCAGTTTGTGTTGGGATCTCGAGCGGTTAAACTCCCCCGAGACCGAGGCGCCCAAGCTGGTCGGGAAACTCGATCGGTTGCTCCACGCCCGCTCTCTCATGCTCGATCCCGACGCGGCGCCCGGCCAGGCTTCCTATCAGGACGAGTCGGGCGATCACCGCTACACCCCGTTCCCCGGTGAGTTGGAGCGCATCTACTTCGTCCGCCAGGGGGCGCGCTGGGTGCTCTCTGCCAACTCGGTGGAGGCGATCCCTCGGCTGTTCAGGGCCGAATACCCGCTTGGGATGTCCGAGATTTTTCGCATGGTCCCGGATTGGTTACGGTTGGGGGTCGCCGGGGTTGAGTTGTGGCAGATCGTGGGCGTCTTGCTGCTCGTCTTCGTGGCGATGTTGTTGCAGAAGGTGGTGGTCCACTTGCTCGGCACTTATGTCCACCGACTGGTGTCGCGCTTGCCCACTCAATGGGTTCGCCAGGTGCTGGCGAAGGCCAGCCCTCCGGTGGGCGGGTTGGTCATGGCGCTCGTCTTCTCGATTGGGCTCCCGATTTTACGCTTCCCCTTGTTCATCAACCGCGTCACCGACATCGCGATTCGAGTGTTGGCGGCCTACAGCGCGGTCTGGTTGGCCTATCGTCTGATCGACGTGCTCAACGATTTTCTGGCCGCCAAGGCCGCCAAGACCGAGACGAAGCTGGATGATCAGCTCGTCCCGCTCTTGCGCAAGACCCTCAAGGTGACAGTCTCCATCGTCGGTGGAATCTTCATCTTGCAGAACCTGAACGTCGACGTCGGGTCGCTCTTGGCCGGGCTAGGGCTCGGTGGTCTGGCCTTTGCTCTGGCCGCCCGCGACACTGTCGCCAACTTCTTCGGCTCGGTCATGATCTTTGTCGACAGGCCGTTTCAAGTGGGCGATTGGATCAAGATCGGCGCCGATGTCGAGGGGACCGTCGAGGAGGTTGGCTTTCGGACCACCCGCATTCGGACTTTCCACAACTCTCTCATCACGATGCCCAATGCCCGCGTCACCGACTCGTCGGTGGACAACATGGGCGCGCGCCAATATCGCCGCTATTCGACCACATTGGGGCTGACCTACGACACGCCGCCCGAGAAGATGCAGGCGTTTTGCGAGGGGGTGCGCGCCATCATCACGGCCCTGCCGGGGATGCGCAAGGACTTCTATTTCGTCGAGTTCTTCGACTACGGCCCGCACAGCTTGAATATCCTGCTGTATTGCTTCATGGCGACGCCCGATTGGGCCGGCGAGCTGAGGGTACGCAACCACCTGAACCTCGAGATTCTACGGTTGGCGGCTGATCTCGGGGTGCAGTTCGCGTTCCCCACTCAGACTTTGCATCTCCACAAAGCGTCGAAGGAGGCTCTCGAGCCGTCCTCGGCCCAACCTCAAGAACTGGCGCAAGTCATCCGGGCGTTCGGTCCCGGTGGCGATCGCGCTCGGGCGAGCGGTGTCGATCTGGGGCTGAGTTTCGATCCCGCACCCCAGCCGAAACCGGACTCCGAGGACTAGGAGGCTACCATGAACCGTTGGCGGATCGGACTTGTCGCGCTCGTTGTGCTGGCGTCTTTGATGTCGCTCTCTTCCTGTCGCGCCTTACGCCACAGGGTGGGGCTCAAGGAGACCGTCTCCAACCCGTCCAAGGGGACGCCGGAGTGGGTGATTCAGGAGGTGCTGCGGGCCGCGCTCGAGGAAGACGAGGAGGTCGGTTGGCGCTCCTTCGCGCGGCTGCTGCACAGCGAACAGAAGCACGGCGCCTCGCTCGACAACTGGCGCTCTTTCCGATACCGGAACCTGCGCGGCAAGGTCAATCTCTACTTGAAGGACCGCGAAGCGGTGAGTTACGAGATTGTCCGTGTGAACGTCGAGGACAGCGGCGGGCACACCTACTTCATCTACAACCAACAGAGCGATCCGACACCGTGCACGGTCCTTCAGGATGAGCGCGCCGACAACGCCTGGCGCATCTCACGATGCTCCTTGTAACCGGGCCGGCGATTTGATCTCGAGGGCCAAACCATCGCCCTCGAGCTGCACGCGGCACTCGGCGCCGCGTCGTATCTCTCCTGCCAGAATGGCTTTGCTGAGCAACCCCTCGACCAGCCGCTGAACAGTCCGTCGCATCGGGCGCGCGCCGTAGCGCGGGTCGTAGCCGCCGGAGGCCACCAGGTGATCGATCACCTCATCCGTGATCTCGTAGCGGATCCCGGTCTCGTCCTCGAGGCGCGCGGCGCTCTCGGCCACCAATAGGCGGGCTATCCGCCGGACCGCCTCGCGCCCGAGGGGGCGGTAGACCAGCTTCTCGTCGATTCGATTCCACAGCTCAGGGGAGAACTTCTTGCAGGCGGCATCGAGCACGGCGGAGTCGATTTGTGGATCGTGGTCGCCCCGGCTGCGCGCGGCGCCGAAACCCAAGGGGCCGCCGCGCCGCTCGAACTCTCCGGCGCCCAGGTTGGAGGTGAGCGCCACCACGGTCTGGGCGAAGTTGACCTTGCGGCCGCGCGAGTCGGTCAGACAGCCTTCCTCGAGGATTTGCAGCAACACCTGCATCACCTCCGGGCTGGCTTTCTCGAACTCGTCAAACAGCACTATCTGATAGGGGCGCCGCAGGACCGCCTCGGTCAGAAGTCCGCCCTCCTCGTGGCCGACGTAGCCGGGCGGCGCGCCGATGAGCCTGGCGATTGTGTGGGACTCCATGTACTCGCTCATGTCGAACCGCGAGCACGCCTCGCGATCTTGGAACAGGAAGTCGGCCAGCACTCGCACGGTCTCGGTTTTGCCGACTCCGGTGGGGCCTAGCAGCAAAAATGAGCCGATGGGGCGGCGGCTGCGGAAGCCGGCCGAGTTGCGTTGGATGGTCTCCGCGATACGGGCGAGGGCGGTCTCCTGCCCGATGATCCGTTGCTCCAGGAAACTCGGCAGAGCCAGTAAACTTTCCGATTCGCTCACGACGAGGCGCTCTCGGGTGATGCCCGTCAGCCGGGCGATGATCGTCACGAGGTCATCCGGGGTGACCTCGCTTTGCCCCGCGCGGGCCGCGCGCGCGCCCGCGAGATCGAGCAGGTTGAGCGCCTTGTCGGGGAGCCGGCGATCCGTGATGTAGCGCGCCGAGAGCCGCACCGCCGTCTCCAGGCAAGGGTCGCTAAAGGAGACCCGGTGGTGCTCCTCGTAGCGGGGCAGCACGCCGGCCAGGATTCGGACGGCGGCCTCCGGGGTTGGTTCGTCCAGGATGATTGGCTGGAAGCGGCGCTCGAGGGCTGAATCGGACTCGATGTGGCGGCGATATTCACGCAGACTGGTGGCGCCGATGCACGGAAACTCGCCGCGCGCCAGTGCCGATTTGAGATCGTTGGCGGCGTCCAGCGCGCCGGAGCTGCCGCCGGCGCCAATCAGGGTGTGCACCTCGTCGATGAACAGGATTACGCGTTGCCCGGCGCGAAGCACCTCGGCGCGCAACATTGCCATGCGCTCGGAGAACGACCCTCTCAACTCGGTGCCGGCTACCAAAGCGCCCACGTCGATTTGAATCAGCGCACGGGCCTCGGCCCCGTTTTGGGCCAATTTCGCAAGGCGCCACGCGATCCCCTCGGCGAGGGCGGTCTTGCCGACCCCCGGCTCGCCGATTATGCAGGGGTTGTTGGAGCGCCGTTTGTATAGAATGTCCAGGATCTGATCCAGCTCGTTATCGCGTTCCAGGATTGGGTCGAGCCGCCCCTCCACAGCCTCGGCCGTGAGGTTGCGACCGAGCTTAGCGAGGCAGGGGAACTGCTCGGGCGACAGCTGGAACAGGGAGACGTCGCCCATTTCTGCTGCCTGGCCCTGGTGGGGCGTGCTTGGATTGACGGCCGAAGGGGCGGTCGGTCTCTTGGGGCGTCGAGCTTCATGGATCAAGGCCACCAGGCGTTGCGCTTCGGCCTCGGCGCGCTCCTCCTCGCCCCAGGGGATGCGCCTGTCACGGCTGTCGGACGTCTCTTCGTTCGGGTCGGCGAAGAGGTAGCTCGAAAGCTCCGCGCCCTTGTCCGGCGCGCGATCATTCCCGGAGCGCGAGATGCCGTCGGCCGCTTCTCGAGATGCAAATGAGTGCGTGTCGAGCGCGGTCTTTTGGAAGAAGCGCCGCGGTAGTATTCCGGTCACGTAAGAAAAGATCCGCACGCGCATGTGGGGGATATCGACGCCGGTTCTCTCCAGCGCGCGGTAGGCCAAGGAGCTGGAAACCTGACAGATGGCAAGCAGCACGTGCATGCTGTTGATGAGCTCCGCGTTGGCGAGGGAGGCGGTCGTTTGGGCCTTGGCCAAGATGCTTCGCATCGCTTCGCCGGGCTCGGGATGGAGATCGCTCATCACATCGAGGATCCGGTCTTCGTCCAGCTTGAACTCTTCAAGGAAGCTGCGGGCCTGATTCGGCGAGGCCTCCTCGGTGAACATGGCGAGCAGTAGCTGCGCGCTCCCGAGATCCATCCCCGCGCGAAGCGCGATATCACGCGCCTCGACAAAGATATGGGTGACCTGTTGACTGAACTCCATCCGGGCCTCCACCGTTCAGGCATCCGGGAGCCGGGCGCCATGTTCGTCTACCTCGGTACCACGCAGGAGGCCACCGCGGCAAAAAACCGTTACTGTGCAACCTTTGAGCGTGCCACCCGGGACATAGGTGACCATAATCGTCGGTTGGTTCTGAGGAGCGAGCGTGGTGCGGCTGCCCGAGGTGGCTGGCACCGCCTGCCCGAGGTGGCCGGCACCGCCTCCGCGAACCAAGCGGGCGCCAAGGACGAAAAATGGCATATCAGCCCCCGGCAGCTAAGCTGCCGGGGCTGCTGCGGCGGAAGATCATCAGGGCGACCACCAGCGCGAGCCCGAGGAGGTGCAGGGCCGCTGCGATGATTACCGCGCGGGGGCGATAGCGGAGCTCGACTTCGTGCTCGCCTGGGGGGAGCGCCACACCGCGCAAGGCGTGGTCGACCCTGTGGAGAGTGGCCGGTTTGCCGTCGACGCGCGCCGACCAACCCGGCCGCCACTCGTCGGCGATCCACAGATAGGCGCTCGCCTCGGTTTCCACTTGCAGCACCTGACGCTCTGGCGAGTCCTCGTGCCAGCGCACCTCGCCGCGCGGGAGCGGCCCCTCATGGAAAGGCAGGCGCGGCTCCGGGGGTGACTCGAAGATGAGCTCGCGGCGGCGGTCGCGTGATGGCCACGACAGCGCCGCCAGCCGCTGGTGTTCGTCGGGCAAAACCCGCGCTCCCCAGGCGAGGCCCGCGCGCGGGAGCGCGGAGTCTCGCACGAAGAGATTGTAGGGCGCGATTGTCTCGACCGGCAAGCTGTCGCCCAAGCGCGGCGCGCGCGACACCACCAGCCGGACACCCAACAGATCCCACACCGGTGTCGGCTCAACCCGCCGGCCGTGAGGCCAGAGCATGTGCAGCCGATGGCGCCAACCAAACGGGTCGGGGGCGCCGTCCACCACCTCTTCGTCGCGCGGTGTCACCGGCAATCTTCGGTGCCGCAGGTTGAGGAGGTCGTTCAGGCGCCACGAGATGGCGGGGTCGTAACCGGCGAGGTTTCGAATGGTCGGGTGCAGCAGACCGACGTTGAAGCGTCGGTCCTCCCACCAGAGCACGCGATCATGGCCGGTGCGCGCGCTGATTGCCTCGATGAGCTTGTCGCTGACGGCGGGTTGCGGCGAGCCTTCGCTCGTGATGATGAACGGCCCGGCCATGGCCACCCCGCGCGCCAGCGGGACTAAGATGAGCAGCACACCCAGGGAGAGGCCGGCCAGTGAGTTGAGGGTGGCCTCCGTGAGTCCCCCGGGCGCGGTGGTCTCGTCCCTCTTGCGGCGGCGACGCTGCTTGCGGGTTTGCAAGTAGGTTGAGGCTCTGGTGGCGGCTCGGCGGGCCAGGAGTGCGAGCGCCAAGATCGCTCCGGCCGTCCCGAGCGCGTCGTGGGTGGCGCCGGTGGCGGACTCCGCGAGGCGGTGCGCGGCGCGCTCCGCGAGATCCGAGCGTCCCTGTTGCAGCATATTGTGCGCGCGGGCTCCGCCGTGGGCCTCGATGGTTTGGCGGGCGTTGTCGGCGCCCTCGGGGCCCGAGTAGCGGCTCGCAACAGGCAGCGCGATGATCATCACTCCGCACAGCCCGACAATCGCTCCCACGGCCGGTCGGATTGCGCCCTGGAAACGAAGGCGGGCTGTGAACAGCGTGTGCATCAACAGGTGGAGCCCGAGGCCGGCCAGGAGCGGCAGGGTGATCGCCGGCAAGAGCAAAAACCGGCCCGGCGCGCGAAACCACAGTAGCGGGGGGAATATTTTGGTGAGGCCGGCGAACAGCGGCGTGTGCAATCCGAGTGACAGGAGAGTGCCGGCAAGCGCCAGCACCAGGAGCGCGATTGGCCGCCGTCGGGGTGCGATGGCAAGCGCGGTCGCGGCGAGCACCAAGGTGGCGGCGCCGACAAACCCTTGGGTCTCGAAGCGGCTGAAGTTCGCCCAGTAGGGCAGGGGATCGCCTCCGCCGAAGGGGTGCGCCAGCACCATTTGGAAAAGGGCCACGGGAGTGGCGCTGAAAGAGCCGGCAAACGCGAGCGGATCGGCTATCAGGCGCCGGTGGCTCAGGGTGCCTATCTCAGCGGCCGGCACCAGCAGTAGCGCGCCTAACAGCAGCGCGCCCGAAGCGGCGACGACCAACCAGAAAAGGGCGCGGCCGAGGTGGGCGCGTCCGCCGCCCGACGGAGGGGTGGCCGACGCGGTCCATCCGAGGATCATGATGAACGCCAGCAGGGCGCTTTGCGCGTGACCGGCCAGGAGCAGCAGGCCGCCGGTGATGGCGAGCAACGCGGCGCCCCGTGGGCCCGGATGGTCGATGAGCTTGTCGAGCGCCAGGAGCACTGCCGGCAGCCAGGCGAGCGTCTCGATCATGCCCACGTGACCGGCGAAGATGTGGGATTGCATGAACCCGCCCAGGGCCACCAGTGTCGCCGCCAGGAGCGGGCCCAGGCAGGCCCACGGGGCCTCGACCGAGTCGGCGGGGCCGCTCTCCCGGCGGCAGAGACGCAAGGCCAGCAGGAACGTGAAGAGCGAAATCAAGAAGAGGTGCAACACCAGCGTGAGCGAGACCGCGCGCTCCGGGCTGAGGGGCATGAGGAGCCAGGCCAGGGGGTAGGTGGCGCCGCTCTGGCCGCTCGCGAGCAGCGGTGCGCCGGCAAAATGGCCGGGGCTCCAAAGCGGCGCCTGACCCGAGGTGAGGCGCGCGCTTGCGGCGGCGCGATAGGGAATCTGGGCGGAGATTAGATCGGTGCCCGAGCCGAGCAAGAGATGATTCTCGAACAGCACCGCGCGGTAGAGTACGACGTGCAGCACTAGAAGCGCGACGATACAGCACCACCGGGAGATGCGAGACATCAGTCCTCGAGTAAGCGACAGTACACGGGCGGCGTGCGGCGCTCCCAGGTGGTCTCGAGCGCCAGCGCGAGGCGCAGCAACAGCGCCTCGTCCCAGGCGCGGCCCATGAGCTGCAACCCGATGGGCAACCCGGTCGCGCTGCTGCCGACCGGCACCGACAGCGCAGGGAGCCCCGTTATATTTGCTGGTTGCGCGAACCTCATGATTCTATCGAGGAGCGCGATGTCGGACTCGCCGGAAGCCAACGCCTGAGCACGGATCACAGGCGGGAGGCACCCGCTCATGGGGGTCGCGAGGACATCGACCGGCGCCTGGCGGGGGGCCGCGCGGCTGCCCAGGAGCGCTTCGAAGTGCTCTTCGAGGCGCGCGCGGTGACGCTGCGCGTGGATGTAGTCGGATCCGCGCAACCGCTCGCTGAGGGCCAGGCTCAACCGGGTATCGCCCGCCAGTTTGGTGCGGACGATTTCCGGGCGGCTCGCCAGTGACGCGGCCATCTCACAGACGATCGTCACCAGATGAACGGTGCGGAGCAGCTTTAGCTCGGGGATCGCGACTTCCACCAGCTCGGCGCCGCGCTCTTGGAGTTTGTCGAGCGCGCCGTGGCAGGTTTCTCGCACCTCTTGGTCGGCGTCGTCGAACCAAGGGGGGAAGACCCCGATCCGCAGGCCGTCGAGGTCCTCATCGCCGACCCCGGCGAGGGTCGGAGGGGGTTGGCCGGCGGTGATGTGATCGGCCTCGTCGGAGCCGGCCAGGAGGGCGTAGGCCAGCGCCGTGTCACGCACCGTCGCCCCAATCGGGCCCACGTGCGCGACACTCCAGCACAAAGGCACGACTCCGTGCTCGCTCATCCGCCCGCGCGTGGCCTTGAGCCCCACGACTCCGCAGAAACCCGCCGGGATTCGGATGGATCCCCCGCCGTCCGCGCCGATGGCGATGGGGCAGAGACCCGCCGCCACCACCGCCGCCGAGCCGCTCGATGAGCCGCCCGTCACGCGTGTCGGGTCGTAGGGATTGCGCGCCGGGCCGTGGTGCGGGTTGATGCCGGTCACCCCGAGCCCCATCTCGTGCATGTTGGTTTTGCCGAGCATGATAGCTCCGGCGGCGCGCAACCGGGCCACCACCGTTGCATCTTCGTGTGCGATTTTGGAACCCCGGCAGCGGGTGCCGAGGGTGGTGGGGTAACCCTGTTGGTCAAGCTCGTCCTTGACCGCCAGTGGGACTCCTTCTAGTGGGCCGCGCGGTTTGCCGGCGCGCAACCGATCGGCAGACTCCTTCGCCTGGCGGCGGATATCCTCCTCGTCGATGTTGATGAAGAAGCGCATCGGGGGAGCGCTCTGCTCGCTCTCACGGACGAAGGCGATCAGTCGGTCGGCGACCGTCTCCGGCGAGACCGCTCCGTCGCGGTAGGAGGTGGCGAAGTCGGTGACGGTCGTGAATCGTGAGGTTGAGGCCCCCCGCGGGGCGGGGAGCGCCTCGGCCTGTTCGAGGATTGTGCCCGCCGCGGGTGGAGCCTCGAGGGGATCGGTGGGTTCCAGGAGCGGCAGCCGTGGGCCGAGCGAAAACGGCTCTTTGGCGGGGATCGAGCGCAGCCCGAGGATGCCGTTGTCGCGCAGTAATTTGCGCGCCAGCGGGGCGCCCAGCAAGCCGCTCTCCAGCAGTCGCGCCACGGCGCGAAGCGCGCGCCCGGTCAAGCGAGGCGCTGCCAACGGGACGAGATCGTATGACACGGTAGCCCTCCTAGAGGCGGTTCAATGGGCCTCGGTGTTTGCCAGCCTAACAAACTGTGATTGCTTTAACAAAACAGCGCCCGCGGAGCCATCGTATGTTAATATTGCGGTGCCTGATGGATGGAGGTGATTCATGGCTGATGCGCCGCCACTAGAAGAGACCGCCCGGGCCGGCGGATCGCGGTTTGCCGCGGGGGTGTTGCTCGCCGTTGTCGTATTGATCGTTGCGGCGGGGGTGGCGGGGACACTTGTGACCGTTTTCAACCCCTTCAGCGATTGGTACATGCACCTCATGATGTATGGCTCGATCCTGGGCTTTCTCCTGCTCTACCTGCGTGCCCACGGAAAAGCGCGGCCCATTGAGCGCTACGCGACGATGATCCCCGCCGTCCTCTTGAGTGGCTTCTTCAGCGCGATACTACTCGACCTGGTGCCGGAGCAGAAGGTCTTCTATGCCGGCGGGGTAGTGTGGCGCGAGAAGACTTCGCTGCTCTATCTGCCCGTGGCGCTGCTTTTGGCCGGTGGCCTGTCCTTGCTCGTTCACTGCACGCTGCTGAGGGGCGGCCGGCCCAAAACCTGAAGTCCGCAATCTCCAGAGATCGGTCAGGGCAATCGCAAAGTCCTCTTGGTCGGGGTCGCCATGCATAAAAGCGCGCGCGCACCCCGGGATCGCCACCGTCTTCGGTGGCCGCGAGAAGCCTCGGTTGCGCCAAGGATCACGGTCGCGTAATATTTCAATCGTGAGTCACGGAAATATTGAGTGGAGGTGATCATGGCCTCGATCTCACGCTTGGGCTTGCTTCGCTGGGGGCTCTTCGTCGCGCTCCTCCCTGCGGTCTGGGCCTGTGGGCCATCGACCCCGCAATCCCGCCATGCGATGCTGCCGCTCGAGCGCGAAGCGACTCGTGAAACGCCGCAGGCCGACCAACCCGAACATTCTGAGCGCCAACTCGAGCTGCCCGAGGTGTCTCTCGGCGAGGAGTTCGAGATTCGCGGGTTCTCAGGAGTTCTGCTGCGGGAGAGCGATCTCGTGCTCGCCCTCAAGCGGGTGCGGTGGTCCGAGATGATGTTGGGCGAGCGTGCGCTGCGTCGGGGATACGCCGAGCTACAGGTGACCACCGTCGAGAGCGGTGAGCAGGCGCGCATCAGAATAGGCCAGTGGCGGCAGTTCGGCGATTACGCGATAGGGGTTCTCGATGCCGGCGACTACATCGACGAGCGAAGCAGTCGCAAATTCCCTTGGGCACGCTTGAGCATCCGGCGCCGATAACTCGTTTACATCCAGAAACGCCGAGCGTGGATGGATGGGCTAGCGCGAAGCGCGGTTTCTGGATGGGCCCAAGCTCACTTCTGCTGTTTCTCCGGCGCGCCCAATGGATAGCGTCCGAAGACAATGAAGGCAAACATCATCACGATCGTACCGGCGGCAAACGGGAGTACATAACCGAACGGCGGCGGCAGTAGCCAGTGGCCAATCAGCATCGCCGCCGGCGTCAGCATCGCCGCCACGCCGTCGGCGCTCTTGGTGAGAAGCCCCTCGACTCCGAAATACATCGCCTCACGTCGAGTACCGACCCTTTGCTCATCCAAGTCGACTATCTCGCAGACAATGGGGCGATACATGCTCATCAGGATCGCCGCCGGGAAACCGAGCAGGAAGCTTATCAGGAGCGCCAACCAGATGCGCGAGCCCCATTGGTACTCCTGGCGGAGTTCGAAGCGCGAGATCAGGTATTCAAGCTCGGCCGGGTCCTCAAACAACCTGTCGGCCGCCGGGCCTCTCGGTTGATCGGGCAACGGCTGGAAATTGGAAAAAAGCAGGTTGCCGTCGGTGAACGAGATCCGACCCTCGAGGAGGACCGACTCCTCATCTCGTACCGTCGGTCGGACTGCCGGGCCAAGCGCGTCGCGCTCCTCAGGCGACATGAACATCATTCGCCAGCCGTCCAGATTGACGGTCTCCTCGGGGGCCTCGAGTAGCCCGGCGGTGAAAGCGAGATGGATCGTGGACGAACCGTCCGGAGGCGCCTCGACGCTGGGGTTGCCCAAGAACAGCTCGCCCTCGAAGCGTCGCTTGGCCCGTGGGAGAAGCAGCGGGGCTGCTTCCGGGCCGAGCGCCACCAGCAGCCGGTCGTTGGAGAGATCCTGGAGCCAGTCGCGAATTTGGCGTCGCTCGGGCACCTCGGCTCCCTCGCGCAGTAGCGCGGCGGCGCTCTCATCGTCCATCTCTTCGATGGCCTCATTGAACGAGTCACGATCAAAGTCGTTGAACAGCCGTCTCCACTGAAGGCCTGTCAGCCTGATCGTGACCACATCGCCGGTGCGCGAGAAGCTCTCGTCGGGACCAAGCTCATCGGCGGAATCGAGCGCCTCCGGCGTGGACGCGAACAAGAGGATGCGGTCGCCGTTTTGGGCGACTTCAAATCGTTGGAGGGGGACTCCCCGGCCACCCAAGAAATAGATCCCCACGAACCCGAGGACCAACACTCCGGCGGCGAGTGTCGCGAACCTGAAAGCCGTCTTGAGCCCCACGCGATTGACCAGCTTCTCCGCGACGACGAACCCGATGATGGTCGCCAGGAAGAGTGGGGCCAGCAGCATGGCGGTGAATCCTTCGCCCTTGTGCAGCACCGCGGTGGTCAGGAACGGCATCGTGATCATGACGAACCCGATGCCGATCTTGGCGGCGAAGACGGCCGCCACATAGGGGCCGAAGGCCGGGTTGCGGAAGCATTCGACCACCGAGCGCACGAGCGAAAAGGTCGTGCGGGCGGCGGCCTCGAGCTGTTTCTCGCGTACCCTGCTAATGGCCACGAAGAAGCCGATCGCCCCCATAACCGCCAGGATGATGGCCGAGAGCTTGAATCCGTCGGCGATGAACAGCGGCCCGAGATCGATCCCCCCTTTGAACGCCTCGATCATCGGGGGCACGCCGAGCGCCGCGATGAGGGTCGCGCCGGCCTCCCAGTACGCCATGTTGACCGTCAGGCTGACTCGCTCCCTGGGATTGGAGGTTAGCTCCGGCATCAGCGCCAGGTAGGGGGCGACCACATAAGTGTAAAAGAACCACGTGGCGCTCAGAGTGACGGCCAACCAGGTCACGTTCCACATCGAGGTGCCGCGCACCGGAGGAAACCAGATGAGGATTGCGAAGCACATGAGCGGCAGGGTTCCGCGCATGATGAACGGCACGCGACGGCCTCGGGGGTGGGTGCTGCGGTCGCTCCAAAATGCCACCAGTGGGTTGGTCACCGCGTCTACCAGTGAGCCGATGATGCGCGCCACTCCGATAGCGACGCCGACCCCCAGAAAGACCATCCCACCGTCCACCGCGTTGGGTGGCGGGGAATAAAAATATAGTACCCAGGCCAAGATATTGGCGGTCACGATCGCCGAGGAGAACATCCCGACGCTGTAGGTGGCGCGCTGGGCGCGGGTTAGCTCGAAGCCATGGTTACCGGCCATCTGTCATCCCTATCGCGCCCATCGCGTGTCGGGCGGCGCGGCGGCGAGTCTCTTGGCGGCGCCGAGCAGCAGAGTTGCCGTCTCGGGCCCGAGGCTCATTGATTTTTCGTAACTGTACTCGCGACTGTTGAATTGTTCATCCGGCAGCATGTAGCCAAGCTCGTCGCAGCCGAGCCCGAGGATCATGGTCGGCCCACCGTCGAGAACACGACGAAGCTCTTGGCCCAGCTCGGGCAGAGGTTCTCCGGGGATGCTGAGCATTTGCAGGCCGTCTCCACCTGCCTCGGCATTCAGTCGTACCAGGTGCATTTCGGTGCGCACCTCGCCGTCGGTCTGGCTGCGCGAGATCACCCGGAGCTTCTCGATTAGCCGGAAGCGCCAGTTGGTGAATGGCAAGTAAACCGGGGTTGAGACGAGCTGAAGGCCTTTGATGGGCACGACTGGAGCCGCCTCCGCCGCGGCGGCGGCAAGCTCGCCGAGCGCGCGGCCGATTCGCTCCACTTCCGTTTGGCGCTCCTGGGCCCCTGTCTTGATTGGGATGTTTGGGGTCAACATGCCGCCCAACGCGCCGTTGAAGAACAACGGGTGGCCGAGGCCGCGCTCACGCATGACGGCGCGGGTGTGGTGCGGGAAGTCGGGGCTCACCAGGCGATTCTTGTCCCACAATCCCTCCGGGTGGCAGGCGAAGTTGACGAGGCAGCCGAGTGGGGTGTCGTCTTCGCCATCGATTCGGAGCATCACACCACGAGGATCGAGCGCGCCACCCTCGCGGTGGTTGGTGACGAGCCCCGGAGGGATCTCGAACTCGGTGACGCGAAGCCGCGCCGGCGCTGCCTTGGTGACTGCCTCGTCGATTCCCGCGGCAATGTCTCTGACAATCTGCGCCATGTACTCGGGGTTGACCCCTGAGCTGCGGGGGAGCACACCGAGCAGCGACTTGCCCCAGTAGCCAAGGGTGTCGGGGACGCTGTGGGCGTGCGTGGCGCAGACAATTATCCGGCTTTTGTCGGGCAGGGTGGTGACGGCGTCCCTGATGCGCTCGATCCAAGGCAGCCCGATCCCCACTGAATCCATGGTGACGAGGACCACGTATTCGTCTCCGGACGCGAAATACGACACCCCCGCCTCGAGGGGGTGCAACACTCCGCGGGCGCGTCGGTTGAGGCCGAACCCGCCCAGTCGGATGTCGGGGAAGTCTGTCGGGGTGATGTCGACCACTCCGATCGCGGCGTTGAGTCCTCCCATCTTGAACCATCCTCTCCTGCCATTTAAGAGGAGCAGATTTGCCGCCGCTCGTGTTCGTGCGCTCAAAGACGAACGGTGGACGGAACACTCGACGGCCATTCGGGGGTAGCCTTTGAGCATCCCGGTGTCAAGGGCAAGGGCATTCGCCATAATCGTCGGTTCGTTCTGAGGAGCCCCGCTAAGTGGAGTCGCGTGCATGTGCAAGGAAACAAGCCGTTCTTAGGCGGAGGCCAACGCAGCGCCTACGTCGAGCGCTAATTCTTCTGCAGGTGACGCCGCAGATGTGCGTGAATCGCTTCCCGAATCCCGAAAAAGGGTGGATGATTGAGGATTATCCCTAATTCCCCATCAAATCGAGCACCGAGCGCGTCGAAACGGGGTGAGCTGCAAGGAAGCAAGCCGATTTGAGCGCAGTCGTAGCAGCGCTACGTCGAGCATCAAATCGGTGAAGCTGACGCCGCAGATGGCCTCGTAG
>PWKZ01000059.1 GCA_003559575.1 Bradymonadales bacterium | reverse complement strand
GGAAACAAGCCAAATCGAGCGGAGGCGTAGCAGCGCTACGTCGAGCATCGATTTGGTGAAGGTGACGCCGCAATTGTGCCCGAATCGCTTCCCGAATCCCGGAAGGGGTGGAGGATTGAGGGAAGGCGTCGTAGTCGGAGCCGGGGTAGACGAGGGCCAGATGCCCCGCGTCGAACGCTATCCGGGCCGACTCGTGGCTCGCCGTCAAGACACCAAAACGAGATGTGTAGCGCTGGATTGTGGGATCCCACTCCGTCAGCTCGTGCCCCAGTCCGTAGAGGGCGCGGTCCGGCCCGAAGTGCTCCCAAATGGCGAGGAACGTCAGGATGGTGTCGAAGTTGACGATTCCTCCACTGTGGTTGCCGACGAGGAGTGACGGTCCGTTCATGGGGACGTTCTCGAGGCCCCGCGCCTGAAAGCGAAACCAGCGGTCCGCGATGAATCGCGCGCCGGCCATGACGTCCGCCAGAAGCGCGGGGCAGCGGTCGGAAAGCGTAGGCCGGACGGCGCGCTGGGGATGTCCGAGGAGCGCCCGCTTCGCCACCCCCAGGAGCCCTACGGCCAGTCGCGGGAAATCTCGCGCTTCGAATACGCTCGCGAACCGTCGCAGTGGGTGCATTTTCCCCGCCTCGCAGTTAGTCGAGTCGTTCGGTCCGGTATTGTGGGGTGTGTGGCACCAATGACAACGCGCGGCCGTATTGGTCGGAGGTAATCGTCAAAATAAACGACCCGCGCGCGCGGGACTCCGCTCCGGTGAGCGCCCTATGGTCGCTCACCTGTCCGTCACTGCCCATCACCCGCAGGCCAATACTCTGGAGTCTGTCGACGAAGGTTCTGAGGGTCCCGAAGTCATCTCTGGTCCACTCACGGTCCTCTGCCTTGAAGTTCACGGTCACAAGGACGGTCGGCGCGGATTGGTGGGATTCCCACCTGACCTCTTTGACCTCGGCCTTGCTCAGCTGCACCGTCTCGACCGGCTCTTGCGCAACTTCTATTTGGTCGCCCCGGGGGGACAACAAGTCGTTCATCGTCTCGACCAGGGTCGCACGGAAACGGTCGAACGTCGCGATCCGGGCCTCGCGCCGGGCCTGAGAATTTTGCGCCATTGCGTTGAGGGTCTTCTGTTCGGGCTCGGTCAGCTCGGGGAAGCGCCCCTCGGCGGCCTTGAGCTTGTGCACCAGCGCCAGCTCGTCGATGGTCAGATCGCTTGGCAAATCATCTTTGTCAAACACTTGCCGGCGCACCTCGGCCCCGTGTTTCGCAATGCAGGCCAAGACTGCCCGCCCCTTGTGGTCCCGCTCGCAGTGCGCCTTGATCTCCCTCGCACAGCGATGGCCCTCGAGGTCGGCCATAATCCAGCCTTCGTGCAAGCAGCCTCGAAGGAGCAGGTTGCGGCGCTCCTCCGGCAGCGTTTGCGCGATCCGGTGGTCGAACGCCGCCGGAATCGCCTCGGTATTCCCAGCCTCGAGCGTCGTGACGAACTCCACCTCCCCGGCCGGCCCCTTGACCTTCACCTCTAGATGCATCAGTGGCGGCCGCTCGGCGTCGCCCGCGCGTTGCTCGACGACGCGCAGATCGATCATCACCTCGGGTTTCAGCCGCCGGTCGCGGACCACGGAGTCCGGATCGACCATGCCGGTTTCCGACAGATCGATCTCGGCCTGGATCCGATCTCGCTCACCGCCCTCCAGCAGAACCAGCCCCGGCTTTTCGGAGTAGGCCGCGACGACCAGGGCGATGAACCCTCGCGCCACGCGGTCCTCCTTCGGTGCCGTGAACATGATCTTGAGCGGCTGGAAGGGGTCGTCGCCGGGTGCCGCGGTCGCTCTCGGGAGAGGGGCGACCGCCACCATCGCCGCAATTAGGGCGGAGGTCGCCGCGAGCCGCCGGGCCGCAGAAAACCGATGTCTTCGAAGTGTGCTTGATTGCCGCATTTTGCCTCCAAGCGATTGCTATCGCTGACAAAGTTGGGGTCCCGATCACTTGAGACCGGGCGTCCTGGGGCTCTTCCGACTGCGCAGGAGGAGGGTGGTGAGGATCCCGAGGATGAACCCGCCTAGCGCTGTCAACGAAATGAGCAACACCACTGGAGTCTCCCCGGCGAACCAAAGAAATCTAAGTGGTGCGGGATGAGTGTTCTGGGCCATGACGATCACGAGGACGCACGCAAATAACAGCATCACCACGAGCTTCATATTGCCCCCTCTTGATTAATACAGCGCCACACGACCAGGGATGCTAGATTATTAGCGGGGTGGAGACAATCTTTTCGTCGCCCTCGTTTTGCCGCGCGCATGTGAGCTCAGCATGATTGAAGGAGTACTCCAATGACCGCTCAGCCGCCACTCGTGTCGAAATGGACGCTCCCCCACGGCTTGTCGCGCTTTGGCGAGGGCCGGCGCGGCGCGCGATTGATCCTCGGGGCGCTGGGTATACTTCTGGCGAGCTGTGGCGGGGAGACACCGGGGAGGCCGGGGCCGCCGCCCGCGGCGGAGGACTCTCTTGCGTTCCCTGACGGCTCGGTGTCCGACGTGATCGCTCCCGACCCGCCCACCGACACCACGGTGGCCGGCGAAGTCAAACAGCCTGGCGGGGAGGGTGACGCGCCGCCGGCGCCCGCTCTTGACGCGGCGAGGTGGGACGGCGACGCGGCCCACCCGGCGGACGGGGAGACGGCTGCGCCGGGCGAGCTCATCTGGCGGCGCGTGCCGGTGGAGATCGACGATCCGGTCGTGACCGGAAACTCGCTCATGACCCCCATCGACGGGGTCTCGTTTGGTTACAACCCCGCGGCGCGGTTGTTTCTGACCGCGTTTCAGCACGATCTCGACGACCCCACGATCGCCTCGGTGTGGCTGTTTGATGAGACCATGGAGCGGCACTACAAGCGGCGCCTGACAGGGGAACCGTTGCCTTTTGAGACGAACTTCTGCAACGGCGAGACTTGGTGCCAATTCATCCACTACTGCGAGGAGTCGGACGAGTTCGTGGTGCTTGGCCCGAGGGCGGAGGAGGTGATGTGGGTGGACGGTGAAGGACACGCGCGCACGACTCCCATTAGCGGTGACCCGCTCGCGCCCAACGGCGCCATTGCGTATTCGTTCGTGTTTGATTGGGACTCGCGGCGCGTGCTGGTCTATGGCTATCTTGCTCCGTGGCAAAACGGCAACGCGCTCTATAGCTTGGATTTGGCGACGGGCGAGTGGTCCAAGCCGGTCGAGGGGCTACCGGAAGTGTTCGACAACTGCCTTGCCTACGACCCACAATCAGGCACCCTGTTGAGCTTTGGCGGCACGGTGAGCGTGCCGGATCCGGAGAGCGCCGAGATCCTCTCGGCGCCTTCGGCCGTCGTTACCATCATCAAGGTCGCATCGGGCGAGGTCGCCTCGAGTCCTCTGCCCGAACCGCTCGCGGCGCGCCACTCGATGAGCTGCGCGGTGCACTCGGTGACAGGGGAGGCCTATGTGTTTGGTGGCGCCGTCGTGCGGAGTAACATCATCGAGTCCGAAAACGACTACCACAACGACCTGTGGGCGTTCAATACGGCCACCGGCGAGTGGCGCGAGCTACTGCCCGACGGCCCTCTGGGCTACTTCGAGGAGTACGGGGAGCATGAGTTCTTGGTGGGGGATTTGGAGCGACCCAATTTCGGCAAGAACAAGGGCCGGATGATGGTCGATTCCGACCGGTTGCTCTTGATGGGCAATGTCCCGGGCAGCGCGACACAACTCTATTCCATGGAGCTGGTGCCGAAACACTGACCGCCCTCGCTTTCAGCAGGCAGGACGCGGTCTCGAGGGAGCCGCGGCTACCACAGAAACATGCCGGGGGCGCCCTCCGGGTCGCCCGGCCGGCCGCCGCGGGTGAACGCGTCGATGAGGAAACGGACGCCCACTTGAATCGACCAATCCACAACTCGCGAATCGTCAAGTGATTCTTCCAATGTGACCGCGACATCCAGATTCAGATAGTCGCTTGTAAGCCATCGGATTCCGGTCTGGCCGGCGATCTCGGCACCGAACGGGTCGAGCGGATCACCGGCGAACGACTCCAGGACGAAGCGCCAGTCGTGGTGGCCGAGGGCGATTTCGGTGCCCACCGCCCAGAAGAAGCGGTGCCGTGAGGGGGCGTCGGCGGTCGGCCAGCCCCCGACCCAACCGAGGTTGGCGTGCCAAAGCCACCAGCCATCAAAGAGCGACATGGTGACGGGGACGATCGCATACCCGCTCCACGCCTCGTGATACTGGCTGCCGCGCCCGACGGGGAAGGTGACTCCCGCAAGCGCGCTCAACCCCGGCGCGCCGCCGTCGCGCGGGCGCGTCACCAGCAGCTTGCTCTGAAAACCCGGGTTCAAGACGGTGACGCTGTCATCCGTGTCCCAACCGATCCCCCCCGAGGCGCCGAACTCGAGCCAATTCAACGGGACGACGTTGAACAAAAAGTTATAAACCGGCAGCACTCGCCCTCCCTTGGGCAAAAAGTCGAACCAGGTTTCGCCCTCAATCTGTCCGTAGTCCGCGATTCTGGCGTCGTCGGTGACGAACACCGCCTCGGCGGTGTTCGTGAGAGTCAAGATGAGCAAGCCGGCGCCCAATATCACGGCGGTACGGAGATGACGCGCGTGTGTGCGCCTCGAGCGAGGCAATCGCGTCCCTTCAACGGCTTTGGGATTGATCATCGCGAATCTCATAACACTCCCTCCTTGCGCGCTTGAAGCGATCGTGCGCTGTCACATCATGGAAGCGGCGATGACGTCGCCGAGCCACCAGGTGGCGATACTGAAGTAGATGAGAACCCCGCCGATATCGGCGATGGAGGTCACCAAGGGAGCGCTGGCGGTGGCCGGATCGAAACCGAGACGGACCAGGACAAACGGTAAAGACATCCCGATCAGGCTCCCGAAGAGGACCGTCAATAGCATTGTGCTCGCAACGATTAGCATGATGTCGGGCGCGCGGACCGAGGCTATCAGCGCCACCGCCAGCCCCATGCTGAGCCCGAGGCCGAGCGCCACTCCGAACTCTTTGCCCAGTAGCCGCAGCCAATCCGGGAGCCGCACGTCGCCGGTGGCCAGTGCGCGGACCATCAGGATCGCGGCTTGTGAGCCGGCGTTGCCGCCCGAGTCGATGAGTAGCGGCAAAAAGAAAGCCAGTGAGATCATGGCCGCCAGCGTATCTTCAAAGTAGGCGATCCCGGCGCCGGAGAAGATGTTCATGAAGACCAGCACGAGCAGCCACGGGACGCGCGCTCGAAACAGGGCCACGAGTCCGGTGTCCTTGAGGCCGGTTTTCATGATCCCGACCGGCGCCATCCGCTGAAAGTCGCGGGTCGCCTCCTCCTCCTCCACATCCAGCGCGTCATCGACGGTGACGATTCCCACCGGCTGATGGTTGTTGTTGATGACCGGTAAGGCGAGGAAGTCATACTTGCGGATTTTTTCGGCGGCGTTCGTCCGAGGCTCTTCCGCCCTGACGCAGATCACGTTTTCATCCATGATCTCGTCGAGGCGCCGGTCAGGATCGCTCAGGAAGATGTCGCGCAGCGAGACGACCCCGCAGAGTCGTCCCTGCTCGTCGATCACGCAGATGGCATACACCGTCTCCTTGCGGGGCGCCTCGCGGCGCACGAAATCGAGCGCCTCGGAGGCGAGCATGTCGGATGGAACTGCGGCGTACTCGGTGCTCATCACCGCGCCGACCGTATCCTCGTCGTAGTCCACGAGCCTCTCGGTGTCGAGTCGTTGGCGGACCGAGAGGTGAGTCAGGAGAACGGAGGAGAGGGGTTCGTCGAGGGCCTTGAAGAGATCGGCGCGGTCATCGGCGGGCACTCGGTCGAGCAATGTGGCGACCACATTGACCTTGCCGAAAGTCGCCAGCGCCTTCTGCTGGTGCAACGGGAGCCGCGCGAACACCGTCGCGGCGTCATTGACGCGAGCGGCCTGGAGGGCCGCCCACAACGACTCTTCGTCAAGTGCGCTGAGGGTCTCCGCGGCGTCGGCGGCGTGGGTTTGGTCGAGCGCGTCGCGGATTGACTGCCTGTCGCCGACTTCAAGCCAGGCGCGGAATTGTTCGATTGCGGGGAGGCCTGTCATGGTTGCCCTCGCGTGATCCCCGGCCGAAAGCCAAACGGCGCGCGCCGGGGCGAGGCAACCTGCGAACTCTACGAGCCCCGGCTCACGGCGGGCTCGCGGGTCCTGGGGCAGCCTGCGTTGTGCGGCGCCGCGCCCTTTCGTCTCGACCGGCGGCGCACCACTTCACAGTGGCGGCCGGTGGTACTGTGGCTTGATGGTTCCGGTTCCATTCTCAAAAAAAACCAACTCCATTTGGGGGATACGCGAGCGAAGGCCACGCTCCCCGGCAACATCGCTTGCCGGACACAGTCTTTCACGGCCGACCGAGCTCTTGCGACAACTCGGCCCCACGACGTCAAACCGGCGGGAGCCTAGCAAGACCGTCACCGATTTGTCAAACAGCGGCAGCCCCCCTAATTCCCCATCAAACCGAGCACCGAGCGGGTGGAGTCAGGTTCAAATGCAAGGAAACAAACCGAATCGGGCGCAGGCGTAGCAGCGCTACGTTGAGCACCGATTCGGTGCAGGTG
>PWKZ01000122.1 GCA_003559575.1 Bradymonadales bacterium | reverse complement strand
TCACCTGCACCGAATCGGTGCTCAACGTAGCGCTGCTACGCCTGCGCCCGATTCGGTTTGTTTCCTTGCATTTGAACCTGACTCCACCCGCTCGGTGCTCGGTTTGATGGGGAATTAGGGCATTTGAGCCCGTCTTGACTTGCTTCCTTGCACTTGCACCCGCCTCACTCCCCTCGGTCCACGGACGCGGTGAATGCTTGAGGGGATCGCCCCCTCGAGGAATTGCTAATTGGGCGATTGGTAGGGTAATAATTATGGTTGAAACGCAATGGACTGCGGAGCCCTTGCCGGCGCTCCGGGTCCGCGGACAAGGAGCCTCGTCCCATGCCGAAAACTGCGCTCTCGCGCCTGCCTCGCCTCATGGCGCCACTGTTCGCCGTCCTCATCTGGATTGGCTGTGGTTCCGATTCCCAGGGCGATCCCGTGGTCCCACCGAACGATGTCGCCAACGGGGCCGAGGACATCAGGGACACCGCGCCGGATGACATAACGGAAATCGATCAGGCGCGCGACGTCGCCGAGGTCGCCCCAGAGGACACCGAACCCGACGCCAAGATCGACCACGACACGCTCGTCTGCCTCGACGACGCGGACTGCTCCGAACTAGACGAGCCATGCGTCACATTCCGCTGCCTCGATGGGGTTTGCGTTGCCCATCTTTGGCAGCGCGGGAGCGCCTGCGACGACGAGAATCAATGCACTGAAATGGGCACCTGCGACGATGAAGGGCGCTGCACGCCGGGCCCGCCCATCGACTGTAGCGACGGCGATCCCTGCACCCGCGACGACTGTGATCCCGACCTCGGCTGCCTCAACACGCAACGGGGCGACGGCGCCTCCTGCGCCGATCCGGCCCGCCCGTGCGACGGCTCGATCTGCCAGAGCGGAGATTGCGCGCCGCGCAACCGCCCCAACGGAACCCCATGCGGTACCGAGCAGCCGTGCGGCCGGGAGACCTGTCGTGATGGCGAATGCGTCTTCAGCCCGTTTCTCGACGGGATGACCTGTGACGATCAAGATCCGTGCACCTTCGACACCATTTGCGATGACGGGCGGTGCGTCGGAACGACCGTGGAGTGTGACGACGGCGACCCCTGTACGCTCGGGGAGTGCGACTCGTCGAGTGGCGACTGCGTCTATCCCCCGGCGCCCGACTCCACTCCCTGCGACGACGGCGACCCATGCACCCTCGATGACGAGTGCCGCGACGGAGTTTGCGTCGGTGGCGCGACCCCGGCCTGTGAACCCGACGGCGACCCATGCACGAAGGTGGAGTGCGATCCGGAGACCGGCGCATGTTCCTATCCTCCGACACCTGACGGGACCCCGTGCGACGACGGCAACCTGTGCACCCAGGTGGACGTTTGTATCGACGGCGTGTGTGTCGGCAGCGACCTCATCGAGTGCGACGACGGCGACCCTTGCACGGTGGGCGAGTGCGAGCCGAGCACGGGCGAGTGTATCTTCCTGCCGGGCCACGACGGCGCGGCATGCGAGGCGCCCTCCCCATGTCGCCTGGGGGTCTGCTCGGGCGGCAACTGCGTCGATGGGGCCGAGGTCCACTGCGACGACGGCAACCAATGCACCGACAGCCACTGCGATCCCACACAGGACAAATGCGTCCATCCGCCCAAGACAGATGGGGTCGCGTGTAACACCAACCCATGCACCCTGGACGACAGCTGCCAAGACGGGCTATGCGTCGCTGGCACGGTCCCGGCGTGCCCGGACGACGGCAACCCATGCACGCAAGTCCACTGCGACGAGCGCACCGGCGCCTGCACATACCTAAACGGCCCCGACGGCGTCCCGTGCGACGACCACGAGCCGTGCAGCATCAATTCAGTCTGCCGGAGCGGGAGCTGTGTCGGCGAATGGAACGACCCGTGGTGCTGCGTCGACGACGAGGACTGTATCGCGTTCGACGCATGCGAGCCAGGCCACTGCGACGAGGGGCGCTGTGTCTACGAGCCGCTGCAGTGCGACTTCCCAAGCGAAGGATGCGAGGGCGCGTTCTGCCTCGATGGCGAATGCCACGACGCCACCCTGTGCGGCCCGACCCTTGTGTGGGAAGAGCGCTTTGACGAAGGCTCAGGTGGGCTTCGCGCCTGGCCGCCGCCGGCCACCGAGCTCACCGGAGCGGCCGCGCGCGCCGAGGGGCGCGGCTTGCGCCTGAGAGCCGGCGAGGTGGAAGGGCCGATGCTGGTCAAAGGGCCGCTCACCTTTGTCCCGGCGGGGACGGTCAAGCTGTCAATCTGGGTCCGAATAGCCGCCGCGGGTGGTCTTGCCCCCGACGGGACCCTCTCGCTGACACTCTACTCGGTGGCCCCCGGCGGCGATGAGGTGGTCGATGAGGCGTTGCTCGAAGGCCCCACCGGCAATTTCGTCGAGCTGTCGGTGACGGCGGGCGACGTCAACCCGCTCTACCTCCAATTCGTGCTCGAATACGACGGCGCAGTGGGCGTGATCGACATCGACAACCCCCGAATGGTCCACATGGGACGCGATGGATGCCTGCGAGACCGGGTGCGCTCCATCAGTACCGGCGGAAACCGGGCGAGTGATCTGACCCTGACCACCAGCCCGCGCGGCCGCGCCCTGATCCTGTGGACCGAGGCTCGCGACGGTGCCGAAGGTGAGGAGCTGCTGGTGCGCAACGCGTTACTCCATCCGCTGCGCCAGCAGAGCTCCTCTCGCCGGACAGTGTCTAACTGGGCGCTCAGACCTTTCAATTGGCGGCTGCGCGGCGCCTCGGCCCCCGACAGCACCTTTCTGGCGGTCTATCCGGAGGACACTCTCGCGCGGACCGTCGAGGCGGCCATCGTGGACGAGACGAGCCCATTCCCACGTGATTGGTTCTGGCTCGAGCAGGATCAGCCCACACTGTGGAACTTCGACGCCGCCGTGGCCTCCATCGGCGCCCCACAACCCAACGGTTGGCTCACCGTCTGGGCCACCGGGGCACACCTCGACAGCGCCACCACGACCCTCAGGGTCCAGCGCTTCGCGAGTGACGGCGCGCCGATTGACTCGGCGCCGTGGGGTGGCGGTGTACCGAGCACTCACCGCGGCGCGCGCAACGTCGAGCTGGCCCAACTGTCCGACGGCCGCCACATGGCGGTCTGGCGCTCGCGCCGGCTCCCCGGCGGAGAGGACGACCCGCCGGAGGCCGAGGTCATCGTGGCGCGCCGCGTCTTCGGGCTCCTCGCGACCCCCTCGGTGGGCGGCGTGCTCCATCCGCTGGCCGAACAGCTCCCGGCCGACGGAGAGCTATTTCCACCGCGAATGACCGCCACCACCAACGGCTTCGCCATCGCTTTCGCGCGCCACATGTTCGACGAAGGCAGCGAGCGACGGATCGAAATCCGCCGATTCTCGCCCACCGGGACCCCGCTCCCACCGCTCGAGCCCGAGCAGCAGGTGGTGCAGAGAATCGTCACCGGCACCCCCCCGACCCCGGTCATCGCCCCCTCCGTCGACGGTGGAGCCATTGTAGTCTGGCGCCACTCGATCCTGGGGCGCGACTACATTTTCTACCGCCGCATCGCCGGCGACGGCACGGCTTACCCACAGCTGGGCTCATCACCGGCGGCCATCGCCGGGACGGCGCTCGCCGATCTTCCCCGCGGCACTCCGGACGCCGTGGCGCTCGACCACGAGTGGGTCCTGATAGCCTGGCCGGCGAGTGACGACCTGGTCGAGTACCGCCTCCTCGGCGCCGGCTGCGCCCAAGGCCCGGTGCGCTGCTACGAGGGTCAGCCGGAGGTCTGCGGTGGCGACCGCTATCTGCCGCTCTATGGGGGCTGCACCGGCCCCGACTGCGGGATGACGCTGGATTGTATCCCCTGAGCCGAACGCTTTTAGCCCCTTGGGCGAGAGCTCAGCGGAGTGACCTGGTGGTCTTTTGGGGCCTCCTCTGCGGCCTGCTGGGGCTCGCTCTGGTGCCTCTGTTCTCCGCCGAGGTGCTCCCGCTCCAGGACGCCCATCTGCACGAAGCGCTGGCCGAGGTGCTGCACACCATCAGGACACGGCCCGATCATCCCTGGCACGCCCACTTCGAAATAGCGCCCCCCACCCTGCGCCCCAACATGCTCTACTATTGGCTCTGCCACCTGTTGGGATTTCTGATGCCGGTGGCCACGGCCGCCCGGCTGCTTGTCGCCGTCTATGTGGTCGCCCTGCCGCTCTCCCTGCTCTTTCTGTTCGTCACCCTCGGCAAGAGCCGTTGGCTCGTGCTGCTCGTCATCCCTTTCTCCTACAACGCGCACATGGCGCTCGGCTTCATCAATTTCATGCTGGCCACCCCACTCTATTTCGTCGCCGTGGCGCTCACGGTCCGTCTGCTCGCGCGCCCGACGAAGGGGCTCGCGCTTCTACTGGCGGCAGTCGCCCTGGCGACCATGCTGGCTCACGCCCAGTTGGCGCTGCTGCTGTTGGCGACAATGGCTCTCCTCGCGGCTTTCCAGCCGACCTCGCGCGACGCCCGAGTCTTGCTGGCGACCACGGCGCTCCCCGCCTTGCTGGTGATCGCGCCGTGGTACGCCAAATACTTCATCGCCGAGGAGCAAACCGCCGCCGGAGTCCGTTTTCTGGGGCTCGATCTGCGCTACGGGGCGGTGTGGAGCTCCACCGAGGAGCTTCTCCGCGATGTGCCGCGCCACGTGAACGGCTACTTCGCCTCCTCCGCCGACGAGATTCTGCTAATCGCCACCTGCGTCCTGTGGCTTGCCGGAGTGGCGACGCGACGCGCGGAGGCGCCCTCCGCGCGCAGCCATCTACTTGGAATAATAACCATCATGATGGTCATGGCGAGCATCCTGCCCCCCTCCCACATCGCCAACCAATTCGTGATCCGCGAGCGCCAGATCCTGCTTGCGTTCTTGCTGCTGCTCGGTTGGTTCCCCTGGCCCACCGAGCGCCGCCGACACATGACCCTGGCGGCGATCGTGGCGGTGGGCACGGTGGTGTGGTTCTGCGCGGTACGAGACGAGTTCAAAGAATTCGACGCCTCGCAGACCTCACTCATGACCTTGATCGACACGCTCCCCCCCGAAGCCACACTTGGACGAGTGGCGGGAGAGCGCGGCTGCCCACGAATGACCTTCGGCGCCTCGTGGTACACCCACGCGCGCGCCGTCGGAAACCGGGGAGCGCTGGTCCCTCTCTGGTTCGCAAGCTTTCCGGGCACCCCGGTGCAGTACCGCCCGGGAGGCGTGCTCGAAGATCCGGGGGTCGATTTCGTCCACGACCCTCGATCATCCAAGTTCGATTTTTTGCTCTTGAAAGACCCTCACAACAACCTCCGGCGAACACTCGCTGACGACCACGCCGAGCGGTTTCGCAAGGCCGCCGAGGAGGGCCTTTGGCTCCTGCTCGCGGTTGACGGCGACGACCAATCGTGAAAGATTGCTGGATTCCCCTTGCAGCCCAATAAAACATTGGGGCGCAAGGCGATTGCGGACTCGGGGCACTCTTCGTGAAGTCACGATTGCAAAATCACGGTGAGCAGCAGCGGCAAGATGTCTACGTCCATCGGGATCTCTTCCTCGTGCGCGCACCAAACGAGCACTTCGCACAAAAACTCATGTCGCGGGCGCCCGTGCGGCGAGGCGTGGTGACCGTGCTGAGCCCCACCGAGTTCCTGTTCGCCGGCGAGCATCTTCAGATGGTCCAGAAAAGGATCGCGGAGCTGCAGCTCCCGATCCGCGCGATCTCCTCGCATGAGGCCGCCACGAATGAGGGTTATCGACCATGAGGCGCAAGTCGCGAGCCGACTACCAGAAGGCGATCGACTCTCTCCCCCGCGACATTCTCCTCCCGGCCGGCAGCCCGCCGCGCACCTTGTTTCGCCCCGTGCTCGATGAAGTGGTCGAGAGCCTACGGTTGGCCGTCTCCGTCCTCGGCGAGTCGCCACGCCCCTTCACGGTCGATGGCGATCTCCGGGTCAAAGCCCGCCGCATGATCGCGGGCACGCTGCTGAGCACCGGCAGGACGATGGGGATCGGTGGTTGGATTGTGGCCGCCGTCGCGCTGGGGCTCGCCCGCGAGCAGGAGCGCGCCAGATGGGAGGTGCTGCCCGAAGCGACCGCTTTGGCCGCCGACCCCCACCAGTTTCTCCGGCGCCTGCCCAAAGCCCTCGTCGAACTCTCCGTCTACCAGCTCGCCCTGCATCACCTGCCATGGGCCAATGACCTCCGGCACTACTTCTACGGTGAGAGCTTAACCGTCGCGCAGCGCAAGAGCCTCGGCGATCTCGTCCTGCACGCCCTGACACTGGCCGGTGACGAGGGCTTCTCGAGCGCCGAGTGGTTTGAGGACAGAGGACTGCGACCGGCAAGCACCGCGCTGTCGGATGATTGGAGCGGGGCCGATCTCACCCACCCCCACCCAGCTCAACGCCACCGAGCGCAGCGGTTGCGCACCCACGCCGCCCATCGGATCGCGGTGGGACTCGACCTGGCGGCCTTGCTCGGCCTCGCCGAGCGCGGGATCATCGGCGATGAGAGGTGCTTTCGCCCCACCCCGTTCGCGCGCCACCTCCTCACCCGCGGGGAGCCGGCCCGCCGGCTCGGGATCAGCCCTCGGCCTCTCGGCGCCCAGTGGTCGCTCGAGAAGGAGGGGGCTCGAGTCGAGGTCTCCGAGAGAGATGAGATATTGCGGCTGAGCCTCGGCACACTTGGCGAGAGGCTCCCATCGAAGCACACGCAGACCGCGTTCCGTGTGACACCGCAATCGGTCGCGCGCTTCATGCAAGCCGGCTTGGGTGTCGCCACGGTCCGCGAGCGGCTGGCCGCGCTCGATGCCGGTGAGGCGGTGCTCGACCGAGTCGAAGAGTTTGCGCGCCGCGCGGCGCACGAGATCGAAGACTTCGAGATCGCCACCGGTTTCGTGCTCTTCGAAGCCCCCGGGATGAGCGACCACGATCGCGCCCTGGCGAAACACCTCGACCTTGGAGTCCGCGGCGATCTGCTCTTCGTCAACGAGAGGGACACCGGAGCCGCCCTGTCGGTGGTGGCCGGTCGCAACCAGTTGAACTACGGCTATCGAACCACGGATCCCCCCCCGGGAGTCACCTGCCGAATCGATTCCGAAGGTTTCATTCAGGTGGCGGGGGCGGCGCGCGGCCATCTCGGGCTACGCGGCGCGCTCGCCTTGTTCGGCAGCGCGGGCCCGGCGCCCGAGGTCATCCCCATCGATCCTGATCAAATTCTAGGCCCCACGCCCCTCTCCGAGAGCGAACGTCGAAGACGCCTCGACGACGCCGTCCAGGCGCTCGAACCCTATCTCCGGCGCCGGTTCGCGCCGTCTGTCCGGCTAAAACTCCTGGCCGCCGCCGAGCTGGTCGATCCGCCCGAGGTGACCCCCTGCCTGCTGGTGCGGTTCGACCGGGAGGTGATCGACGGGTTGGTCATGTTCGATGGTCTCGCAGAGGGGATCGAGCGCATCGGCGAAACCGCGCTCTTGGTGCCGCGGACGGCGCTGGCAAAGTTTGAGGAGCTGCTCGGCGAACTGGGAGTCCCGTTCCCGGCACGATACAGCTCGGCGCGGGAGCGGATGGCGTTCCAGGCCACCATCTCTCGCCTGAGCGAGGCTGTCGCGGAGACGACCGGAGAGAGTCACTCTCCCCCGCCGGGTGATTCCGCGCTCGGCGAGGCCGAGACTAATGCCCCCGCCACCCCCCGCCCACCTCGGCAGGAAACATTGAGCGCTGAGGTGGCACACCTCGTGCAGGAGGCCTCGGTGAGTGGCGGTGGCGGCGTGCGCCTCGGCGAGCTACAGGCGGCCACCGCGCAACCAGGCGACAAGGTGCGCGCAGTCCTCAAGGATTTGATCGCCAATGGGACCGTCGTTCTCAAGGGGCGGGGGCGGGGCGCGCGCTATCTTTGGCGGGCGGCCGCCCAACAAAACTGACCCCCCCTGACGTGGAGTGAGGAGTTAGGAAGTGGATGAATCGACTCGATTGGCGGAGCTGAGCGGAGAGCTTTCACGGCTCGTGAGCAAGCTCAAGGCGCAACACAAACTCTTGAAAAATCTTCAGACGGGGCGCAAGGACGGCGATCTGCCGCGGGCTCTCAAGGCGCTCACCGGGCTTGATGGGGCGCTCTTGGAGCGTGTCGGGCTCGGCCCCGGCTGCCGGGCGGTTCAGGACGAGAGCCGTCAAGCGCTCGACTCGGCACGCCAGGAGCAACGCCGCGAGCTTGGGCGGACTCTTTTACAGGCGGCCGAGCAGGCAGGACGGAGCTGTCGCAAGCTGTCTGAAAACCCGCTCGAGTTTCTCGTCGCGCCGTTCACCGTGGAGATTGCGCTCGAGACCATGGAAGCCACCGTTTTGTTCGCGCGCGAGCCGCTCGCTCAGGTCCCGGCCAAGGCCGAGCGCATCATGGATGCTGTCCGGCGCGAGGAGAAGGGGTTGGCCGACCGCAAGGTGACCCCGGAGGGGATTTTCGACTCGCTCCTGCGCGCCTACCGTAGCCTGCTCGGGGCCACAATGCGACCGGCAGGCGAGCGGGTGGCGCTCGCCGACGTGTTGCCCTACATGGCGCTCATGCAGCAGAGCGCGCGCTTCGAAAGCGACCCGCGGCGCGAGCGCTTCGTGACGTACCCCAAGTCCCATTTCCTCTTCGACCTGGCGACACTGCGTCGCGCGCGACTCCTCGAACGAAATGGTTGGCGGCTGGACCTGGGCACCGCCACCGGCGACTCGGTCAAGCGCAAGAGCATGGTATTCTTTTTGCAGAACAACGACGGGCAGGGGCAGTACTACCTATCGCTGCGGTTTGTGCAGTCGGGACGGTTGCTCTAGAAGGGAAAACAGATGGCGTTCAAAACTCGCAAGACCTCCACCGAATTGACCGAACAAGTCGCCAACCACATCGTCCAGCGGTTGGCCGAAGGGGGCCAGCCGCCTGAACTCGGAATCCAACACATCAACGTCGGCAACGAGACCTACTTGAAGATCCTCGAGACCGAGTACATCGGCCGCATCCTCAAGGGTGGCTCGAGCTTCAAGCTGGTGGAGGGCTACTTCGGAGGGGGCAAGACCCACTTCCTGTACTGCGTCCGAGAGCTGGCCTGGTCACACGGTTTCGCCACCTCACTCGTCGAGTTGTCGCCCCAGGAGTGCCCCTACGACGATCCGCTCCGAGTCTATCAAGCGGTGGCGCGCGGGATCGCTCTGGCGCCGGCCGAGGGAGAGCTCGCTCCTCTGATGGGGTTGAGCGACCTGCTGAGCGAGTACGCCGACGATCTCTTGGCCGAAAACGGCGCGCCGGCGGCGCTCGAGTTCTTGAAACGAACTGTTCGCCGGACCCCCTGCGAGAGCCACTCCTATCGGCAGGCGGTGGTGAGCTTCCTCAAGGCCGAGGTGACGGGAGACGACACCGCGACGGCGGTTCTCGGCGCCTGGTTGGCAGGCGAGCCGGTGGGCTCGAGCGCGGTACGGGAGTACGGGGTCTTTGAGACCATGAACCGCCAAAGCGCCTTTGCCATGATGCGCAGCCTGTGCCAGATACTGGTCGGGCTCGGGATCCCGGGGCTCGTCCTGCTGTTCGACGAGGTCGATCGCAACATGAGTGTCGGCCCGCGTCGCATCCGCACAATCGGTGACAACCTGCGCCAAGTGATCGACCTCTGCGGCCGCTCCCAGCTCCCCAACACGCTCTTCTTGTACGCCGTCCCACCAGAGTTCATGCGCAACGTGGTGCCCGAATACCCGGCGCTTTATCAGCGCCTGCGCAGCCCGATCCCATTTTCGCTGCGCTCCCCGCAGGCCCCGGTGATCGATCTGACCCACCTCGACCTCGAGCCCGTGCCGCTGCTCGAGCGTCTCGGCGCGCGCATATTGAAGGTCTTCGAGTGCGCCCGCGGGATCTCATTCGACCCCGAGCTGCAACGGCAAAACACATCTTACCTGGCGACACGCTGCGTCGAGGGAGAGTTCGAGCTGAACCACCGCCGGCTCTTCGTCAAGGTCTTCTGCGACTCGCTGTTCCGCCAGATGGTGGAGGGCGAACAGGATGTCTCGACCCTCGAAGAGGAGGACATGGTGCTGCAGGCGGTCGAAGATCTCGCCCGCCGGAGCGACTCGTGGGACGACCTCGACGACCTCGACGACCTGAGCGATCTGCCCGACGATGACGATCCGGAGGTACAGTGATGACGACCGCCGGTGCTCAATTCGAGGTGGGCGCGCGAGTCGTGCACGACGAGTTCGGGCCGGGGACCGTGCGCCGAACTCGACGCGAAGGGCGCTCGCTGCTGGTCACCTTCGACAGCCACCCCAAGCTGCTGCTCGACGTGCGCTCGCGTGAGGTCCGAGCCGAGAACGGCGACGAACAGAAGGCGGCTTCCGACCGGTCGCGCGCGCCCACCACCACACCGCCTACAACCGAATCGGCGCCTGCCTGTGGGGCGGCCTCGGTGGCTACCCCTCGCACAATCCCGCGTCGCCGACCATTCCGCCGAATTGAGGGGGGCGACATCGACCCGGCCCTGGCCACCGCGGCGGCACGCACCGTCGAGGCGCTGCGGTTGGGGGTCGTCCCACACGCCGATCTGCGCGCCTCGAGCGTGGGCCGTGACCGAGAGCTTGGGCTCGTGTCCGACGACCTGGACCAGGCGCGCGAGACCGGCGCGGCACGAATCTTCCTCGGAGACTACGGCACCGGCAAGACCCACCTGCTGGAGCTGATTGAACACGAGGCGCGCGCCCGCAACTTCCTGGTGGGGCGGGTCACCCTCGACGCCCAGTACGTCCAGCCCAACCAGCCGATGCGAATCTACCGGGCGGCGGCGTCCAAACTGCGCTACCCACCCGAGAGTGGCGCCGCCGCGCCCGGGCTCGAGTTCTTGTTTCGGCGCGCCATCGCCGACGAGGAGTTGATGTCCGAGATCGAGAGAGACGAGGGGCCTTTCAGCAACCACCTCTACCTCGCTCCGGCGCTGCACTACTTTCGACAACTCGCCAACCTTGACGATCCCGTCCCTCGCGACCTGCTGCTCGACTGGATCTCCGGCCAACGACCGGAGGGCAACCGCGAACTCGACCAGAGTTTACGCAAACTCGGCAAGGCGGGGCCCACCATCTATGCCCTCAAAGACTTCCAGCCCTGGGCGCACATCTACTCCTATATGGCCGGCGGCCTCTCGGCTCTGGCGCGCCGTCTCGGCTTCGAGGGGCTCGTGCTGCTGCTCGACGAAGCCGAGAACTACGACCTGCTTGGCTCGGCGGCGCGGGCCTTCGCCGACAGCACCTTCCGCTGCTTCGTGCTCGCCGCCTTGGGCCACGACGGCGTCCGCTTCTCCGAGAGTTCCATCGAGAAAGGGGGATTCGGCCCGCAGAGGCGCCTGCCGCTCCTGTTCAACTGGCCGCAAAACATCTACTTCGTCTCGGCGATGACCCCCTCCACCGCGGGCGAGGCGCTTCTGCGCTCGCTCGTCGACGATCAGTTCATCACGGAGCTTGCCACTCTCAACATCGAGGACTACCACGAGCTGAGCCGCCGGGTGGTGACACTGTTTGAGGCCGCTTACCCCGAGATGCACGTACCGGCGAAGCTCAATCGGCCGCTGGGCGACGTTCTCTGGTCCCTAATTCAACTCGATCACATCCAGAACCCGCGCGAAGCCACCAAGCTGACCATCGAGTTCCTGGACCTGCTGCGCCATCGCCCCGACTCCTTGAACAAGTTCTTCGAAGACGTGCGCAAGACCATGAGTTCACAGTGACCAACGAGTGTGAAATCGCCGCGATGCGAGGCGCGCTGACGCGCACCTGGTTCCCCTTCTTCGCCCGTTTCTCGAGACCCCGCGGTGTGCAGCTCGCGGCCCATGAACCTCTGCTGGCCGGGGAGGACGTGGTGTTCTGCTCTCCCACGGCGTCCGGCAAGACCGAAGCGGTGCTGGCGCCGCTCATCGAGCGCCACCTCGACCGCGCGCGGGGGACCGCGCCGCAGATCTTGATCGTCTGCCCCACTCGCGCGCTCGTCAACGACACCCTGCGGCGCCTCGAGCCGCCCCTCGCGAGGTTGGGCCTAACCGCGCACCGGCGCACGGGTGATCACGCCGTCCTCAACCGCAAGCACCCCCCCAACCTGCTCATCACCACTCCGGAGTCGCTCGACTCGCTGCTGGTGCGCCACACCCGCTTCTTGAGCACGGTGCGCGCCGTGGTGCTCGACGAGCTGCACATTTTAGACGGCTCGCCACGCGGCGATCAGCTACGCCTGCTGATGGAGCGGCTGCGGCGAGTGACAGCGCGGAGCGGAGGGCGGCTGCAAGGAGCCATCACCTCGGCCACGATCGCGGCGCCCGCGGACCTGGGGGCGCGATACCTCCACGAGCCGACCCCAATCCTCGTCGCCGACACACCGCGCTTGGAGTCGCGCTGGGTGCACTGCCCGCGGCCCGGCGACGTCATCCTGACGCTCGACAAGATCTACGGCCGCGGCGGCGAGAGAGCCGGCGCGGTCCGGGCGCGCAAAATCCTCGTCTTCGTCAACCGCCGCAACGATGTGGAGACCCTGGCCGGGCTGGCGCACAGGTTCGGGCGACTGGGCGAGCGGGTCTTCACGCACCACGGGAGCCTGTCGCGCGAGGAGCGCGAGCGGGTCGAGGAGCGTTTCTTGAGCGCTCCCTCGGGGGTCTGCTTTGCCACCATGACGCTCGAGCTGGGCATCGACATCGGCGACATCGATCTGGTGGTCATGGTGGAGCCGCCCACCTCGGTGGCGGCCTTCCTCCAGCGGGTGGGGCGCGGCAACCGCCGCACCGAGCGCGCGCGGGTGCTTGGGTGCTACCGCGACCGTGGCGACAAGGCGCGCTTCGAGCATCTGGCCGCGTCCGCCGCGAAGGGCGATCTCTTGGCGCCCCCCTATGTCTTTCGCTCCTCCGTGGTGGCCCAGCAGGTGGGCTCGCTACTGATGCAGTCACGCGATGGCTGGATCGCTCCCAAGGTGGTGCGCGAGCGGCTGCCGGCCGACGTGGCGCCTATCTGGAGCGAGGAGTTACTCACCGACCTGATGGAGCGCATGCGCCGGAGCGACTGGCTCGTCCAGGCGCGCTTCGGTCGCTACCAACCCGGTCCCAAACTCATCCGCAGCCACCGACTGGGCACCATGCACGCCAACCTCCCCCACGAGGTGGGTGGGCTCGAGGTCGTCGACGAGGACACCGGCCAGGTGTTGGGCCAGGTGCGCGGCGCCAAGTCCGACCAGCCGATGGCGCTGGCGGGGCGTAGCCGCCGAGTGCTGCGCGAGGCCGAGGGACGACTTTACGTCTCGTCTTCGCCCCACGAAGCGCAAGAAGCCGACTTCGCTCCCCGGGGCCGCCAGGTGATCACCTGGGAGACCGCCCGTGGGCTCCTCGGCACTCTCGATTTGCCCGCCAACACACTCCCCTACCTGGAGACCAACGAGGGGAGCGCGTTGTTTCACTTCGCCGGCTCGCTGGCCGGCGAAGTGCTGGCCCAACACCTGCGCCGCCTGTCGGGCTGGCAAGTGCTCAGGGGTTCGGCGCTTGCGATCCTGCTTGAAGCACCACTGCCCCGCGCGCCGCTCCCGGTGCTGACCGAGAGCGGGCTTCTGTCCGCCGCCGAGGAGATTGAGAAGAAGCTCGCGAAGCTTGCCGAAGCCGGCCCGTTTTCGGCTTTGGTGCCGGATCGACTGCGGCGCGACCTACTCGAGTCCATCCTGGCGATACCGCGCCTGACGGCTATGTGGAACGCCTCCGAGCTGGCGGCCGAGCTTGCCCCAAAAAAGCTCGCCATCCTGGCCGATCTGGCGAAAGTCCGCTGACGACCACCTTGGGGGCACCACATCACTCGAATCGCGCACAATATGGTCGGTAGCTTCCCAAGGCTGTTTTCAGACCGGATCGGGGGAGAAGGCAAGTCGGCCCTTGAAAGGGCGATACCGGTGAAGGCTGCGTGCCTGGCGTGAGCCGGGCGTCCGCTTTGTGGTTCTCCGTGACAAGGACAGCGCCGAAACTGGGTCAGCCCCGGCAGCCAAGCTGCCGGAGGGGGCGGCTCACCCCTCGCGGGCGCTGAGCGAGATTCGCCGGCGGCCCCGATCCACCTCCAGCACGCGCACCGACAACGACTGCCCGGGGCGCACCACATCACTCGGATCGCGCACAAAATGGTCGGCCAACTCCGAGATGTGCACGAGCCCGTCGCGATGCACCCCGATGTCCACAAAGGCGCCAAACGCCGTGACGTTGGTCACCACGCCCGCAAGCTCCATCCCCTCCTCGAGATCGTCGATCGAGCGCACGTCGTCGCGAAACCGCGGAGGCTCGAAGCTCCGCCGCGGATCACGCCCCGGTTTCTCGAGTTCGGCCACGATATCCCGCAGCGTATACTCTCCGGCGGCGGGCCCATCCATGGACTCCGCCCGTCCGTCCGGGGGCAAGTAGCGCGCGATATCAATTCGCTCGACCAGCGCGGGGGAGCCCAGGAGCGCCGGCAAGGAGACGTCCAGATCTCGCGCAATCCGCTCGACCGTCTCGTAGCGTTCCGGGTGCACCGCCGTATTATCGAGCGGGTGAGCGCCGTTTTGAACGCGCAGGAACCCGGCGGCCTGCTCAAAGGTTTTCGGCCCCAACCCGGCGACCGCAAGTAGCTCGCGCCGACCGGGAAAAGCCCCGTTTTGATTGCGATGCGCCACGATCGAAGCGGCCACCCCCGGGCCGATGCCGGCGACCCGCGCCAACAGAGGGGCGCTCGCCGTGTTGAGTTCCACCCCCACCAGATTGACGGCGCTCTCCGTCACCTCGTCGAGTTTCTTGGCGAGCAGTCTCTGATCCACATCGTGCTGGTATTGCCCTACACCCAACGCCCGCGGCTCCACCTTGACCAGCTCGGCCAGCGGATCCTGCAACCGCCGGGCAATGGAGATAGCCCCTCGGACAGTCAGATCGAGGTCGGGAAACTCCTCGCGGGCCACGTCGGAGGCGCTATAAACACTGGCCCCATCCTCGCTGACCATTAAGACGAAGATCCCATCCTCATGAGCGAGCGCCTCCCGCACAAAGCTCTCGGTCTCACGCCCCGCCGTGCCGTTACCGATGGCGATGGCCGCCGGATTTTGGGCGCGCACAAGCCTCAGGAGATCCGCCCGCGCCTTCGCGGCGCCCCCGCCGCCACCGTGGGGGTAAATGGTGACGTGACCCACGAACCTCCCGGTGGCGTCCACCGCGGCACACTTGCACCCGGTGCGCAATCCGGGATCGATCCCGATCACCGGCTTCTCGCCCAAGGGCGGCGCCAACAGAATCTCACGCACATTGGTAGCAAAAACTTCGATGGCGGCACGGTCCGCGCGGTCTTTGCACTCGCCCAAAACCTCGGTGACAATCCGAGGGGCGAGCAACCGCTTGTAGCCGTCGCGCACCGCCGTCTCGAGCTCGGGGGCGTAGGGCGAGCGCGGCCGGTGGCCAAAATGTCTGAGCAGGCCTTGGACGAGCCGCTCATCGTCCACCTCGACCGCGGTTTTCAGCACCCCTTCCCGTTCGCCACGACGAACGGCCAGGAAACGGTGCGACGGCATCCCCGCGAGTCTCCCTCGAAACATCTCATAGGAGTCATATCCGGTCTCCGCGTCGCGCCACTCCTTGGTCTTCCGGACCGCCAGAGTGCCGCTCGTCGCGTACAACCGCCGGACCTGAGCGCGGGCGATGGCCTCCTCGCTGACGATCTCGGCGACGATGTCCCGCGCACCGGCCAGCGCGGCGGCCTCATCCGGCACCTCGCCGGCCGGAGCCACGAACCGCCGCGCCTCGACCGTCGGGAGTCCAAAGCCGGGCTGCCTGAGGATCAACTCCGCCAACGGCAGCAGACCGCGGCCGCGGGCGACGGTCGCCCGGGTCTGCCTCTTCTTCCGGTAGGGCAGATACAGATCCTCGAGTTCGGATCTGGTGGCCGCCGCCTCGATCCGCGCCCGCAACGTATCGTCGAGCTTGCCTTGCGCCTCGATCGCACGCGTAATCGCCGCGCGCCGCGCGGCCAAGTCCGTCAGGTAGCCGTGACGCTCCTCGATCGCCCGGATCTGCACCTCATCGAGCCCACCTGTCAGCTCTTTGCGATAGCGCGCAATGAACGGCACGGTGTTGCCCTCACCCAACAACTCGAGCACCGCGGCGACGGATCGCTCTCGGATCTTTAGCTCACGCGCGAGGCACGCTCGAGTGGTGCCCTCGGCGGGATCCTTGATGGCCACGATTGCTTCCTCCAAGAGACCATGTCAGGCGTCGTACACCTTGCGGCGACGTTTTCCGGCGAAGAGAGTGTAGACGGTGGGGACGATGAACAACACGAGCAGCGTGGCCGACATCAACCCACCGATCACCGCTCGCGCCAGCCCGGACCAGGCCTCGGCGCCTTCGCCGATGCCGAGCGCCATGGGCACCATCGCCAGCATCGTCGTCATCGCCGTCATCAGGACCGGCCGCAGGCGCAGACGCCCCGCCTCCGCGATCGCCTCCCTGGGAGACAGGCCGGTGTCGCGGATCTGGTTCGCGGCGTCGACCATCACGATGGCGTTGTTGACCACTATGCCGACCAGCATGATGGTGCCGATGAGCGCCGAGACATCAACCTGGGTCCGGGTCAACGCAAACATCAGCACGACCCCGATCCCGGCCAACGGCACCGAGAACAGGATGATGAACGGCTGGCGCAATGACTCGAACTGGCTCGCCATCACCATGTAGACCAGCAGCACCGAGACCAGCAGCGCCATCGCCAGGTGGCGCATCGACGCCAGGAAGTCCTCGGCCGAACCGCCGATGCTGTAGATGAACTCGTCGGGAAACTGGTATTGGTCGAGAATGTCGGTCACCCGCGTGATGGATCCCCGCAGATCCTTTCGGCGCTCTACTCCGTCTTCGTCGGTGTAATTGTCCTCGAGGTAGAGGTTCAGGCGTGTCACCCGCTCCTGATCGAGCCGGGTGATATTGACCGGCCCCAACTCCATTCTGATCTGCGCCACGTTGCCAAGCGGTACGATGGTGCCCCCCGGCGTCACCAACGGCAGTCTGCGGATTGCGTCGATATCAAGACGGTGTTCCCGCCCATAGCGCACCATGATGTCATACTCGTCACCACCCTCGGCATACCGCGCCGCCGGACGACCCATGAAGACGGTCGACACCACCTGGCCGGCCGCGGCTGTGCTCAAACCGAGGCGCGCCATCTTCTCCCGGTCGAAGCGGACAGAGACCTGGGGTCGCTGCTCCTCCATCGAGAATGTCGCCTCGCCCACATCGGGCAGAGCCAACATCCGCTCCCGCAGCTCACGACCAATACGGCGAGAGACGTCGAGATCATACCCGCGCAGGCGAATCTCGATGTCGCCCTCGCCGGTCATGCTGAACGGTTGGCTGACCGTGGCGGTGACACCGGGGATGGTCGCCAGGGCCTCGCGGACGGCGGCCTCGATCTCGGACTTGCTCCGCTCACGCGCGTTGATCGGGACCAGCGGCACGCGCAGCATCCCCGAGTGTACCCCTTTTGAGAAGATCGCCGCGAACCCTTCGCCGACACCGGCGTCCAGGGTAATCAGGCGGCGCTCCTCGGGAGGCACGACCTCCTCCACCTTCGCCACCACCTCGCGCATGATCTCGGCGGTCTGGTGGATGTTGCTGTCCTCGGGCGCCTCGACACTGATGAACAGAAAGGAGTCGTCACCCTCCATGATGAACTCGGTCGGCAAGACCCTCGCTATCAAGTAGGTCGCGCTCAACACCGCCGCAAGCAGCAACCCGACCGCCCAGCGGTGGCCCAAGGACCAGTCCAGCGCGCGCCCGTATGTTTCGCGAAACCGCGCGTAGCCGGTGCGGCTCCGGGCCCTCTCGAGCAGTCGCTCGGCCCTGGCGGTGGCGAGCAGGCGCGAGGCGGCCAGGGGGATGAAGGTGCGCGCGACCGCCAGCGAGACCAGCAGGGCAAAACAGATGGTCACCGCCATATCGCGGAACATCACGCCGGCTATGCCGGGCACGAACAGCACCGGCACGAAGACCGCCACCGTGGTCAGCGTCGAGGCGGTCACCGCCATCCCCACCGACAGCCCGCCCCTCTCGGCCGCCTCACAGCCTCCGAGCCCTTCCTCGCGCATGCGATAGATGCTCTCGAGAACGACTATCCCGTTGTCGACGAGCATCCCCACCGCCAGCGCCAGCCCCGCCAGCGAGAGGACGTTCAAGGTCATCTCGGCCTGGTCCATGACGGCAAAGGTGGCGACCACCGAGAGCGGAATCGCGGAGGCCACGATGAGCGCGCTGCGGATGTTGCGCAGGAACATCAGCAGCACCAAGAACGCGATGATGACCCCCAGCACCGCGGTCCGCGACAAGTTGCCGAGCGACTGGTTGATGAACTGGGCCTGGTTGAAAACGATGTCGAACTCGAGGGCGGCGCCGATCTCCTCGCTGACCCTGTCGAGAGCGCCCAGAACCTCCCCTGCCGCCCGCACGGTGTTGGCCCCCGACTGCTTGCGGACAATCATCCAGACCGCGGACTGCCCGTCCACCTCGAGGATGCGACGCGACTCCTTGAACGAGTCCTCGATGCGCGCCACCTGCTTCAGCTGGATGGGATGCGGCACCCCATGCTCGTCGGGCCGCGCCCCGACCAACACCTTGCCGATCTCTTCGAGGCTCTGGTACTTGCCCTCCGCCTGGATCGCAAACTCGAGCGGCCCCTGCTCGATATAGCCCCCCGGGAGCTGCAAGTTCTCCTGGTAGAGCGCGCCCACGAGCGCGCTCACGTCTAGTCCGAAGGCCTCGAGCCGGATTGGGTCCAGGATCACCTGGATCTCACGCTCGAGGCCGCCGGCGGCCTCGGCCGTGGCAATCCCGGGGAGCCGCTCGAGCCTCGGCGCCACCTCCTCGTCGGCCAACCGGCGCAGCATGTCCATCGGATAGGGACCGCGCACCATCATCATGACAATCGGCTGCATCGACGGATCGAACGCAAACACGATCGGCGCGTCGACATCGTCCGGCAAGAACCCTGTCACCATCTCGAGCTGCCGCCGCACGTCGGTCTCGGCCTGCTCCATGTCATGCGACCAGTCGAAGTTGAGGGTGATGAGCGAGACACCCTGCTTGGAGTCGGACTGTACCTCCTCGACTCCACGCACCGATGAGACGGCGCCTTCGAGTGGGCGAGTGACGAGAGTCTCGATATCCTCGGGGTTGGCCCCGGTGTATCCCGTGATGACGATGACGGAGGGAAAGCTGATGTCGGGGTAAAGATCGAGCGCCAGCCGCGCCAGGCTGAACAACCCGAACCCCAAGACCACCAGATAGACCATCGCGAACGTGACGCCGCGACGGACGGCAAGCCGGCTCAAGCTCATGGATCGATCTCTTCAATCCTCACGGGGTGGCCATCGCGCAGCCCGTGGTGACCGCGAACAATGAGCCGCTCACCTTCGTCGAGGCCCTCCAAAACCTCCCACCGGCCTCCTTCTCGGCGGCCCAACAGCACCTGGCGCCGCCGCGCCAGGTTGTCCTCGTCCACCACGAAAGCACGGCGGCGCTCCTCGCCCGGAGAGCTCGCCGCGATCAACGCCGCATCCAACAGCAGAGCCGGCTCGGGCGCCACCAGGACCCCTTCGCGCCGGTCCACGAACAGTCGCGCCCGGCCATACATGCCCGGTTTCAAAAGCCGCTCGCCGGAGTCGGGGTCGCGCGGGTTCAAAACAGTCAACTCCACCGTAATCGTGCGGGTCTCGGGGTTCACATAGGGCATGATACGGTTGACGGTGGCGGTGAACTCCTTCTCCGGGTGAGCGTCCAACTCGAGCAAGACCTCCTGACCAAGGGAGACACTGCCGATATGGGACTCCATCAGCTTGAGTTCCACTTTCAGAGGATCGAGCACAATCAGCCGGGCGAGCGGCATCTGCGGCGATGCCATGTCCCCCTCTTCGAGCATCTTGTTCGACAGTACCCCGGAAAACGGCGCCAGGATGATCGCGTTTTCGGCGGTGGCGGCCATCTGGCCGCGCCCGGCAACCAGAGCCTTGCGCTTGGCGCGCGTCGCGTCGAGGTTCGCCTTGAGCGAGTCAAAGGTCTGCTGGGTGTAGGCCTCTTGCGCCAATAGCTCCTTCGCCCGCTTGAGTTCGGTCACGAGGTTCCTTATCTGGACGTCCAACGCCTGTAGCTCGGCGGCCATCTGCTCGAGCCCAAGCTCGAGCCCGTCCTTGCGAATGAGCGCCACAATCTCGCCCTTCTCGATCTCGTCACCGTTCTGCCATGGAAAAGAGACGATGCGATCCATGAGCGACGAGAACAGACGCACCTCGCTGGACGGCAACAGCTCGGCTCCATAGACCAGCTCGGTCACGATGTCGTCACGCTCCACCGCCGAGACCAACACGGATCGCGGTGCCGGAGCGGCCGACGCTTCGTCGGAATCGGCGGCGCCGTCCGGCTGGCAGCCGGCCACCGCCATCACAAGAAGAAAAACTCCAGCCACCGCCACGCGGTCGGTCCATCTCATCGCAAAGCTCCTTGGGGCCCGGCGAGTCACCGGGCCACAGCCGGATTTCTATCACGAATCCCAGGCACCTTGTACCAATAATTCATATCGGCGAGACTTGGCGCCGGTCGAACACTGTCGTTTGACAACTCAAGGGTTTTATCGCCGGGCTGGAGTTTTGAGATGAAAGAGATCAAAGGATTGCGCGCCCTCGTGACCGGCGCATCGAGCGGCATCGGGGAGGCCTTCGCGCGGCTCCTGGCCACGCGTGGAGCAGATCTGGTGCTGACCGCCAGAAGGCAGGAGCGCCTCGAAGCGCTCGCGGCCGAGCTGATGGAGACACATGAAGTCGCCGTGGAGACGATCCCCCTCGACCTGGCCGCCCCCGGCGCCCCCGCCAAGCTCCTGGCGGCCGCACGCGGGGAAGACGGCGCCGGGCGCATCGATATCCTCATCAACAACGCCGGCTTCGGCCTCTACGGTCCCTTCACCGAACTCTCGTGGCAGAGTCAGGCGGAGATGAACCAGCTCAACATCACCGCGCTCTCCGAGCTGTGCCATCTCTTCCTCAGGCCCGCGCTCGCGGCCGACGAGCGGGTCTGGCTGCTCAACGTCTCCTCGGTCGGGGCGTTTCAGCCCGTGCCGACACTTGCCGCCTATGCCGCCGGCAAGGCCTATGTGTTGAGCATGTCCGAGGCGTTGAGCCTCGAGGTGGCCGGCACCAAGGTGACGGTCTCTTGCCTGTGCCCCGGGGGAACACGCACCGAGTTCTTCAAGCGCTCCGGCCAGACACTCGGCGGCTCGCTCCAGCAGAGAGCCTTGATGAGCGCCGAGAGCTGCGCCGCCATCGGTCTTGCGGGGCTCTTCAGGGGTAAACGGCGGATAGTGCCGGGGGCGCTCAACCGTGTCTCCTCCTTTATGGCCCGCCACTCACCGGCCAACCTCGCGGGGCGAGTGGCTGAGCGCGTCATCCGGCCCTAGACCTTCGACCTATGGGGCCCACACGAGCGAGGTGACGCACTCCACGTGCTTGGTGTGGGGGAACATGTCCACCGGCTGGACGGCTTCGAGCTTGTAGCCGCGCTCAGAGAGAAACCGGAGATCGCGGGCCAGTGTGGCGGGGTTGCAGGAGATATAGACCACGCGGCGCGTCTTGATGGCCGCGATCAAAGCGAGCAACTCTTGCGCGCACCCCTTGCGCGGCGGATCGAGGACCACGACCTGCGGCGCGACTCCTTGACGCAACAGGCCCGGCACCACGTCTTCGGCCGCGCCCCGGTGGAACTCGGTGTTCTCGATCCCATTGAGCGCTGCGTTGGCCACCGCGTCGTCCACCGCCGCCCCCACGGTCTCGACCCCCACGACCCGGCCCGCCCGGCGGCTCATGAAGAGAGCGATTGTCCCGATGCCGCTGTAAAGATCAAAGACGGTCTCCGTCCCGCTCAACCCGGCAAGCGAGCAAGCCACCTCGTAGAGCGCCGTGGTTTGCACCGGGTTGACCTGGAAGAACGAGCGCGGTGAGACGCGAAACCGCAGGCCGGCGAGCGACTCGTTGAGATACGAGCGCCCCCACAGGGTGACCTCGTGATGGCCCAGGATGCGGTTGCCGGGCGTCTCGTTGATGTTCTGGACGACACCGACGAGCCCCGGCAGTCGCGCGCGCAACATTTCCAAGAGTTCGCGTCGACGCGGCAAACGGCGGCCGTTGGTGATAATCGCGACGAGTGTCTCCGAGGAGGCGTGCGAGGTGCGCGCCAGGATGTGGCGCACGGTGCCGCTCCGGGTGTGCTCATCGTATGGAGCGAGAGACAAAGTCGAAAGCGCCTCGCGCACGGCGTTCATGACCTCGTCGTTGGCGCCGTGCTGAATCAGGCAGGCGCGCGCGTCGACGATCCGGTGGCTGCGGCGCTCGAAAAAGCCCATGACAATCCGACCGCGACTCCGGGCGACAGGGATCTGTGCTTTGTTGCGATAACGCCAGGGCTCCTCCATCCCCATAATCGGCTTGACCAGAGGAGCGCCTTCACGCGCCGCTTCGAACTTGCCGAGGCGCACGAGGGCGTCGCTCACGAGCTGCTGCTTGTGACTGAGTTGACGCGCGTAGGTCATGTGCTGGAGCTGGCAGCCGCCTCAACGCGGGACGAGAGGACATGGCGGCGCGATCCGCGCCGGCGAGTGCTCCAATAGCTCATCGAGGAGCGCCCGGGCATAGTTTTTCTGAACGCTGATGACCCGCACCCGCGCACGGTCGCCAGGAACGGTATCGGGAACGAAGAGAGTGAACCCTTCGAATCGTGCGACCCCTTCAGCGTCGCTGTTGAGCCCGACTATCTCCACCTCGAGGCGCCGGCCCTTGAAGAACCATAATCGTCGGCCCATCCTGGGATTCGCGCGCGGATTCACGCACATCTGCAGCGTCACCTGCACCGAATTAGTGCTCGACGTAGCTCTGCTACGACTGCGCCTAATTCGGCTTGTTTCCTTGCACATGCACGCGCCTCCACACGCTCGCTCCTCAGAACGAACCGACGATTA
>PWKZ01000235.1 GCA_003559575.1 Bradymonadales bacterium | reverse complement strand
GCGCTCGCGCGGGCGCGGCCGCATCTGGTGAGTGTCTGCTCCCCGACCCCATTGCACGCGACCCACGCCCGGGCCGCGCTCGCGGCGGGGGCGCACGTGCTGGTAGAGAAGCCGCTGACGGCGACCCTCGCGGAGGGCCGCGCGCTGCTGCGGGCCGCGCGGACCGCGGAGCGTACTCTGATGAGCGCTCACACCACGTTGTTCGAGCCCGCCTGCGCGCTCCTCGGGCGGCTGGTGCTTCGAGGTGCGCTCGGTACGATCGAGCGGCTCCGGTTCGCGCGGCGGGGGGCGGACTTGAGCCCCGGCCAGATCGATCGTGGCCGCCTCGGCGGACAGTCGCTCGAAGAGGAGCCGCCGCTCCGCGACGACCCGCGCTTCGGGTGGCTCTACGATCACTTGATCCATGTGACCTGCCTGATAAACCACTTGACCGGATCAGTCCCGGCCGAGGTGGCGGTGGCCGAGCGGGCTCAGTCCCCCACGCGCCAGACGCTGCGCGCGGCGGTCGTCTATGGTAGCGGCGCGCGGGCCGAGATCGTGCTCTCGAGTCTGCCGAGCGACTCTTTCGCCAAGGAGTTACATGTGTCGGGTAGCGCGGGCGAGGCCGAGTGGATCCTCGCCGGGGGGCGGGCTCGGTTGAGGGTGCGGCTCCAGGGGAGCGGCACTTGGCGTGAGCTACCGCTGCCGGCCACGAGCGCGTTTGACGCCGTGGTGTTTCATTTCGTCGAAGCGGTGCGAGCTGAGCGGCCGCCGCTGGTGAGCGGCGCCGACGGGTTGCGCGCGATGGCGCTGGCTGCCTCGTTGGCCGGCGGATTCCCCGCTTGATTCCGCCTGAAGTCGGGGCCGCCACCGTAGACGGTCCCGGTGGACGCACGAACCGGCTGTTATGGTATGGTTCCCCTCGAGGTCGGTTGTCTGCTAGTGATAGCGGTGGCTGTTTCAAACTGGGCGCGGGGGAGCCATGTGCGAGGGAGGCATAATGCGAGGTGGCCAAGAGGTGCCGCCAGAGCTCGTGGGCAAGCCGGCGATCTGGAAACTTTGGGTGGCCTACGGAGTCCATGTTTTCACCGCCAGCGGGGTGGTGGCGGGGTTCGTGGCGCTCGACGCAATCATCCGGGGGGACGCGCGGGCGGCGTTCTTCTGGATGGGAGTGGCGCTGTTCATCGACTCGGTCGATGGCACCCTGGCGCGCCGGGCGAAGGTCCGCGACCTGTTGCCCAAGCTCGATGGCGCCCTGCTCGACAACCTGATCGACTATTTCAACTATGTCATCATCCCGGCCTTCTTCTTCCACGTCTCCGGAATCTTGCCCAAGGGGTGGGAGATCGTGGGGGTCGCCGTCATCTGTTTGGCCTCGGCCTACCAGTTTTGTCGCATCGACGCCAAAACCGACGATCACTATTTTCGCGGTTTCCCTTCGTATTGGAACGCGGTGGTTTTCTACGCCATCGTTCTCGCGCTCCCGCCGTGGCTCAACATGGGGGTCATCCTGCTGTTCGGGGTGCTCGTCTTTGTGCCGGTGAAGTACATCTATCCCTCCCGCGCCCCACGCCACCCCAGGCTCAACGTGGCGCTACCGGCGCTCTGGAGCGCTGTCGCGCTGGTCATCATCTACCAACTGCCGGAGCCCTCCAAGGCGCTGGTCTGGGGGTCGTTGCTCTATCCCGTCTATTACATGACCGCCAGCCTATACTACACCATCGAGTCTGCGATCCGCCGTTAGCGGCTCTCGCCATAATCGTCGGCCCATCCTGGTATTCGCGCGCGGATTCACGCACATCTGCGGCGTCACCTACACCGAATTAGTGCTCGACGTAGGCGCTGCGTTGGCCTCCGCCTGAGAACGGCTTGGTTCCTTGCACATGCACGCGCCTCCACTTAGCGGGTCTCCTCAGAACGAACCGACGATTATGGGATTGCACCGCCTGCGCTCGCCTGGAGCGCAGGCGCAACACTGCCGCAAAAATGCTTGAAAACTATTTAATAACAGCTGTTTATGGTCGTGTTTGCCTTTCGTGGTGCGGATGCTCTATATTAATTGACGTCAATGACGTGGTGGTTTTGCAGAACGGCAACTGCCAAGGGCGAGGCCCTGTTACCGGGACGTTTGGACTGTAATCCGACGGTGTGTCGGGGAGGCAGCTGTAGCGCCTGTGGGCGCGATCACTTTTGAAGGAGGGACACAATGCGAGTATTCAAGAGGGTTCTTTTTCCCATGGTGGCGATGGCCTTGATTTTGGCTGTCTCGGCCTGCACAGACGACGCCGACCCCGTCGCCCCGACTCCGGAGTGCGTGACGGACGAGGACTGCGACGACGGCTACGACTGTGTCGAGGGCGAATGCGTTGAGGCGGCGGTCGAGTGCGATCCGCCGTGCGATCCGGACCTCTGTGAGATCTGCGTCGACGGCGATTGCGTCAGCGAGTGCGTCGGCGACGAGGTCTGCGTGGACGGCGAGTGCGTGGTCCCGGCGCTCGAGTGCGATCCGCCGTGCGATCCGGCTCTCTGTGAGATTTGCGTCGACGGCGATTGCGTCAGCGAGTGCGTCGGCGACGAGGTCTGCATCGACGGCGTGTGCGTGGTCCCGGCGCTCGAGTGCGATCCTCCCTGCGATGAGGACGCCTGTTTCGAGTGCCAGTTGGTCGAAGGCGAGCCCGAGTGCGTGTACCTCTGCGACACCGACAACTGCTACGCCTGTGACGGCGCCGGCAACTGCGAGTTCTTCTGCGAAGAGGGCGAGATCTGTGACGGCGCCGGCGACTGCATCGCGGTCCCCGAGTGCGTCGATCCGAACGAGGCCGGCTTCTGTGACGCGGTCATCATCGACAGCTTCGAAATCGTCGGCCCCACCTTCGGGTGCGACTTCACCGACCTGAGCGCGGGGGTGAGCACGGTCACCGGCCAGCCGGGAGTGGGCGAGATAAACAACCGTCTGGGCGGTATCATCGAGGATTTCGGTGATTTGCCGGCGTTCGGCTACGACCTCGAAGCGGTCAACGCCATGATCGCCGACCAGCTCGGTCGGGCCCGGATCGTGCTCCTGTTCGAACTCTTCGGTCTCGCCGCCGACGGCGCCGACACCGATTGGTTCTTCCTCAACTTCTTCCTGGGCGAGAGGGTCGTGGCCGATGGGGAGTACTTCTCGGGCGAAGCCGAGATGCGAGTCCTCCCCGAGTCGCTCGACCATGACGGCCACCCGCTGATGGCCTTCACCGACGCTGCGGTCTCCGATGGCTTGCTCACGGCCGGTCCGGCAAAGCTCGCGATCCCGCTCCCGATCCCCTCTTCGGAGATCACGGTCCCCATCCATCTGGACGGGGCGATGATTCATGCCGCTCTCGGCGTGGGCGATCACGGTTACGAGCTGAGCGACGGGCTGCTCTGTGGCTATCTCAAGGCCGAGAACGTGTTTGCGGCGATCAACGATTTTGTCGCCGAGAACTGTGGCTGCCTGGATCTCGATGCGCCGCTCATAGTCGATCACGAAGCGGCCGAAAGCTGCACCGCGGCGGGTGAGAATGAAGACTGCGATCTCGAGGACGATCTCGAGGACGCCTGTCATAAGCTCGCTCAGCTCTGTGAGGCCGGCGTGACCATCGTGATGGGCTCGATGGACATCGACCTCGACGGTGAGCCCGCGACCGGTCAGGCGCTCTCGGTGGGCGTCCACTTCTCGGCGACCTCGGTCACTCTCATCGACTAACGGACTCTCCAGTCCGGCAATCCCTCGCCCGGCCGGCTGCATCGCAGGCGGTCGGGCCTCCATGAAAGAAGCCCGACCCTCACACCCCTTCCAACCTCAGGGATAGTTGCGGACCAAGACCTCGGCGGTGTGTTTTCCGCGGCGGTCGCTCTGGCGGTTGATCATGCGGGTCGCCTGCAGGATCTCGACGCCGAAGCCGTCATAGAGGGCGATCAGCTCGTCAGTGGCGTGGTTCGACAGCATGACTTTGGCCCCGAGCCCATCGAGGCGTCGGACCTCCGCCGCCAGTCGCCGCTGGTCTTCGAAGCGAAATCCATCGCGGTCGTATGCGGTGAAGTTTGCCGTGGCGCTCAGCGGGACGTAGGGAGGATCGAGGTAAACGAAGTCGCCTGGCGCCACGTGCGCGAGCGCGCGGGTGAAGTCCTCGGCGCGCAGGGATACCCGTATAGGTTGGGGCCGAGAGGAATAGGGTTGCGTGAAGTCCTCGGCGCGCAGGGATACCCCTTGAAGAGCGGCCGAGGCGGATCTCATTCTGTCGGGATTGACCACGGAGGGCGACTCATATCTCCCCATCGGGACGTTGTAGTGTCCCCTGCGGTTGACCCGATAGAGCCCGTTGAAGCAGGTCTTGTTTAGATAGATGAAGATCGCGGCGCGGCTCGTGGGGTCGAGTCCGTCGCCGTTGAACCGATCCCTGGCGGCGTAGAAGTGCTCGCGGTCGTGCCTCTCCCGGTGCTCCTCGAGCGCCGCAATCAGGCCCTCGACGTTGTCGCGGACCTGAGTGTAGGTGAGGATCAAGTCGCGGTTCACGTCGGTCAGGAGCGCGCGCTCGATTCGGCCAAGCCGAGCGAGCCGAAAGAACAGCGCGCCGCTGCCCAAAAAAGGCTCATGGTAAGTATTGAAGCGCTCGGGGAGACGCTGTTCGAGCTTGCTCAGGAGTTGGGTCTTCCCCCCGGCCCACTTGAGAAAAGGAGTGGCATCGATCGCTGGATTCACTGGAGTGACCTACTGTCCAAGCTCGGCCGATCAGACATGATCAGCGGTTTCTCTTGGGTTAATATTGCTATTGCTGACGAAAGGTCAAGGTAGGGTTCGGGCGGGGCGAAATCCGACGGTGAAGAAGTGTCCGCCAGGGGCCCGGGCGTTGCGGGCGGCGGCGCGGCAGAGTCCGGGGAAGTCGTAAAAGGATCCGCCGCGGAACACTCGCGAGGTGGCGGAAGATGGCCCCTCGGGATCGGCCACCGGCCCCTCCGGGTAGGGGCCATACCAGTCCCCCGTCCACTCCCAGACGTTGCCCGCCATGTCATAGAGCCCCCAGGCGTTGGGCTCCTTGAGCGCGACGGGGTGGGGTTGATCGGCGCTGTTGCCGCAGTACCACCCGATGGTGTCAAGGTTGGCGTCCAGCGTCTCACAATCCGTCTCCTGAAGTGGTCCACTGTAGTAGGCGGTGGTCGTCTCCGCGCGGTAGGCGTACTCCCACTCGGCCTCGGTGGGGAGCCGATAGCCGTGGCAGGAGAGCCCGGCGAAGGCCACTCCACCGCAGCTGAAATCGGTTTCGCCGGGAGTCCCGCTACAGGCGGTGAGGGTATAGCACTCCTCCAGGCCTTCGGCTCGCGACAGCGCGTTGCAGTATGCAACCGCGTCCCACCAGTTGACGCGCTCCACCGGACATTCCGCCCCGCACCCAGAGAATGACGAGGGGTTGTTGCCCATCAACGAGAGCCACTCTCCTTGCGTCACCGGGGTCTCTTTCAAATAGAACGGGCGCGTGATTGTGACCTCAACCCGGCGCTCGTTCTCGTCCCGGGTCGGCTCGTCGGGTGGGGAGCCCATCGTGAAGCTGCCCGGATACAGAAGCTCGTAGCCCGCCAACGGCGGCCATGTGACCGTGCTCCCGTCCGGGCAGGTCATCGTGTAGGTGCCGTCCGGGTTCTCAAAGACGGTGCACAAGGCACCCTCGGTCCAGGTCACCGAAGTGCCGTCGGGGCAGTGCATCGTGTAGCTGCCGTTGAGGTTGTCGACAACGTGGCATGAGGAGCCCTCGGACCAGGTCACCGAAGTGCCGTCGGGGCAGTCCATGGTGTAGGTCCCGTCTTCGTTGTCGGTGACGGCGCAGGGCTCTCCTCGCTCGCCGGCCGGCCCTGTCTCGCCCATCTCGCCCGTCTCGCCCTGTGGCCCCGGCTCGCCGTCACTCCACGTCACGGCCTCGACACCGGGACACGTCATGGTGTAGGTGCCGTACTCGACGTCGGTGAAGACCGTGCAGGGTTGCGCGTCTTGTCCGGGCTCTCCCCGCGGCCCCTGGTCTCCGTCCGCCAAGGTGACGGTCGTTCCGTCGGGGCACCTGATCGTGTAGGTACCGTCTTCATTGTCGGTTACCGTGCATGGCTGCCCGTCGTCCCCGGGCGGCCCGTGGGGGCCCTGGTCGCCATCCGAGAGGACCACCATCGTTCCGTCGGGGCAGCTCATCGTGTAGGTGCCATCGCCGTTGTCGCTGAGGGTGCACGGCTCGCCATCGGCGCCGTCGGCGCCGGCCTTGCCTTGGGCCCCATCCTCGGCCTCGCAGCCGCCCAACAGGATCAACGCCAGGAAGATGAAAGTAATTCGATACATACCGACTCCACCCATCAGTGGTCCCGTGCGGAAGGATCTCATAGCCCCGTGAGATGGGCAAGATCATCGACTATGTTGTTGACATGACAGGGGTTGTTTTCTTTAATCCGAGCCATCCACGCTGCTCCCCCGGGGTGGGCACCTCCGGAGCATCGCCCCCCCCAGGGCTGACCGCATCTTATTTTTTGGTCGCGGGCTTTGCCCGCGAGCTGGGGTGGAGCACCTCATCCGCGGTCGGGTTCAACCGACCGTCTTAGGCGCTACGGGTCCGGACGGGCTCGGGCTCGGGCACGATCCGGGCT
>PWKZ01000034.1 GCA_003559575.1 Bradymonadales bacterium | reverse complement strand
TTGGGGTTCTTCAAGTACCTCGGGATCGGCGCCGGGATCTACGCGGTCGCGCTCATGACCGGCCTGATGGACCGCAAACCAACAGCGCCGCCAATCAGCATCGACAAGCTCTACGAGCTCGGCTTCCGGGCGTTCCTGTGGCTCTGCCGCCGCCCGGCCAAGTTCGCCGACGGAGCCATCCTGAAGCTCTATCAAGCCATCTCCGCTCTGTTCGTGTGGCTCTGCCGCGGCCCGGCGCGCGCCGCCGACGACGCCATTCTCAGGGCCTATAAAAGCCTGGCGGCGGGGGTGGTGGGTTTCTGTTGCGGGCCGGCCTGCAACGTCGATTGTCGGATCCTCGGGTCATACAAAATGCTCGCCACAGGGTTCGTGCGGGTCTGCCGCGGCCCGGTGATGCTGATCGATCACTACATTCTCAAATTTGTCCTGGGCCAGGCGTTGATTGTGCTCTGGCTCGCCCTCTATCGGGTTTACCGGAGGGTCAAATTGGTCGTCATCGGTTTGGCGGTCAGAATCACCGGCAGTGGCGCGGCGGTCTTGGATCATCTGGATAACCCCGCCGCCACCGGCGAGCGCAGCCGGTGGGCCAATTTCGCCAATATCGACTTTGATCTGCTGGTGCTCGTAATCTTCGTGGTCGTTCTGCTGTTCTTTGCCCTCTGATCCCATTTTTTGGGCTGGCTCCGATTGCTGCAACTAGATTCTTGTACAAAGCGATCTGTACTCCTATGATGCGTGGCGGGATAAATCGATGGTCGCTCGCCCGCAGTGATTTCTGAAGGGGGGACCCTCTTGGCGCGGCTAGCGATTGTGAGTTCGCTTTTTTTAAAGAACAAATTCTCCAGGCTGAGGAGAACGACCAGTGATCGCTCGCAAGACCTTGGGGCTCGTCATCGCCTTCATCATCCTCTACGGATTTTATGTGATCCTTCACGGCCACATCTCCCCCGGAGGGGGCTTTGCCGGCGGCGCGGTCATCGGCCTCGGCATGATCCTCTATCTGATGCTGTTCGGCGATGACATCAGCCACAACAGGGCCCGCATTCCACTCAATATCGCGATCTTGCTCATCTCCATCGGGGCGACCGCGGAAGCCCTGAAGCTCTTCATGGTCAAGGAATGCGACCCCGATGTGGACGCCGTCGGCCTCTTCAGCGGTGGCGCGGTGAGCATTGTCAATCTCGGTATCGGCTTGCTGGTGGCCTCGACCATTTTGAGCATCTTCTACCTTGAAGAGAGGGGGTGAATTGGACGCTGGACTGTTGCTGGCCAACTATCCCTATGTCTTCGCGGCGTTTTTGTTCTCCCTGGGGTGGCTCATCATCTTGACCCAGTCGAATTTGATCAAGAAGGTCATTGGGATCAACATCATGGAGAGTGGCGTCTTTCTGTTGTTCCTCGCCGAGGGGAACATCAAAGGCGCGCGACCGCCATTGGTTGATCCCGATTTGACGGGGGTCGTTTACGCCAACCCCCTGCCTTCGGCGTTGATTCTAACCGGGATTGTGGTCGCATTCAGTATCACGGCTCTGGCGCTGAGTATCATCATCAAAATATACCAGAGCTATGGAACGATTTACGCTCACCGTCTGTTGCGGTCGCTCGAGTGATCAGGGTACCCCGGCGGCCGGCCTAGGCGGCTTCCGAGTAATTTGGTGTCCACTCTCGCGCCCCACAACCTGTTGCGTGTACCGGAGTGCATTTCATGGAGGCCGACAGTCTACCCCTGGCTATTGTGATTTTCACCTTCATCGGTGCTTTCACGATGCCTTTCTTCGCGCACTGGCAGCCCAGGGTTTGCCGCCCAATGGCCCTGGGGGTCATCGGCGCCGATATCGTGGCGGCCGCCTACTTGCTGTGGTCGGTTTTCGGCAGTCCGGTCATTCATCAAGACGCCGGCGGCTGGGCGCCACCCGTGGGGATCGAGATTATCGGCGATCCCTTGGCGGCCGTTGTGCTTCTCTTGATTTCCGTGATCTTGTTCCTGGTGCTGCTCTATGCCGGCGGCGCCGTGGAGCGGGAGATCCCCCCCGAGCGAGTGGGCTGGTACTACGTCCTCGTCATGTTGTGCGCGGGCGGGATGATGGGGATGGCCGTCAGCAACGACCTCTTCAACATGTATGTTCTGATGGAGGTCATCGGTTTGAGCGCGTGTGCCCTGGTGGTGGCGCGCGGGACCAAACCTTCCCTCACGGCGGGGTTCAAGTACCTGATGTTGACCACCATCGGGTCGGGCTTCCTGTTGTTCGGGATAGGGCTCATCTACAGCATCAGCGGACACTTGAACATCACTTTCGCCGTCGCCGGGATCCTCGAGGCCGAGCATTCGGACTATCTGATCTGGGTGGTGTTGGCTTTCATGGTGGTGGGAGTGGCCGTCAAGTCGGGGGTCTTCCCGCTGCATTTCTGGCTCCCCGACGCCCACTCCACGGCTCCGACGACCTCGAGCGCCATTCTGTCCGGCCTCGTGGTCAAAATGTACATCCTGCTGCTCGTGCGCTTGCTCTATCAGCTCTATTTGGGGGGTGACGAGCAGGCCCTGGTCTTGCAACGGTTCGTGCTGCTCATCGGAGCCGCGTCTCTGCTCTTCGGATCATTCGCCGCTCTCAATCAGCTCGATCTCAAGCGGCTTTTGGCGTATTCGACGGTGGCGCAGCTCGGCTACATCTTCCTCGGCCTGGGGATGATGACCGGAGCAGGCTTGCTAGCGGCTTTCTTCCACATCGTGACCCACGCCACCATGAAGACGCTGCTCTTTCTCTCCGCCGGCAACCTGACCGGGAGGGTGAGCAGTCGGAAAATCGTTGATCTCGCCGGGGTGGGGCGACAGATGCCGTTTAGCGCCGCCGCTTTTTCCCTGGCCGCCTTCTCGATGATAGGTTTCCCGTTGACGGCCGGTTTCATCACCAAGTATCTCTTGGCCATGGCCGGACTCGAAGGGGGGTCGCCCTGGCCGCTGATCCTCGTGGTCGCCAGCGGGTTGCTCAACGCCGCTTACTATCTGCCGGTGGTGGTGACCATGTTCTTCGGGGGCAAGGCGCAGCCCGTCAAAGGCGATGGGATGCCGCTGAACCGTCTGCTGCCACTGGGCGTTCTGGCGGTCGGGCTGATTGTTCTTGGGCTGTTGCCGGTGACGGGCTACCAGATTTTTGAGCAAGCCGCGCAGGCTTTGGTGCCCTAGCCCAAGAGTGTCATGAAGAGTTGGAGGCGTTTTTGAGACGAGCCACCAAAATAACCCCGCTGAGCGTGGTGCTGTTTTTTGTCCTGCTGGTGTTCTGGTTTCTACTCACCGGGGTCATCGACCTCGGTCGTGTGCTCGTGGGCATCGCGCTGGCCGGCGGCTTGACCATGCTCTGGCAAGGGACCATGCAGTCCAAGATCCCGGCGAGAGGGTTGAGCGTGAGAGGTCGTTTGCGCCTGGCCCACTTCTTCGTGCGCCTGCCGTGGGAGATTCTGGTTGCAAACTTGAAAATGATGACTCTTATCTGGCGCCCGCGCTCGGTTGTGCACCCCGAGTTCGTGAAGATTGAACCGCGGATTGAGAGCCGGGTGTTGCGAGTTCTGTTGGCCAACGCCATCACAATGACCCCCGGAACCCTGGCCATTTTGATCGATGAGAAAAGCCTCTTGATCCACTGTGTCGACGAGAGTCTGGCCCTTGGAATCAAAGACTCGCCATTGATAAGGCTCCTCGAGAGAGTTGAGGAGGTGGAGTCGTGATTGACACCCTCGTTTGGATAATGGTCTTCATTCTGCTGGCGCTGATGATTTGCGCGATCGCCCGCGCGTTCGTGGGCCCGACGGCCACTGATCGCCTGGTCTCGATGAACTTGTTCGTCGCCTATTCGGTCTGCGTCCATTTGCTGTTTTCCCACTTGGCGGACGCCTGGATCTACCTGGATGTCGCCCTGGTCTTCGTCCTGGCGGCCTGCGTGGCCTCGGTGGCGATCATCAGGTTTTTGGACCGCAAGCTGCTGCGCTAGGATGCCGAAAATGGAAATAGCCGCCGCGATACTACTGATATTGAGCGTCCTGGTCTTTGCGACCAGCGCCCTCGGGCTCTGGCGGATGCCCGACTTCTACTGCCGCATTCACACAGTCGGGATGACGGACACCCTCGGGATCTTTGCCCTGATTTTGGCGCTGATTCTACTGACGGGTGATTTGCTCGTGGGAGTCAAGCTGGTCTTCCTGGGGCTCATGATCTTGGTCATCAACCCAGTCGTGGCCCACCTGATCGGCCGAGCCGGATATGAGCGGAAGGTGCCGACGGCTCGCAAGCGACAAGAGGGGAAGAAGTGATGGAGCTCGTCGACCTGATACTGGTTTTCATCCTGCTCATCTCCGCGTTGTCCGTCATGTTCTTCGAGGATTTGTTGTACATAATCTTGATCTTCGGTGCGTTCAGCATCGTCTTGTGCCTGTTGTGGATGCGGGTCAATGCGCCCGATGCGGCGATCACGGAAGCGGCGGTGGGCATGGGGACGACAATTTTGCTCATCATCGTCATGACCAAAATGGGTAGGCGGCCGGAATGAACCTACTGAAACTCTACAAGATTGTGGTCGGGGCAGTCGTCTCCTTGGTGTTTGTGGCGCTGCTCCTTGCGGTCCAGGAGATGCCTGTCTACTCGGCGAAAGGCAGCCCCCAGCAGAACGAGGTCTATCAGGCTTATGTCGAGGGAGCGCCCGGTGAGTGTCGCGCTCCCAATCTGGTGAGCAACATCATCTTGGACTATCGCGCCTATGACACCTTGCTTGAGACCACTTCCCTCTTCGCCGTGGTGATGGCCATCATTCTGATGTGGGGAACAGGGAGAAAAGAGCAGTGATCTTATTGCTAATCGCCGTCCCGATGCTGCTCGCCTTCTTGCAGTTGATCCCGTCCGTGGGGCGGCGTCGCCATTGGTTTCTGCCGGTCTGCCTGCTCGCCCTCGCGAGTGTGGGCGTTCCATTCATCCTCGGCAACGAGGGGCTGCGCCAACCTCTTTTCCGGACCGGCGTCGGCATCGAGTTCTGGGTGGGGATCGACTCGCTCGGGACCGTCTTCGGCATTATGGTGCTCGGGCTCTGGGTGCTGGCGACGATCTATGCGCTCGGCTATCTCGGCAAGGAGAAGGGGCGGGGGCGTTTCTTCTTTTACTACACAATCACCCTGGGCGTCACTCTTGGCCTGGCCTTCGCCTCCAACCTGGTCACCTATTACCTCTTCTATGAGCTTCTGACCCTGACCACCTACCCGCTGGTGGTCTTCACGGGCACCAAGGAGGCCCGCCGCGCCGGCCGCGTCTACCTCTTCTTCAGCTTCATCGGCGCGGCCCTGGCGTTGACCGGTGCTTTCCTGTTGTACAGCCTCGTGGGGAGCTGGGATTTCACCGGCGGTGGGATTGTCACGGCCGAGGCCGTGGTCGCCGATCCCGTGCCCTATCTCATCAGCTTCACCTTCTTGTTCGCCGGGTTCGGGGTCAAGGCGGCGCTGCTCGTGTTCCACCACTGGCTGCCGAGGGCGATGGTCGCCCCGACCCCGGTCAGCGCGCTGCTCCATGCCGTGGCGGTGGTCAAGGCGGGGGTCTTCGGCATTTTGCGGCTGGTACTCTACGTCTTCGGCCCCGCGGCCCTCTCCAATTTCCCCATGGAATATTTCTACCTGTGGGTCGGCGCGACCATCGTCCTGGGCGCCTTGAAGGCGATGCAGGAGAATGTCCTCAAGAGGCGGCTGGCGTACTCCACCATCAGCCACCTCGGGTATATCATCTTTGGGAGCTTGCTCCTGACCTCGGCCGGAGTCAGGGGCAGCGTCTATCACCTGGTGGCCCACGCTTTCGCCAAGATCACCCTCTTCTTCAGTGTCGGGATCATAACGCACGAGACCGGGTGCAAAAAAGTCAGTGAGCTCAATGGCATCGGGCGGCGGCTGCCGCTGACGATGATCGCGTTCGCGCTGGCGTCATTTTGCCTCGTGGGGCTCCCCTTGACCGGCGGGTTCGTCTCCAAGTGGGGGCTCATAAGCGGCGGGCTCACGAGCCCACATCCGTTCCTGGCGGCGATTTTCATCTTCGGCTCGATGGCGAACGCGCTTTACCTGTTCCCGGCGTTCGTGAGGGCGTTCTTCAGGCATGGTGATTTCACCCCCAACCCTCGTGGGGAGAGCAACCGGGCGATGTTGCTGCCGACGCTCTCGCTCGCCGGTCTGGCGATAGCCCTCGGGATCTTCTCCGGCTGGCCGCTCAGTCTGGCGAGGGCGGTCGTGAGTTCGGTATTTCCCTGAGCCCTGAAAGGGCCGAAGTTCTCAGAGGGAGAAGAAGAGCAAGAGAATCACGAACACCGCGACTACCAGCAAGTCGAAGTCGATATTGGCGAAGTTCGCCCAGCGGCTGCGCTCGCCGGCGGCGGCGGGTTGGTCCAGGTGCTCGAGGACGGCTGACCCGCTGCCTGTCGCGCGAACGGTGGCGAGAACCACCCCTCGCTTGAGCTTGTCGTAAAAGCGAAACATGGCCATCCAGAGCAAGACGAGACCGCGGCCGAGGACCAGTTGGAGGATTAACCGATCCAAGAACACCACCGGGCGGCGGCAGAGCCACAGGAACGCCCGGAAGGCGAGCTCGTAGAGCTTGTCGATGCTGATTGGCGGCGCTGTTGGTTTGCGGTCCATCAGGCCGGTCATGAGCGCGACCGCGTAGAT
>PWKZ01000181.1 GCA_003559575.1 Bradymonadales bacterium | reverse complement strand
GAGTGAGGCGGGTGCAAGTGCAAGGAAACAAGCCAAATCGAGCGCAGTCCAACGCAGCGCCTACGTCGAGCATCGATTTGGTGAAGGTGACGCCGCAAAATCACCCGAATCGCTTCCCGAACCCCGGAAAAGGGTGGATGATTGAGGATTGAGGGACGATTAGGGGATTGACTTTCTATTTGATTTTCAGTACAAGTGGAGCGTGGCATCAGCCGTAAGCCTTTAGATCGAGGCTTTGCTTGATTGCACCGAGCGACGGATTGAGTCACAGCTCCCCCCCTGTTCGGGGGACTTTTCGCTCAAGCCCCGGAGTGAGCGCGCGATAAATCGTGCGGGAATTCCCCAGCCGTGAGGTTTTTTGTACCGGCACTCCGTGTGCGCTCTTTATCCCCCCCAAGGTTTCTGAGGTTTCGCGCACCGCAGACCCTCCCTCACACGAGGCGCTCCCATTGCTGACTTGACAGCGCAGGGTTGATTTGACGCGTTCGTGGAATAATGGACTCTCATGCAGACAGACTTGTTCTCAAGCCTCGCCCTACACCCCTCGCTGCTCCGCAGTGTGGCGGCGGAGGGCTACACTACTCCAACCCCGATTCAGGCCCAGACGATTCCCCATCTTCTAGATGGACGCGATCTGCTCGGCTGCGCCCAGACCGGCACCGGGAAGACAGCGGCCTTCGCGCTCCCGATCCTGCACCGGCTGGCGGGTGGTCCACGACCGCTATCGCGCAGGCCACGGGCTCTCATTTTGACCCCTACGCGTGAGCTGGCGATTCAGGTCGCCGAGCGCTTCGGTGCCTACGGCCGCGGCTTGGGGCTCACTCACGCCGTCGTCTTCGGCGGCGTCGGCCAGAGCCCGCAGGTGTCGGCGTTGGCCCGTGGGCGTGATGTGTTGGTAGCCACCCCCGGCCGCCTACTGGACCTCATGGGCCAGGGGCACCTCCGCCTGGACCGGGTCGAGATTTTCGTCCTTGACGAGGCGGACCGGATGCTCGACATGGGGTTCTTGCCCGATGTCCGGCGCGTCATCGCCGACTTGCCCGTCAAGCGCCAGACTTTGCTCTTCTCGGCGACCATGCCGAATGACATCGCGGCCCTCGCCAAGAGCATCTTGTGCGATGAGGTGCGGGTCTCGGTGGACTCGGTGACGACCCCCGTGGAGCGCATCCGGCAGCACCTTCTGTTCGTCGAGCGCGGTGACAAGCAGGCGCTGCTTCACGAGCTATTGAGCGCCGATGACGTCGTCCGCGCTCTAGTCTTCCCCCGCACCAAGCACGGCGCGAACAAAGTGGCGCGCCACCTCAATGGGGCTCAGGTGAAGGCCGAGGCGATTCACGGCAACAAATCGCAGACCGCGCGCCAGCGCGCGCTCGAGAACTTTCGCGCCGGCCAAACCAGGGTGCTCGTGGCGACAGACATCGCCGCGCGAGGGATTGATGTCGAGGGGATTACTCACGTCATCAACTTTGATCTGCCCAATATCCCGGAGTCTTACGTGCATCGAATCGGCCGCACCGCCAGAGCCGGCAAGAGCGGGATGGCGATCTCCTTCTGTGATGTGGACGAGCGCCCCTATCTGAGAGACATCGAGCGGATGATGCGAACGAGGGTCCCTGTTCTCGAAGGTCACCCCTACGAGTCGACAATCCCAAGGAACGAAGCGCGCGCGAGCGAGCGACGGGCGCCGGTCAACAACGGCCGCCCGCGGCGCGGCAATTCGCGGCCCTCGCGCAGCCGCCCCCGATCGTACAACGCGACCCGCTGAGCCCCAATAGAGCATTTGGCTGCAAGAGCGTTCAGCTAGCCCAGCTCTGTCCAATGAGTGCGGCTCCCTGGGCGGCCGGCATTTTCCGCAGCCGGGCCCGCGCCTCCACAGGTGTGCGACCCGGGACATGGTGTGTGCGTTTTGAACCGTGAGCGTGCTCCGTCGCCGTGAGCGCCACCCGGCCTGACGCGCGGAGCGCCGACACCGCGACTTTGCGACCGCCCTGGGGTACACTCGCGCGCGGTAGCCTGGCGACGCCCGAGATAATCGGAAAGGTGGCCTTGAGCGATGACAGTCAGACGCGGCGCAGGTGGCCCGCCCCAGCGACGCCACGGGCCCAAAGGACGCACCACCGGACCGACTCTCGCGACGCGGATCGAAGAGATGCGCGCCGCCGGTCGAGAGAGCGCTTTCTTGGCGCTCGACGAGCTGCACTACGGCCAGAACCTGGCGGCGCTGTTACAAATCGCGGCCGCCGGGGGAGTCGGCGGCATCGTGTTGCCCCCCGCCCGCTCACACCCCGGAGTGACGCCCACCGTGCGCAGGTTGGCGGGTGCCGCAGCCGACCTGACCCCCCTCCATCGTCAGGGGCTGATGGCCTCGCTGGCGCAATTCCGCCGCGCCGGCTACCTGATTGTCGGTGCGTGGGAGGGGGCCGAGCGAGACTACCACGAGTTGGATTACACCATCGCTCCGGTGGTGTTCGCCCTCGGCGGGGAGGACAAGGGGCTCACCAAGAGCGTGCGGTCACGCTGCGAAGAACTCGTCCGGCTACCGATGCGGGGCGCGGTCCCGTCCCTCAACGTCGCGGCCACCGCCGCAGTGCTGGTCTTTGAGCGCTTGCGCCAACTTCGCGAGAAGGCGGGGACGGCATGAGCCGTCGTGCCGTCATCATCACCTCAGTGGCCCGGGGTGGAGTCGCGGCGCGCGCCGGCCTCCGCGGTGGCGAGCGGATCGTCGCCATCGACGGCCGGGAGCCGTGGGACAGTCTCGACTTTGAGATGGCGGCGAACACGCCGGAGCTGAACCTGAGAGTCCAAAAAAAAGGCGGCACGCTGCGTGAACACCAACTCTCGCGCAGTTGGGGCGAGAGCCTCGGGATGACGGTCACGCACCGCCCGCGGGCCTGCCGGCTCTCTTGCCGATTCTGCTTCGTCGACCAGCAACCGCGCAAGATGCGCCGCTCGCTATGCCTGAAAGACGACGACTACGCCCTCTCCTTCCGTGACGGCTTCTTCGTGACCCTCTCCAACCTCGACGCCGAAGACCTGAAGCGCATCATCACGGAGGGCCTCTCGCCGCTCTATGTTTCGGTCCACGCCACCGATCCCGCGGCCCGCGCGACCCTCCTTCGCCCCCGAGGTCCGGCCGGGCGTGACGTGCTCCCGCTCCTGAACCTCCTCGCCGCCCACGGCATTGAGCTACATCTCCAGATCGTGCTCGTCCCAGGATTCAACGATGGCGACGTGCTGGAGAGGAGCCTCGCTGAGCTGACGGCGCTCGGTGACGCGGTGTCATCAATCGCCATCGTCCCGGTGGGGCTCACTCGCCATCAACGCGACGACGGGCTGCGACGGTTCACTTCCGATGAGTCGCGCCGGCTACTCGATTGGCTGGGGCCGGTGGCCGAAAACGTCGCCGTCGCACGCGGACGGCCGGTGATAATGGCCTCGGATGAGTGGTATCTCTCGGCCGAGCGCCCGCTGCCGCCCGCCGAAAATTATAGCGACTACCCCCAAATCGAAAACGGGGTGGGGCTGGTGCGCTCGTTTCTGGACTCGCTCGAGCGCAAACGGCGCGCCAGAAAAGGCCGTGGCGCGCTCCGCGGTGGACATCTGGCGCTCGTCACCGGCCAACTCGCGGGGCCAATCATCGAGCGCGCGGCGGTGGCGTTGAGCAAATTTTCCGGGGCAAAAATCGAGGTATTGGTGCTTCAATCTCTGTACTGGGGCCCCCAGGTGACCGTCACCGGGCTCCTCACCGGGCTTGATCTCGAGGCCGGGCTCGCGCCCCTCGCGACACGCCCCGTCGCGGCGCGTCCGCGGCAAGTGCTGCTGCCCGAGGTCATGCTGAACGAGGACGGCCTGTTCCTTGACGGGTTGGGCTTGGAGGAGCTTCGGGCCAGGACGCGACTCGACCTCTGCACCGTCGCACCAGATCCTGATTCGTTGTGGGAAACTACGCTGGCTAGCTGATCTCTTGGGCCGGGGCGGGAGAGGCTTCGATCCAGGCCATCGTGCGATCGACACCCTTCTTGCGCACTTTCTTGTAGCGCACCTGCCCGCTGATGCGAGCATAAAGGGTATCATCGCGACCCACGCCAACGTTTGACCCCGGCAGAATGCGCGTGCCCCGCTGTCGCACGAGGATGGTCCCCGCCAACACGCCCTGGCCGTCGCCGCGCTTGACCCCGAGATACTTCGGGTTGCTGTCGCGTCCGTTTCTAGTCTTGCCACCACTTTTCTTATGGGCCATGAGCGCCACCTCCGAGTCGAGCACCACAAAGCGGAGGGGAACATACGGCAAGCCAATCGCGCCTGTCAACCCCACCTGCAACGAATTAGTTGGTTCGCCTCCGGAAACTCCGTCCCCGGATGCGCGCTGTCAGCAATGAGCCAAGCTACTGGAATCACGGTCCCTGAGCTGAGAGCTGATGGCCACCCGCGAGATCCGCGGGTTTTCTGGATGGAACCTAGCCGGTCTCGCGCATCGTGATGCAGCCCGGCACCGGGCAAACGAAAGAGCAGAGGTTACACCCCACGCAGCGACGCTCATCCACCTCCGGGATGCGATGCGCCACTCCGTCTTGACGCACCGAACACGGCTTGCCGCCGCTTTTGGGCGAGGGCAGACGGATGGCATCGTGGCCGCCGTCGCGACAAGCCGGATAGCAGCGCTGGCAACCGATGCACTTATCGGGGGCGATGTGCGAGACCACCCGGTAGTCAGGATTCAGCTCACCCCACGGGACGAAGTTGGGGACGGCGCGGCCGATCACCTCGGCGGTGGTGGCGAACCCCATCTCGTCCATCCAATCCGAGAGCCCCTCGTGCATATCCCGGACAATGCGATAGCCGCCAATCATGGCCGCGGTACAGACCTGCACAGTGCTGGCGCCCAGGAGCATGAACTCGGCGCAGTCGCGCCAATCGGACACCCCGCCGATCCCTGAGAGGGGAACGGTGACGGCAGGATCGCGCGCCAGTGAGGCCAACATGAAGAGGGCCACCGGCTTGATCGTGGCGCCCGCCAAGCCGCCGTTACTCGAGCGGCCATCGACAATGGGGTACGGCGCCAGGCGCTGCAAGTCGACACCGGCGATGCTCTTCAGGGTGTTTATCAACGACAGCCCGTCGACACCGGCGGCCACCGCCGCCCGCGCCGGATCGCAAATGTCGGTGATGTTGGGGGTCAGCTTGACGAACACCGGGCGGGTGGCGACCTCCTTGACCCACCCTGTAATCGTTGCGATGGCGCTGAGATCCTGGCCGACGGCCGATCCCTGCCCTCGCTCGCACATACCGTGCGGACAACTGAAATTGAGTTCCAGCCCATCGGCACCGGCCTGCTCCGCGCATTGCACGAGCTCGCGCCACTGTTCCCGGGGCCCGGTGGCGATGGAGGCCACCACCGTGTTGTGGGGGTAGCGCCGCTTGAGCGCCGCCAATTCGGCCAAGTTGTCACTCATCGAGCGATCGGAGATCAGTTCCAGATTGTTGATCCCGGCCAGCGCCCCTCCCGCCGTACGCACGGCGCCGAACCGCGAGGACAGATTGACTATCTCATCATGCGAGTGGGCGATGGTCTTCCAGACGACACCGCCCCAACCATGATCGAACGCCCGCGCGCATTGATCGCCGGTGTTGGTGGGGGGCGCCGAAGCCAACCAGAACGGATTAGGCGAACGGATACCGGCAATTGTGACACTTAGATCCGCCATTCTAGCCTCTCTCGGTTCCACCCCGCCCCGCCCCTTGAACCACTCCAGGGGCGGCATCGCGCGCCGAAAGCGCGCGATGAATCGCCTGCGCCGCCTTGAGCCCCGCGACCGCCGCGGTGACCACCTCGCGGCCACCGCTGGTGGAGTCGCCGCCCGCCCACCAGCCGGGCCGGGCGGTGGCCCCGGTGGAGGGGTCGGCGACCACCCGGCCACCCTTGACGACGATGTCGGCCGGGAGATCCGGCAACAAGGCGCGCACCCCAACCCGGCCAACGGCAAAGACCACTGCCTCACAGGGCAATTCGTGCTCGCTGCCCGGGATTGGGTTCGGCGCGCGCCGCCCGGTCTCGTCGGGCGCGCCGAGCCGCGTCGTGACGCAACCAAGCCCCGTCACCCGTCCCTCGACGGCCAATATCTTCTCAGGAGCGCTCAAGAAGCGAAACCTCACGCCCTCGCGACGCGCCTCCTGCCACTCGTGCTCGAAGGCCGGCATCAACGTCTCATCGCGCCGGTAAACGATTGTCACCTCGGGGACCCCGGCGGCGCGCAGTGCGCGCGCCGCGTCCACCGCCGTGTTCCCGCCACCGACGACGGCGACGCTTCTCACCCGCCGCGCTTGCTCGGCGATAGCCGATGGACACGTGCCCTTGAGCCCCTCAATCAGCTCGATGGCTCCCAGCACCGGCACCGCCGACACACCGGGAAGATCGGGGATCAGATCCCCCCCCTGGCCGACGCCGATGAAGACGGCGTCATGTTTGGCCTCCAACTGAGCGAAGCTCAAATCACGCCCGATCCGCACTCCCTTGACCACCTCGACGCCACCGGCGAGCAGCCACTCGGCCTCGAGTCGCGGCAGCTCGGAAGCCATCTTGTGGGGCGCTATCGCCGAGCGGTTGAGACCGCCCAGGTGCTCCGAGGCCTCATACACGACCGCGTGGTGACCAAACCGCCTCAGCTCGAAGGCGCAAGCCAGGCCGGCCGGCCCGGCGCCAATCAGCGCCACGCTCTTGCCGCTTGGCGGCGCCGACGAGACCACCTCCACCTGATTCTCCCGCGCCCAGCGCAGGATGAACCGCTGCAGGCGATGGATGGCCACCGGCGCCTGACCGTCGATCCGTGGCAGGACGCACTCGCCTTCGCACAGCACCACGGTGGGGCAGACACAGCCGCAGCTCTCGCCCAGGGGGTTGGCCTTGATTAACAGCCGCGCCGCCGCGCGCCAGGCGCCCGTCCGCAAGCTGCGGATGAACTCCGGCACGTCGACCCCGGCGGGACACCCCATGACGCACGGCGCGTCGTAGCAATAAAGGCAACGCGCGGCCTCGGTGAGCGCCTCGGCGGCCCCGAAGGGCCGCTCGCCGGTGGTCTCACGCAACCCATCCGCGGACAAAGAGTTTGTTTCGCCGTTCATGTGCCACACCTCCCGCCCCACGGAAAGTAGCACTTGACCCCACACCGGGCAACGGCTCAATCCTCCACCCTTTTCCGGGATGGACCGTCGATTATGGTGAGTGCAGGATTTGCATGGCAGTGCAAGCTTTGCAGCAGCGAAACTCGCCACTCTCTTCCCTTCCTCACTCCCCTCGGTCCACGGACGCGGCGGAGGATTGAAACCTTGGAGTTCAGTTCCGTTGAGGTTGGACCATATATTGCAGCGGACAAGACACCTGTGCTGTCCGGAGTGACGAAAGCGCGCCCGGTGGCGACTTGAAACAACCAATTAGCCAAGGAGAGCGCCGTTGGTGGCAGACAACCCAAGAAACTCAGCCGAAAAAGACGCCTCGCAAGAGGTCCGGCGAACCCTCGGGCTGAGCGAAGGCGCGCGGTGGCGCCGCCGGCTCAAGCCGCTATTGGTCCTCGTCGCGCTGGGCGTGGGCGGGATCTTGGGCTGGCAAAAGCTCAAAAGCGAACCGCCGGGACCCGTCTTTCGGACGGTCCTCGCAAAGCGCGGTGACATCGAAAGGCTGGTCGGCGCAACCGGCTCCGTCGAGCCTATCCGCGAGGTAATCGTCGGCGCCGAGATCTCCGGCCGGATAGTGGCCGTGGAGGCCGAATGGAATGAGCGGGTGCGCGAAGGCCAGGTGCTCGCGCGCCTCGACACCGAGCCGCTCGAGATCCAGCTCAAGCAGGCCGAGGCTCACCTCAAAGCGTCCATCGCGGCCGAGAAGGGCCTTCAAACGGCGCGCCGGAGCGCCGCGCTGGCGAAAGAGACAATCTCGTTGGCACGCGAGAGCGTCGAGGGCCAAAGGGCCCGCTTCGAGGTGGGTGCCGCGACGGCGCTGGAGGTGATCGTCGCCGAGCAGCAGCAGCGTGAGGCCGAGCTACGCCTGGCGCGCGCCCAGGCCGACGAGGCAGTGGCTCACGCCTCACTCCTGCACTTGACCGGCCGGCTGCTGGCGGAGTTCTAAATCGACGTGTCACGGTCTCGAAAGATCGGGTAGACTGCCGGAGGCATTGGTAGGAGGGAGAAAGCCACCATGACTTCGCAGTACAATCGTCTCAATCTTTTACTGGCCGCCCTGGGTCCGATGGTTCTTCTGGGAGGGCTCTTGTTCGCGTCACCGGTGCAGGCCGAATGGGTGCGCCAACACCTGAGCCCGATGGGAGAGTGGGGCCAGGACGACGCAATGGTCACCATCGGCGCGGCCTCCGACGACGTGGCGATCACTTTTGGTGTCCAAGGGGACGGCATGGGCGGCGCCAACCCAATGATCTTTCGCACACAGAACGGGGGCGCCGGCTGGAACGCGATGCAGGTTGGCGGCGGCGATCCGTTCGCGATGAAGTTCTACCTGGCCTTCTCGTTCGGCGATGCCGAGGTGGGTTACGCCATCGAACAGCCAATGATGAGCGGTCCCAAGATTTCCAAGAGCGTCGACGCCGGACAGCAGTGGGTTACTCAGAACATCGCCATGGACGACTCGCCAAGGGCGCTGTTCGCCCGCTCCGCCACCCACGCCTGGCTGGCGGGCTCAGAGGCGCTGGTGGGCCGCACACGCGATGGATTGAACTGGGAGACGACGTCGGTGCCGGGCGCCGAAGGGACCAACTTCAGGGGCGTCTTCTTCCTCGACGACTTCACCGGCTGGGCGGTGGGGGGCAAGGCCGAGGACATCACCGAGCGGGGCCCCCAGGGCAACGAGGTCGTGGTCGGCACGGAAATCCACCCCAAGGGCACGGTGGCGCGCAGTCGCGACGGCGGTGCCACCTGGCAGGCCGTCACCACCGGCGTGGAGGCGGTGTTCACCAGCGTGGCGTTCACGACCGAAACCCGCGGGCTCATGACCGGCTGGGACGACGATGGGGCCTTCGTGTGGGTCTCCTCCAACGGAGGCGAGACCTGGCAGCCGGTGGATTTGCCGGACGGCCCCGACGGGCTGCCATACTTCAGCCTGGGGCCGGTGCGCTGTCCTCACCCATTTCACTGCTGGGTGCTGGGCGGCGCCGGGCAGGAGGGCGGCGGGCCGACCAATCGCCCGGTCTTTCTGTTCACCGGCAACGCCGGGATGAACTGGACCCTCCAAACCCCTGACGAAGGGCTCGATCTCATCTTGGACGCCGCCTTCGTCGGGCCCCACCGCGGCTGGGCGGTGGGCACCTATGGGCAAATCTGGCGTTGGGACGACTCCCAACTGGCGCCCGACCCAGGAGACAACGGAGAGAACGGCGACCCGGACGACCCCGATACGCCGGGCCCGTGGGCCGAAGTGCTGGGACAATTCGACGACGGTGTGGTCCCCCCGGTCGGTGGGAGTGTTGACGACCCTCCCGCGGAGGGCGATGTGGTCGGCGGAATCCGAGACGACGCGGGGATGTGGATCGGCGACGGCCCTCACGAAGGCGACGATCTCGTGTGCCGCACAACGGGCGGCTGCAGCGCCGGCGGAGCTACTCCGGCGCCGCTCGGCCTGCTGCTGGCAGTGGCGGCGGGGCTCCTCGCACTGCGCAACCGCGCCGCGCGCCACGCGCTCCTGGGGCTGCTGCTGCTGGCTGGGGTCGCGTGCGAGGGCGACGAAGAGTGCTTCCCCGCCGAAGATCCCCCGCAGGACACCGTCGCCCCAGGTGACACAGTCGCGCCCGGCGACACCGATCCCGATCTGGCCGCCCCCGAGCCGCCGGTGGAAACGTCCTACTGCCTCAATTTAATCGATGACCCGGTGGCAACGCTCTCCGGCCAACAAGCCGGGCTCGAGGCGCGCGCGGCGAGCGGCGATCACCGAGTGGTGGTGTCGCTCGAGGGACCCGAGGGGGGGAGCGACCTTTGGTTACTCGACCCCACCACCGGCGGGCGCGCACAGCTCACCTTTTTCAACGACCCCGAGATCCATGTCTGGGATCCGGCCTGGTCCCCCGACCGCCTTCAGGTGGCCTTCGTGAGCAATTTCGCCGCCGCCCGCAGCACTCTCGAGACCAACCTGTTCGTGGTCGGCGCCGACGGGAGCGGGTGCCGCCAGGTGACCCCTCTGCCGGAAGCCGGCCGGGTGGCGCCCGATAACGCGCCGACCGGCTACATTGTCGGTCGCTTGCGCCGGGCGCGCACCGGTATGCTGGCCGAGGCGGTCGAAGGCGCGATGGTGGCAAGCTCGCTCGGTGGCGAACACGCCCAGACCGACAGCCGCGGCGGGTTCTTCATGGAGGTGCCGGCGGGCAGCGGGACGCTTCACTTCCGCCGCCACACGGAGGAGGTGCTCGACGAGGCCACCCATGAGTATCACCTGGATCCCGGTGAAGAGATCGACGTGGGAGACATCATCTGTGTCGAAGAGGGCCGGCGCGTCACTCTACTGGCTCCCTCCTGGAGCTCGGACGGGGTCACGCTGAGGTTCCTGAACGAGACCCTGCAGGAGACCCGCATGGGGCTCCGCGCGCACACCCGGCTCAGCGAGATCGGCTTCGACGGATCCGACCTCGCCGAGCTTGGTGAGGCCGACGACGATCTCGGCCTGCCTGCTCACCACCCTCTCGAGGACCTGCTCCTGATAGGCCTCCCGGGAGACCGGGGCAGCAGCGACGTGCTGGCGTTTGTCGCGCCGGAGACTCCGACCACGGCCGAACGCGAGGTGCCTCTGACGGGTTTCCCACGCCACGCTCGCGCCGCGATGAGCGCCCACCGCTTCCTGGCGATCCCGATTGTCGAGGGCGAGACGCGCCAGGTAATGGTGGCCGGAGCCGATGAGAGCGGACACCTCGAGACTCATATAGTCACCGACTTCGACGACTCTCTATTGCGCTGGGACGGAATCGACTGGGCCCCCGGGGGACAACAACTGATGCTCCTCCGCGACGGCGCCGGGGGCACCGCCGGCCTCCATCTACTGGATCTCACGAACGGCGCGCTGCATACCCTCGTCGAGGAGGGCGCCGGCGGTGGCTTCGCCTGGTACGGGCGGTGAACCGTTCTTGGGGGATGCAAGTGAGCTAGCCGGCGTGGATTGCGAGGATCAAGATCCCGCCCTTGAACGACTGGCCGGCCTGAAAGAACAGACCGCCGTCGCGCACCTTGACGGTGGTCTTCAAGTGCGGCAGCTCCATGAAAATCAACCTGAACTCCCCCTGCCGACCTTTGTAGGTCAGCCCCAATGAGCGTCCGTCGGGGAGCGAACGGGTCTGCTTCTTGTCGTGGGCCAGCGTCATGGAATGCTTATCGAGTTCGCGAAAAGCATTGTAGCGCGCACCGAAGCTCCGCCGCAGGTAATCGGCGATGGGTTGAAGCGCGGGATCAATCCGGGCTTCGTCCTCATCAACCGAAGTGGCGTGAATGACGCTCACCCGACAGCGAACGGCATCGTCGGCGCGCGCCTCCGCGGTCGCCGTCAGGGCCATCGTAATCGTGGCGCACAGTACGATTGCGATACACGCCGGGAGCTGTTTCATATCGACTCCTCGCCGCCGTTCTGTTCGTCACCATTGAACAGATGCCAAACGACCACCGGCATATTCGGCTCTTCGGGGTTGTGTTCGACAATGACGGTCCCGCGCTCGACCTCATAGTCGACAATGAAGACCTCGTTCACGGCCACCATCCCCTCGGGCCCACGGCGCCGCGGCGTGGGCAGGCCGGGGGAGACCTCATCGCCCGACGTCTCCCGCGCCACGGAAACAGGCTCGTCGCTCAGGCGCGGCGCGGCGAACGGCGGCAGCTCGGTTGTGAGCGCATCGGCCAGCCGGTCGCCTTCGGGCGCGAAGACGCCTGAGCGCGCCGCCCACAAACCGGCGACGACCACGAGCACGGCGGCCGCCGCCAGGGCCGGCGCCCACCTCGACCGCGCGGACCGCCCTGCACTCCACCACGCCACAAGACGCTCGCCGAGCGAAGGTGGCGGCGCAGCAATGGCGCTCTCCACATTCGCCCAGATGGTGTCGAACCGCCCCTCGGCGGCAGCCCGCTCGGCCGGCTCAAGGATCGCTTCCCGCAGCGAGCCCGACAGAGCCCGCTGCCGTGAAAGCGCCTGGGCACAGCCGGGGCAACTCGCGAGGTGCGCCTCGACCTCGCGCGCCTGTCCCTTCTCGAGCTCGCCGTCCGCATAGGCGCCGAGCAGTTCGTTTAATTCTCGGCACTTCATCGCTCTCTCACTCTCGGGGTCTCGCCCCCGGTGGTCTCATGATCTCTCGCCATCGCTCTCTCCGGCGCTCGCCCCGCGCTCCACATAGGGCCCGAGCGCGGCCTGTAGGTTCTGCCGCGCATGATGCAGCCGCGACATGACGGTCCCCTTGGCGACTCCCAGGGTCTCCGCGATCTCGCCGTAGGCCATCCCCTCCACCTCGCGCAGCAGAATCACCTGCCGGTGTTTCTCGCTCAGCGCGGCGATGGCACGCCGGATCTGCTCGCCGAGCTCGCGACGCGACTGCGACCGCCCCGGATTGTCGACCCCGGCACTCGAGACCAACGGGAAGTCACTCTCGTTGACCCGCTCGTGGTGCCCAATTTGATCATCGTAGTCGACATTCCCCCGGCCTTTTTTTTCCCGGCGCAGGAAGTCGATGCAGGCGTTGATCGAGATCCGGTAGAGCCAGGTGTAAAAACTGCTGTTACCCTGGAACCGATCCAGATTACGGTAGGCCTTGATAAAGGCCTCCTGCACCATCTCCTGGGCATCCTCCGAGTTGTGGACCATCCCATACGACAACGCAAACACCTTGCGCTGATAGCGCTCCATCAGCGCCCGAAACGCCGTGTGGTCACCTCTTCGGCAGCGTTCGACCAGTTTGTTGTCGTCAAGCCCCACACGACGCTCCCAATTGATGTGGACGTTCGCCCGGCTCCACTTATTCACGCGCCATGGCATAAAAGCAACGCGTCGGCGAGAGTCTAGCCCAGGGCTCTGCGAGGGTGCAAACCCCATAATCGTCGGTTCGTTCTGAGGAGCGAGCGTGTGGAGGCGCGTGCATGTGCAAGGAAACAAGCCGTTCTTAGGCGCAGTCCAACGCAGCGCTACGTCGAGCACTAATTCGGTGCAGGTGACGCCGCAGATGGGCGCGGATCCGCGCGCGAATCCCAGGATGGGCCGACGATTATGGGCAAACCAATTGCCTTCGCCGCACCGGGTGGTTATGCTGCTAGTGTGACACAGCGAGGTACAATGCACCGAGGCTCGGTTCACTCTCGACTGCCCCCCCTCACCGGGGGCGCCGCTTTGATTCTCTGTCTGCTGTTTTTTTTCGCCTGCGAGGAAGAGTCCTATCACCCCCCGGAGACCGTCGGCGCCCCCGACACCTCCGGCGAGACGACAGCCGAGGTGCGCCCGCCGAGCACCGAAGACGCGCGCGCGCCGGCCGAGACCGCCGCCGAGACCGGCTCCGGCTCCCGGATAGTCGACCCCCCACGCCGCGACGCCGGCCGCCACGACACGACTCTCCCAGGCGACACCCCGGCCGGCAGCGACGCGCGCGACACTCTGGATGACGACAACGCCACGCCCGACTCAGGCAACACGGGCGAGCCCGGCTGCCCGGACTACACCTTGGCGCCGGTGCTGCTGGTCCACGGCTACGGCGCGGGGGCCGAGGTCACATGGTGGCACATCCGCGAGCGGCTGATCGAGGACTGCTGGCCGCCCGAGTTCGTCTACGCCCCCGAGTTCATCGACGTAACGGGGTGCAACCCGGCCCACGGCAACGAAATCGCCGCCTGGGTGCGCGAGCTCAAGGAGCGTACAGGACGCGACAAGGTAGACATCGTCGCCCACAGCATGGGCGGGCTCGACGCGCGCTACTACATCAAGTATCTCTGCGGCTATCGCCATGTACGCAATTTCGTCAGCATCGCCGGGGCGCACCACGGCTCCTGGATGGGCTGCCTGGCGAGACACACCTGCGGCGGCGAGCAGCTGTGCCGCGGCCTTGGGGCCGACGATTGGCGCGACAACCCCTTCCTGGCCGATCTCAACGACTGCGACGAGACTCCGGGCGAGGAGATCCTCTACATGAGCATCTGGAGCGACGGCGACGAGATCGTGCTCCCCCCCGAGAGTTCAATCCTCGACGGCGCGCGCAACGTACAGCTCGAGCACCCCATCGGCCACGCGGGAATCTTCTTGGAGGACGAACCCTACGAGTGGATCAAGATTGGGCTCAATGGCGGTGGCGAGAACAACAACCTGGTCCCAGGGGCCGAGCCCTGTTACAAAATCTGCCCACCAGGGCTCTAGTCAGAATCCGATCCCGAAGAGGTAGGCGAGCGCCACGTTGGTGTCCGTCTTCTTGTACACCGAGGGCCACATGAAGTCGTAGATCTGCACGTCCAGCTCGAAACTCAAAGCGATCTTCCCGAGGTTCAACCTAACGCCCGGGCCGACGATGCCGCCGATCGCGATCGCGTTGCGATCCAAAAAAGCCGAGTCATCAAACAGGTAGAACCACTTGAGCAAGAAATTGCCCCGTAGCGTCAACTCGAGCTTTCCCTGCAACGCCACCGGAATGAAAACCTTGAGCCCCAGGTAGCCGTCGGTGTGCATCGAGTCGCCGTCGATCGAGAAGAGCGTCCCGGTGTTGATGGCCAGAAAGCGCGCGAGCCGGGTGTCGTTGTCGATCCCGATGGCGAACTTGTGGTCGCTCCCGGGCTCGACCACCGACATCCCGCCGACGCGCAAGCCGATGGCCTGCGCCTGGTGCGGCAAAGCCGTCGCCAAGAGAGTGAATATCGCGATTGTCAGCAAAATTCGCCGCATGAAACCTCCTGTCTTCCCCCGAGGGTCCCTTCCCCAGGTAGCCTCGCGGAGGATGTTACGATATCTTAGCGCCGGGCGCTACAAAAAGCCCCCTTGGGGCACGACATTCCGGAGGAAAAATGTACCGCGACGACTATGGAGAATTGATTACCAGCCTGGCCATCAAGAACGACCGCCGGATCTGCCTGCTGGTGCTCGATGGGCTTGGCGACTGCGCCAACGGCAAGCGAGGCACCGGTCTTCAGATCGCCGCCACGCCGAATCTCGACCGGCTGGCCGGCGAGGGGGCCTGCGGCCTCTTGACTCCGGTGGCCACCGCCGTCACACCCGGCTCCGGCCCGGGCCACCTCGCGCTGTTCGGCTACGACCCCCTTGTCTACACGGTGGGCCGCGGGGTGTTGAGCGCGCTCGGGCTGGAGTTTCCTCTGGGGCCGCGTGACGTGGCGGCCCGGCTCAACTTCTGTACCCTGAACGCCGCGGGCGAGGTCACCGACCGTCGCGCCGGGCGGATCTCAGACGACGAGAACCGCCGGGTGCTGGCCAAGCTCAGAGAAGCGCTGAAGCCGCCCGCCGGAGTCGAGGTGTTTCTCGAGACCGAGAGTGAACACCGCGCGCTTCTCGTGCTGCGGGGCGATGACCTCGACGACGACGTGGGCGACACCGACCCGCAGCGAGAGGGCCGCGCGCCGCTCGATCCCGCCGCCGCGCCCCATCACGAGTCACCCACCGCGCGCATGATGGCCGACCTCCTCAGCCAAGTGCGGGAGGCCCTCGCCGATGAGGAGCGCGCCAACATGGTGCTCTCGCGCGGCGCGGCCAAGTATCCGGACTGGCCGCGATTCCCTGAGCGCTTCCGGCTCAACCCGGCGGCGGTGGCCGGCTATCCGATGTATCGCGGCGTGGCGCGTCTGGTTGGGATGGAGACCGTCTCGGCCCCGCAAACAGCCTCCGAGGTCACCGCCGCGGCGGCCGCGGCGCTCGCCACTCACGACTTCGTCTTCGCGCACTTCAAGTACACCGACAAGACCGGTGAAGACGGCGATCTAGACGCCAAAGTGGCGCACATCGAAGAGATGGACGCGGCGCTGCCGGCCCTTCTCGAGGCCCGCCCCGACGTGCTCGTCATCACCGGCGACCACAGCACCCCACCCAGCATGAGCGCTCACAGTTGGCATCCGGTGCCGGTGTTGATGCTGGCCCCTGCCCTCCGTGGTGGCCAGCCGCCCAGGTTTGACGAGATCACCTGCCGCACGGGTGAGATCGGCACGATCCCGGCCAAGGAGATGTTGCCGCTGGCCATGGCGCACGCCGGCAAGCTCGAAAAGTTCGGGGCATGACACTGAAGGCTCAGAGGATCCGCCAAGTGAAACGCAGCAGGAGCCGATGTTCGGTCTGGAGATTATCGGATCGCTCGACGTCCGAGATCATCCTGAAGAAGTAGTTGAGCGAGGCGAATGACACGAGCCGCAAGCCGACGTTTGTGTTCCAGTGGATCACGGGGTTCTTGTAATCTTCGAACGGCTCGAGCATCTCGAACTCGGTGGTGACGACCACCCAGCGCGTCAACCGCAACGAACCCACCAACGTGGCCTCGACCCCCCAGCGAAAAGCGTCGTCGCGACGCACCACCTCAAGTTCGGGGGTGTTGCGGTCGTCGCTCAACGACAACATGCCGTGGTTGAACAGCGCGCGGGTGCCGACACCGACGCGAAAGTTGACATCGAGGATATAGCTGGCCGCCAAGATGAACCCGATCCCGGCTCCCCCCTTGAGCTCGAAGGGCGAAAAAGGTTTGGCCAGCTCGAACATTCCGCTTTGAGTCCCGAGGCTGCGAACCCGATCACCGGACGAGTCCACCAGAACCACCTCACGCTCATCGCCCAGATCCACGTGGCTCTTGAACACGGGACTCAAGGTGCCGAACCTGACGTATGGCCCAATCCACGGCAACACCCGCAGCACATAGAGCGCGTCGAAGCGCAGCTCGTCCAGATCCTTGCGAAACGGCTGACCGGGAAACTTGACCTGCTTTTGCTCGAACTTGATTCGTGAGTAGACGAGATGACGCTCGGGCTTGTACTGGGCCACGAAGTCCAAATATCCTCCCAGCGTAAACCCGTGGCCACTTGGAAAGCCGACCATGTCGCTGCGGCTGTTGAACTCCACCTCTCCGCCGAGCACCAGATGCAGCCGCCAGTTTCTGATCCCGGTCTCCTCCTCGGGGGAGGTCACCTGTCCGGCCCCCAGGATGCTGCCGTCGTCGCGATCCATCACCAGCGACAGCCTCAAAAGCTCGCCCGGTTGGAGCCTAAACGTGTAGAAATCGCGTCGCGCGCGATAACTCTCGCCGGTTTTGATCAACATGTAGGTCCCCGGCTCCAGAAGCCAGGTGCGAAGCTCCTCGCCAAGCTCGGCGTCGGCGCCCAGGCCGAGCCCGATGTTGGCCCGCTCGGGCATCCTGACAATCTCGTAGGAGCCGCGAAACGGGATCCCACGCTCGTCGATCACATCCACCACCAGCCCGCTCCAGGTGGCCGGGACGATAGTGGTGCGCCCCTCCTTGACGAGGACTCGCCGCTCAAACCGATCGGTCAAAGCACCGGAACCGATGATCACCTTGTAGATTCCGGGGCGAAGCACCGCTCGACTGCCAATCGGGAAGCTGTCGATGATCGTCCCGTCCTGTTCCACGATATAGGGCGGCTCGACGGCGGGATCGCTCATCGCCGGAACGAAAAGCGCCCCCTTGCCCACCGGCACCAGAGCCGGATCGCGAGCCGACTGTTCGCGCGATCCGGGTTGGTCCCACGTCCAGGGCTGCTCGCCTGGGTAGGCAAACGGACCACGCTCATCCGGTCCCGCCGAAGCGACCACGCCGGCTGTCGTGAGCCCCAGAGCCAACACCAGCGCTGAAACCAGCGTGCGGATCATCACCCCGCTCCCATGTCAATCGGCCAATCGAGCGCGCGCAGATCCGGCAAGAGCGTTCGCTGCGGCGGGAGGCTCCCGAGTTCATCCGGCATGATCAACTCGTCGGGATCGAACGGCTCCCTCTCGGGCGACGGGAGGGGCGCTTCATCAGGCTTGGGGTGCCGCTCGAGCGATGGCAACTCAGCCGGTCGCTCATCATCATCCCGCGGGGGCGCGGCGAGCGGCAGAGTCGGCGCGACCCCTCGCTCCTCGGACAAGACGTGGTCGAGCGCGGCGGTGATGTGGTCGAGTTCCTCCTCGATGATCCCCGAGAGCGCCCGCACGACATAGACCGGCTGCTGAATGAAGACCTTGCGCTTGCGATCGAAGGAGTAGTTCCAGATGGGCACCTTGTCGGCGAAACGCACCAACTGAAAACGCATCGCCAGGTGCCCATACCACAGGTCGCCCGAGTCGTACTCCTCGATGGCCAGAACCTCCGCCGACAGCTCATAGTCGGGCAGCTTTTCACCGTAGTCGCGAGTCACCTCGAGGGTCAGCCGCGCCGTGTCGAGGTGCCGCTCGACCAGCTCGCGCAACATGTGCTGCGGCTTGGCGGCCCACATGCGGTAGACGTAGTAGCGAAACTCGAACTGGCTCTCGCGATAGACCATCTCCGGCCGGTTGTAGGGCAGCGCGGAGCGAAACGGTCGGATACGAACCCTGAACGGGTGCAGCGGAGGCCTATCGGCGGTGGCCGTCGGCGGCGCCATCGGATAGGACAAGGCGTAATAGTAACGCCGCGGCACAGTGGCGCACTGCAGCACCAGCCCGGCCAGTAGAGCGAGCACGGCCAAATGGGCCAACCGTCGCCTGTGTCTGAATAAATCCCTCATCTGAGGACACGCTCCTCCGCCGCGCGGCCGCTCAACAGAAGCGACGGGTTCTCACGCACCATCCGTGCGAAATCGCTAAAGTTCTCCATCCCCTCGAGCAGATAGGAGAGGCTCCCGTAGAGATCCTCGCGACTCCGCAGGACTGTCACATTGAGGCTGGTGACGAGCTGATCGGCGTGAGCCACGAGTTGATTCATGATCCCAACGAGCCCCTCGACGTCGGTGTCCCGAATCTTGCGATGGGCCGTCACGAGCAGGCGCTCGGCCTGGTTGGAGACCCGCTCGATCCGCGCGCGCTCAATGGTGCGACCGAGCGCCGTGGCGCTGTCGGTGATCGCCACCAGCGTCGCTTGCGCCTCACGATCGAGGTTCTCGATCGCGGGCACCAACGCGGCGCTCACCTCGGCCACATTCTCCATGGTCAGGCGCAGACTCTCGCGGTTGTCGTCCGCCATCGCGACCGCCACCGCGGTGCCTTGCTCCAGATTGTCCAGAATCGCTGAAATCCGCGCGCGGTTCTCCTCCGAGAACATGTGGTTCATGCTGTTGAGCAACATCTCGACCTTGGTGGCGATCTCCTCGGCCTGCCCGGAGAGGCGGTCCAGCAGAGACGCCCCAGCCTGTATCTCACCACCGGGCTCGATGAAGCCGCTCTCGCGTGAGCCGCCCGTCAGTTCGATGAATTTGAGCCCCGTGATGCCGGCCAGATTCAGTACAGCCACGGTGTCGGTCTTGATGGGCGTCCCTCGTTCCAGGCTGACGCTCACCAGCACCTCGCTCACGTCGTCGGGGTTGATCCGCACCGACTCGACCCGCCCGACCCGCACACCGCTGTACTTCACCTGCGCCCCCACCTCGAGACCACTGACCGAGTCGGGGAAGCGCACCAAGTACGTGTCCCGCACGTCGGTGAACCGCAGCCCGGCCAGCATCACCAGCGTAAGCAACAACAGGGTCAACGAGACGACGACGAAAACGCCAAGCCGTACTTTTTGCGCGCGTGTCACATTCACGGGCGACCCTCCAGAACGTCGAGCAGGGGCCGCGTGTCGCCCCCCGCCTCCGGCGTCCGGCGCGCGAAGAAGTCACGCACCTCCGGGACACCGCAGCGCTGCGCCTCCTCCTTCGAACCGCTGAACAATAGTACACCACCGCGCCCCAGCATGACCACATCGTCGGCGATCGCCTCGATGCTGGCCAGCTCGTGCGTCACCACCACGACCGTCATCCGAAATGTGTCCTTGAGCCTTAGAATCAACTGATCGATGTCGGCGGCGGTCTGAGGATCGAGCCCCGCCGACGGCTCGTCGCACAGTAGAAGCTCGGGATCAAGCACCATCGCACGCGCCAACCCGGCGCGCTTTTTCATGCCGCCCGACAGCTCCGACGGCAGAAGCTCGGCGGCATGGGCCAACCCCACCAGCTCGAGTTTCAGCCGCACGGTTAGTGCGATCACCTCGCGTGACAAGCGCGAGTGCACCTCGAGCGGCATGGCCACGTTCTGGGCCACCGTAATCGAGTTCAAAAGCGCGCCCTGTTGAAAGAGCAACCCCACGTTGGACAAGGCGCCCACCAAGGCGTCCTCATCGAGGGCCGCCAGATCGTGGCCGGCCACCCGCACACTGCCCGCCTGCGGGGTGAGCAATCCGACGACACTCTTGAGCAACGTCGACTTGCCGCACCCGCTGCCGCCGATGATGGCCGTCACCCGGCCGGGGAGGATGTCGATGCTGAGCCCGTCGATTATTGGCGGCCCACCGTAGCCGACCACCAAATCGCGAACCGAGATTATCGGGGTCGGCTCCGCGCCCGTCTCGGGCGACGTCCGGCGTTGTTCTTGGCTCTCCTGGCGCGTCACCGATCAATCCTGCTACAAATAAAAGATGATGGAGAAAAAGGCGTCGGCCACGATGACCGCGAAAATCGCCTGGACCACCGAGTCGGTGGTGGCTTTACCGACGCCCACCGCGCCACCGTAGACTTGGAAACCGCGGTGGGCGCCCACGAACACGATGATCCAGGCGAACGCCACGCTCTTGATGAGCCCCGTTACGATATCCCAGAGCATCAGCGAGTTCATCAGCCGCAGCCCGAACGCCTCCGGGCCGATCTCCAAAGACACGAGCGCTATCACAAAACCGCCCAGGATACCCAGCAAATTGGCCATCATGGTCAACAGCGGCTGCATGATGCTGATGGCGATATAGCGCGGCACGACCAGAAACCGCACCGGCTGCACCCCCATTGTACGCAATGCATCCACCTCTTCGGTGATCACCATTGTCGCCAGCTCGGCCGCGATCGACGAACCGCAGCGGCCCGCCAGAATGATGGCCGTGATGAGCGGTCCAAGCTCGCGTGTCATGCCGAGCGCGATGAGATCGACCAAGAAGATGTTGGCGCCGAATTGTGCCAGCTGGACCGCCGACTGGAGCGAGACGGTGAGGCCGACGAGAAACGAGATCAGCCCCACGATGGCGAAAGACTCGAGCCCAATGCGAATCATCTGCTCGATAATGGCCGCCAGGCGCACCCGTTGGCGCCGCCCGAAAAAACCGGTGACCGTGGCGTAAAAAGTGTCGGTAACGAGCACCGCAAACAGCACGAAGCCGAGGAAGGATGAGTATACCGAGCCGCCAACGCGCTCGAAGAAGCCCTCGCGCCGGCGCCCCGGAGAGGCGTCGGAGTCACGGACACGAAACACCGAGAGCGAATCACGCGCCGCCGGGCTCACCCCCGAGAGCTCGAGCGTGCCGCCGGCGGCCGCCACTCTACGCTGCAACAGCGCACAGAACGCCGCGCCGGCGCTGTCCATCCGCTCGACACCGGAGAGATCGAGTCGCACCGAGGCCCCCGGCGCCGACGAGAGCCGCCTGGCGAACTCCTGATCCCAGCGAGGGACATGGGCGCGGTCGAGCGGCCCCGTGATGACAAGCTCCAGCGGCGTGCTGTAGTCGTTAGAAGCCGAGACGGACCTCCTGTTCCAATTCGAGGCGCGCCACGGAGGAGAGCCTCACTCTTCGCCTCCGCTCTCAACTGCCCGCCCCGGCAAATCACGCTGCGCCTCTTGTTCCAGCTTGCGGTAGATCGTGCGCGTGGAGGTTCCCAACAGTTGGGCCGCGAGCCGTTTATCCCCTTTGGTCAGACGAAGGGTCTCGTGGATGAGGCGCAGCTCGATCTCCTCCAAGGTCGCCCCGAGCGGCACTGTCAGTGAGCGCCGGTCGTGGACGCTGCCGCGAATGGACTCCGGCAAGTCCTCCTCGGTCACCACATCGCCGCGAACCAGCACAACCGCGCGCTCGATGGTGTTCTCGAGTTCGCGCACGTTGCCGGGCCACGAATAGTCCTGCATCCGATCCATCGCCTCGCGCGCGATGCCGCGGATCGTCTTGCCGTTCTTGGCGGCGTAGCGCTGGAGAAAATGCTGGGCCAGCAGGGGGATGTCCTCGCGCCGCTCACTCAACGGCGGCAGCCGAATCGAGATCACGTCGAGGCGATAGAAGAGATCCTCGCGAAAACGCCCCGCCTTGACCTCTTGGCGCAACGCGCGGTTGCTGGCCGCGACGATGCGCACGTCCACCTGCACCACCCGGGTACCGCCGAGGCGCTCGAACTCCCCCTCTTGTAACACCCGCAGCAACTTGACCTGAGTGGCGGGGCTCATCTCGGCTATCTCATCCAAGAGCAATGTCCCGGTGTGCGCCAGCTCGAAGCGCCCTTGCTTGCGCCGCCGCGCTCCGGTGAAGGCCCCCTCCTCATAGCCGAACAGCTCGGACTCGAGGATGCTCTCGGGCAACGCGGCGCAGTTGACGGCCACGAACGGGCGGTTGGCCCGCGGGCTCATCTCGTGCAACGCGCGGGCGAAGAGTTCCTTGCCGGTGCCGCTATCGCCGAGCAAGAGCACGGTGGCGCTCGAGGGCGCCACCTGTTCGAGCATCTCGAAGGTCCGGCGCAGGGCGGGTGAGCTGCCGATAATCCGCCGCTCCTTGCGAACCCGGCCCAGCTCCTCGCGGAGCGCGCGGTTCTCGAACACCAGGGTCTGCTTCTCGAGGGCGCGACGAACGCACTTGACTATCTCGACCCGCTTGAACGGCTTGGTGACGAAGTCGTAGGCCCCCTCTTTCATGGCCTCGACCGCGGTCTCGACAGTGCCGTAGGCGGTCATCAGAATCACATCCGACTCGGGCGCGATGGCCTTCACCGAGCGCAGCAGATCGACCCCGTTCATGCCCGGCATCATGAGATCGGTGAGGACGATATGGACGCGCTCGTTGCGCACCACCTCGAGCGCCTGTGCGCCGTCCTCGGCAGTCAAGACCTTGTGGTTCTCACGGTGGAACACGCGCGAGAGGCTCTCCAAGTTTGAGCGGTCGTCATCCACGATCAATATTGTCGGGGGGCCAAAAAGCTCCATGGTCGCTCCCGTCCAGACTCTCTTGCGGACAATCTTCGCGCAAATCCCGGGCGCTTGCAACGAAGCCCGGATTCCTCAATCATCCACCCCATCCGGGATTCGGGAAGCGATTCGGGTGATTTTGCGGCGTCACCTTCACCAAATCGATGCTCGACGTAGCGCTGCTACGCCTCCGCTCGATTTGGCTTGTTTCCTTGCACTTGCACCCGACT
>PWKZ01000117.1 GCA_003559575.1 Bradymonadales bacterium | reverse complement strand
CGGCGGAGCCGTCGGGGCCCCTCCCCCTGCGGCGTCCCGCTCTGCGGTCCGCTGGTGGCCTCTTGGGGTGATTACACGGGGGCGCCGCGCGCCCCCTCCCCCTGCGGCGTCCCGCTCTGCGGTCCGCTGGTGGCGCTCGCGACGCGCCCGGCTCAATTGGGAGAAGTTCAACCGCTTGCTGCAACCGACTAGCGAACCTGTGACCCGAGGAGTCGGATGCGTTAGTTGCGCACGTCCGGCTCTGTGGGGGCTTGGGGGAGCAATCCCCCCGGCTGCCCGACAAAGCTGACTGCTCGCATTCGGACACGAAGTTTTCAGATGCGAACTAGCTAGTGCACTCGCACTACCACTTCGGTGGTTTTTGAGATGAAACCGTTTGGATCCTCGACATACAGGCCGACCACGAAGGTGCCCAAGGCGTCGGGGACCAGGTAGGTGTTGGGGCCGTCGGAGTCGGGGAGTGATTCCAGCTTCTCGAAGCTACTCTCGGGTGGGAAATCCACCATGTACCAGTGGTAGTCGAGCGCCATGCCTTCGGGGTCGAACGATTGGGATCCATCTAGCGCGATGGGCGCCGACCACTCGATATCCACTGCCGCCGCGAGCCCCTCAGGGGCCATGGCGTAAGCTCTGGCCACCGGCGGGTGGTTGATGAAACAGAGTCCGGCGGCGCGCTCGCAGACCTCGCCCAGAAGGCACTGGTCGTCGTTCTCGCAGGGAAGGCGGCAGTGTCCGGTGGCTTGATCGCACTGGGCGTTCGGGTTTTCGCACGGTGGGCACTCCTCGTCCTCGATGCGTTGTCCCTCGTCGTCGAAACAAGCGGTGGGGCAACGGTTTACCTCACAGAGACCGTCGATGCAGACGAGGTTGTAAAACCCCTCACAGGGGTTCTCGTCTTCCGGGGAGCACTCCTGCGCGGCGTGGCAGCGCCCCTGGACCTTGTCGCAGACTTCGCCCGGCGCGCAGTCGCTGCGCTCGGTGCACTGCGGTGGGCCGCAGCTTCCGGCGACGCAGAACTCGACGGGCGAGGTGCACTCGTGGGTCGAGGTGCAGACGAGCGGCTCGCAGCGGCGCGAATCCAAGTTGCAGCGTCGCTCGGCGCCGGTGGCGCCCGGTGGGCAGTCTGTCTCGAAGCGGCATTCGGGGACTTCACACCACCCCATGTCGTCGCGGCAAGTGTACGGATAGCGGCACTGGCCGTGGGTCGCGCAGCCGGGATCTTCAATCATCCGTGGGGGGCCGCAGACCAGCGTCTCGGCGCCGATGGGGCTGCATTGGAGACCGTCGACGGCGCACGGTTCATCGCTGGTGCATGGGATAGTACACCCCGTAACTTCGGACGAGCGCCAGCACAGCCCGCTTGCACACTCTTCGTCGAGATTGCAGGGCTCGCCGTACTCCAAGCTGCCCGGCTCGACGCCGAGGGGCGGCGGGGGATCGGGGCGTGGGCCCAGAGAGTCGGCCGGTGGTGGCGGCGCGCCGGTCTCGCTGTCGGCGGAAGGGGCGGCGCTGTCTTCACGCGGATCGGGTGTTACCGCGTCGCCGGGAGGGGGCGGTGGGACGGAGTCGTAGTGAACGACGACGTCGCCGATTGGATCCGGCGACGGATCGCCGGGCGAAGATTTGTCGGAGCAGCCCAGCAGTAACAAGATCACTGCGGGGAGGGCGCGGGGAAGAGCCCTCGAGAAGTCGCGAGCCATGTGAAGACCTCCGTCAGTTCACAGTGCCGATCTCGGTGATGGTCATGCTCGGCCAGTGAATCGTGCAGACGTCCCAGCGCACTCCGGTCTGAGCCAGATGAGTCGGGCCGAACTCGGCCTCGAGGTTGCCGTAGTGGTAGATTCGGATGGTGGCGTTGGTGGGGGTGCTGGGGCTGCCCGCGTAAGAGTCGGAGAAGTAGTGGACGATGACCGTGTATTCTCCGGGGCTCGGAGACTGGAAGTTGATGTTTTCGGGTCCATAACCCCAGACGTTGTCCACGTCGAGGTAGGGGTTGGACGCGATGTCATCGGGATCTCCCCAAGAGGGGCTCATGTTGCGCCAGTGACAATCGCCCGGAGCGCGGTTGAAGGTGCCGCCCGGCCTCAGGAAGTGTAAATCGACGTCGCAGTTGTTGCTGTCCCAGACAAGCTCCACATGGATCCCTTGCGACTCGATCGGCGGCGGGATGGACTCGGCGCGCACATCGACGCGGACCTCGGGTTGGGCCGGGTCGCTGCTCTTGACCACGAAATGGCCGGTCTTGACCCCCGCCAGCCCTCCCGTGAAGGTCACGGTCTGGACGTATTGCATCCCCTGCTGAAGCAAAGGCTGGCTGTTGAGCGGAGGGGCCAGCTGGAACTCCGACGGTGTCCCGCCACCGAAGAAGCCGCCGCCCGCGCCGCGCTCGATTGCTTCCAGGCGCAGCACCGGCTCTCCGCAGCTTCGCACGGTGAAGTCGATGGAGTGGGTCTCACCCCGAATCACCTGGCCGAAGTCGAGCGAGGTCGGGTGGACCTGAATACAAGGGTCGGGTTGGTCGATGATATTTTTGGGTTGCGGCACCAGCGCGATTCGCGTGACGTAGGCGCGGCTGTCGTTACTGTGGATTTCGAGCGTGCCCGCTGAAGGGACGGGGGAGGTGTGCCGGAAAACGACCTCGACCCTCGCCTGGTCGCCGGCGTGCAATGTCACCGGGGTCTCGTGATCAAAGCTCGTCGAAAAATCTTGCGGGGTCTCGGGGGTCAGCCCCACGTGAGAGATGATGAGCGGCCCGTCGCCGGTGTTGTAGAGGTTGAGCGCGCGCCGATGGTCGAGGTTGTCGTTGGGGAGAAAGCTGAAAGCCACCTCTCCGGTCGGGTGGACCTCAAGCACACCACCGGTGTCTTCCGGACAGGTCCCGGTCGCCTCGCAATCGCCAGGGGCGGCGCAGACGCCGCCGTCGCATGTCCAGCCGAGGGGGCAGTCGTCGTTGTCGTGGCACTCGGAGCCCGCCGGCAGCTCGGGTGTTGGCGGCGGCCCGACTGTGTCTCCGGGCGAGGTGGTCTCGACCGAGGGCGCTTGCGTATCTTCGGGCGAGGTGACGGTGTCGGCTCTGTCGGACGGTGGCTGCGAGGGATCGTCGAATTCGATTCCCCCCGGCGACCATACCTCCCGGCCGTCTTCATGGCTCTCCGTGTCGTCGCCGCAGGCAGCCAGCCCGCAGCCAATCAAAAGCACGATCAGGATTTTTACAGGTCGCATCACTTCCCCCCACACCGAAATCCAGAGAACTCGCTTTGAATTCTTCGGGAACGGATCTTCATAAACTTACAGGAGCGGACCCCGGGCGGCAAGCGGCCGATTATGGTGAGTATGGTATGGGTTAGCCGAGGGCTTCGGCTGAGGTGAAGTCTCGGTTTGCGCTCAGATCCTTGAGCACCTCGTGGTCGTGATCGCTGAGCGCGCCCGATACCAGGCGCGCGATGAGCTGCCCGACCCCCGGCCCCAGCATGTAGCCCTGGCCACACATGCCCACCGCTTGCAGATAGCCCGGTAGCTCTTCCACGGCGCCAATGATCGGGGAGCCGTCCGGTGTCATCGGATAGAGCCCTCGCCATGTGCGGCGCACCTTGGCCCGGGACAGAATCGGGACGCGGTCCACCATCCGGTCGGCGATACGCGGCAGGAAGCCCGAGGTCTCGCGGCGGTCGGTCCCCAAAAACGGCGGATCAGGGGTCAGACAAAACAGGATCTGTCCCTCACGGCGCTGATAGAAGTAGGAGTTCTTGACACCCTCGCCGGGCCGGATGTCGACCACCATCGGGTCGAACAGTGGCGCCAGCGGCTCGGTGATTCCGGCTTCGTGGCTGTCGGGAGTGACCGGGACGTCGAGCCCCGCCATGCGCGCCACAGCCTGGCCCCAGGCTCCGGCGGCGTTGAGTATGGTCGCGGTGGCGTAACCGCCGCGCTCGGTGCGCACTCCGACGACGCGGCCGTGGCGCCTGATTATGGCGGTGATGCGCTCGCCGAAGTGGAACTCGGCGCCGAGTCGGACCGCCTCCTCATAGTAGGCGCGGGCGGTCAGCAGCGGTGAGGCCGAGCCGTCGGAAGGGGCATAGGTGCCGCCCAACAGGCCCTCGGCGCTCAAGTGGGGCACCCTCTCGATTAGCTCGTCGCGCTCGAGCCAGCCGATGTCGAGCCCGTGGGATTGCTGCACCTCGAGCAACTCGAGCAGCTCACGGCGGTCGTCCTCGTGATAGGCGACAAACACGTAGCCGCCGGCGAACCATTCGATCTCGCGGCCGTGGCGCTCACGCCAGGAACTCAGCTCGGCGATGGAGTCCAGGCAAAGCCGGATCTTGGACGGTTTGGAGTGTGTCGCGCGCACTCCGCCGATGGCCGCTTTGTTGCTCCCCTGTCCCGGGCTCGGCAGCGGATCGATTACGAGCGTCTTCACCCCGCGCGCGGCCAAATGATAGGCCGCGGGCAGGCCGACGCTGCCCGCGCCGGCGATCACCACGTCGTAGCTCTTGGCGCTCAAAGCTCTTCTCCGCCGCGCGCGGGTAGTCTCCCTCGCGCGAACTCCAAGATCCGGCGCGCCCTTTCGTCGAGACTGTAGCCGGCGCTCTCGATGGCCGCGGCCCGCGCCAGCCGGCGGCGGCGGGGCTCGTCCGCCGCCAGCAGACTCAGCGCGCGCGTCGCAATCGCGAGGTCGTCGGGGGGGACGAGGCAGGAGTTCTCGTCGTCACGCAGGACCTCCACGAGGTCGTCGGTCCTTCCTGCAAAAATGGTCCGTCCGGCCGCAAGGTACTCAAAGATCTTGATCGGCAGGACGGTGTTGCCGACGGCCTCTAGCGCCCGCGCCGAGGGAGGGATCATGAGGATGTCGGAGGCTTGGAGGTATTCGCGCCGCATGTCGTTGCTGATCTGCCAGGGCAGGACGGCGACGTTGGGTGTGCCTCGTGCCTGGTGACGGATCGCGTCGCTCTCTTTCGTGGCGCCCACCAGCAGGAAAGTCAGCTCAGGCAGTTGCGCGGCCAACCGAAGCACGAAGCCGATCCCCTTGCCCTCCGAGATGTGGCCGAGGTAGCCGACAATGGTGCTCTTCGCGTCGAGCCGCAGGCCGCGCCGCAAGGCCTCCTCGAGCGCCGGCTCGGGCGCCGCGCGCAGCCGGGTGCGCGCCTCCTCGGGGGGGGCCAAGGGCGCGAATTTCCGCGTGTCGATTCCGTTGTGAGCCACCAGCAGGCGGTCGCGCGTGAGCCCGGCGTGCCGTTGCCAGAGCCGACCGTTGTAGGCCGAATGGCTCACGAGCCCCAGGAAGCGGGGGTGTGACACAAGCCGCCTGAACAGCGGCGCCGCGGCGCTGATCTGGTGCGGCCAGGGCCGGTAGGTCTCGTAGAGCACGGGCAGCGTCGTGGTCTCCAGGAAAGCCAGCGCGGTCCAGAGGTTCCTGGTATGCAGCCAGTCGGCCGCGCGCCACGCCGGATCGCGGCGCCAGGCCACGGTGTGCGCCATTTTCTCGACGAGTCGCCGCAGCGCTCCAAGACGCGTGGGCAGGCCCCCGGGGGATCGTTCTGTGCCCCGAGGGGTCGCCTCCACGAAGAGCGGGTTCGGGACGAGCCGCAGTTCGAATGACGGCTCGACCTCATAGTGCCGGCAGAGGGCGGCCAGATCCGGGGCCGCCCCGACTCGCGGAGTCGGGAGGGCCAGAGTGACACGGGCCAGCCGCCCCAGCGCGCTGACGGTGTGCATTATCTGCTGCGTGTCCGTCTCGGTGGAGGGGAAGAGCTGGTCGTTCGAATAGACGATGTGGTGGCGTTTCATTTCTTTACTCTGCGGCGTCCGACTGTGTGACGCCGGGGAACCAGTCGTGGATCACTTGCTCTTGAGGCTCGCGCCGGACCAGACAGCGGTACGCGGCCTCGGCCGAGAGCAGGCTGAAGAGAGTCCACGCCTCGTAGCCGCCGATCTGGTGCAACCGCCAACAGCGCGCGAGCCCGCGCCGGCTGATCAGCCCGTCGGCCACCAGCCCTGAATGCTCGACCAGGCCCGCGACCAGGTGGCGCAGCGGCGGTATTGCGCGCAGCCACTCGTGCTCGCTCTCGGGCGCCGGATCGGTTCGTCCTCCGCTCGTAATGAACCGCCACCAGGGGGTGAGGTAGCGGCCCATCCCGGTGGTCGTCTTGTGCAGGGTCGTGTATTCGGTGTAGGCGCGCCCGCTCGGGTCGGGATACTCCGCCAGGCGCGGGAAGTAGCGCCGCATGGCCTCGAGCCGGGCGCGCTTGATCCCCCCGATCGCGATGTCGCGGCCCCTGCAGAAGTGCAGGGCGCGGCGGGTGGCGCCCGGGGCGAAGTAGTGGGCCTCGGGGGCCATCAGGGCCATCGCGGCGCCGGTGTAGTTGACTCCGCGGTGCTGGATGTCGAGCATCAGCGCGCGAAACCAGGCGGGCCCCTGGTAGCGACCGGCCTCGTCGGCTAACTTGGCCCGGCCGCGGGCGGCCAGCTCCCGTGAGTCGGGCATGAGCTGGCCGAGCATCAAGTCCGAGGTGTAGCGCCGGCCCCAGACGGTCCGCACCGGGTCCGTGATGCTGTCCGGGTTGTCCTTGGAGACGAGACCCAACAACCAGTCCATCAGGTAGCCGTCGAATCCGACCACTCCGCGCGCGCCCACCTCGTGCATCATGGCCAGGAGGTAGACTTGATGCAGGTTCACAAGCCCCCCGGAGCGCGCGAGCCAGCGCCGGATGAGTGTCGCCCAGGGCAGCTCGTGAAGCTCGAAGACTCTGAGTGAGAGCTGCTCACCGGCGCAGATCCGGGCGACGGCCGCGCACTCGGCGCGTTTGATGCAGACGTGTCTGATTTGCCGCGGTTTGCGCTCTTGCGCCAGCAACTCACCCAAAATGTGGCGTGAATCCAGCCCTCCGGTGAGACTCAACTCCACCGGGCGAGCGCGACAGACCGGATGGCGCAGCACGCCGTCGATGGCCTCGGCGACGATGTCTTTGATCTCGCGCGCCATCTCGTCGAGACCAACCGCGTGGTCGGGCCGGTAGCTGAAATCAGAGACGGTCTGCTCGTGGAGCGATTGATCCCGCTCCAGGCGATAGCTCACCCCGGGGCGCATGCGGCGGACCTCGTTGACGAGGCTCTCCTCTCCGGCCGGGTGCAGCAGGCGCAGTGTCTCATAGAGCACTTGCCGACTGAGAGTCATGGGGAACCCGAGGGCGCGATAAACCATCGGTGAAGGGGCGACGGCGACCACGCCCCCCCTTCGATAGATGTACCAGGGGCGGGTGGCGAGCGCGTCTTGGGCCAGCACCAGCGCGCCGGTTTGCCGCTCGAACACGACCACGTTGTAGTAGCCGTCGGCTTCGTGGAGCGCCGTGCGACCCGCCGCTGAGTAGCGCTCGCTCAACACCCTCGCCTCATCACCGCGCTCCCCCTCGGCAAACAGAAGCCCATCGACCCAGACGATGTGCCGGGGAGTGTCATGGCGCGTGATGAACTCGCCGGTTGCGTTGAGCGAGACGGGGCCGTGGCGCTCGAAACCATCGGGTGGCGTCGCGCCGCTCAAAACAGTCAGGCCCGGTAGCTTCGGGGTGGCGCTCGCTCGTTGCATCGTCTCTCAGTTTCCGCGCCGGAGGACCGTCTGTAGCGTGCCGCGCTCGAAGAGCCAGACGATCCCTACCCCGACTAGCAGCACGAGGAGCAGCAGGGCGCTGCCCACGAGCGGCGAGTCGCCGGCTCCGAAGAATATCATCGCCGCCCGCAGCCCGACGGTGAGCGCGATCACCGGCAGCAGTCGTGGCAGCGCCTCGAACAGCCGGCCGAGAAAGCTCACGAGCGAGATGTCGAGTACCTGCGCGCCGAAGCCAAACAGCACGAGCACGACGACAGGGTACAAGAGGCTCCAACTGGCGGCCACCCCCACGAGCCCGAACTGGGCTCCGAGCAGGAACGCGCCCGGCATGACGACGGCCATCGCGGCGCTGTAGTAGAAGTTGCGCTTCGCCCGGTCAGCGGCGTTCAGGAGCTGCGGCACCAGCGGCGCGACAGTACGAATGAGGCCCGCGAGGGCCATCAACCTCACGAGCGGGGTGGCCTCGAGATAGGGCTCATAGCCGCCCACCACCAGCAGCCAGTCAACGAACACGACCACGACGCAAATAATGGTCCCGATGAGCATCATTGAGAAGCGCGCGATGGTGAAAAAGTAGAGGCGCAGCCGTGTCAGTTGATCCTGGAGCGCGGCGAAGGTGGGGTAGGCCACCTGATTGACGATGGTCGCCAAAGTCTTGATTGGGTCGGACAGTAGCCGGTAGGCCAGGGTGTAGACTCCGAGGGCCTCGGTGCCGAAGACCTTGCCGACGATGAGGTAGTCGGCGTGGGTGTAGAAGTTGTAGAGCAGCCGCGAGCCGGTGACATACACCCCAAACTTGACCATCTTGCCGATGGGTCCATAAGAGGCGCCGCGGAGTGATGGGAGATAAGGCGAGAAGACATTGCACAGGACGAGCTGCCCGAACCGGTGCGTGAGGTCACCGAGGATGATGGCCCACGGCCCGAGCCCGCGAAAGCCCAGCACCAGCATGACGAGGCTGCCCATTGTCAACGAGAGGTTGTCGGCGATGGCCAGCTTACCGAAGGCCAACCGCTTCATGAGGAGGTTGCGCGGGACGAAGAACAAGGGAAAAAACAGCAAGCTCAGGCCGTAGACCCGGACCAGCGAGGTCAACTCGGGCTCGTCATAGAAGCTCGCGAGGAGGGGGGCGCCGAGCGCCAATGCAATGTAAATCAAGGCGCTCAGCCCGAGAGAGAGGATGAAGAGCGCGTCAATCTCGGAGCGTTTGATCTCCTTGCGCTGGATCAGCGCCGGCCCGAGCCCCAGCTCATTGAGCGCCTCGGTGATGGCGAAGATTGCCAGCACGATACTCGCGAGACCGAACTCCTCGGGCTGGATCCGGCGCAAGACGGCCAGGAGGCTCACCAGGAAGATGCCTTTGGCGGTGATCTGCCCGACGCCGGAGAACAGAAACGCTCGGGCGACCCGCGCGGCGAACGAGCGCTCGACGGCCATCTAAAGCCCCCCCTCGTGTGGATCGGTGGCGTGGCGCACGGGGGTGTCGCGCACCGGCCCCCGGCCCGTGGCGATGCCGGCGAACGCGCCGAGCGGCACCTCGATGACCAGGGGGCGCCGAGTGCTCTCGGTCACCTCGCGCTCATCGACTCCCATCTCGCGAAACAGGCGTCGCAGCAGCGGAGCGCAGGTCTTGCCCTGGCAGGCGCCCATCCCGGCGCGAGTGACGGCTTTGATCTCATTGAAGTCGCGCACGCCGTCGCGGATGAGGTCTCTCACCGCGCCCGCCGGCACTCGCTCGCAGCGGCACACAATCTCGTCGTCGGCGACCGGCTCGAGACACTGATCGAGCTTCTCCATCGCCGTCTCCTCGGCCTTGCGGATTCCCGCCACGCTCAGCGCCAGCTCCCGCGGGACGCTTAGCCGCACCAGCAACGCGTGGTCGGCGAATTTGGGCGCGCGGACTCGCAGCACCTCGACGTTGCCGAGAATGGCGCCGCCGATGTCGAGGACCGTCACCACCTCGCCCTCCCTGATCTTTTCGCGCGGCAACTCAAATGGCAACGTCACCACCGCGTGGGTGCCGGAAGGGCGCAGGTCGACCAGGGTGATGGCCACCCCCGGACACAGCGCAACGCAGCGCTCGCAGCCGATGCAGCCCTCACCGGTGTATTCGGGGAGCCCGCGCAGATCGCCGCCCTCGATGACGATGCACTGCTCGGGGCAGATTGTGGTGCAGGGGTTGCACGGGATCTCCTGGCCACAGTGGAAGACGGGGAAGATGCTCCGTTCGATGGCCTCGAGCTCCTCGCCGATCGCGGCGCCGGGCCGGCTCTTCAGGATCTCGGCCGTGCGGTGCCACTCGGGGGGCGGCGGGCCCACCTCGCGGCCGAGCTGCCGGGCGATCTCAATTCCTCTAATCCGCCCCATGAACATGGCCGCCGAGGCCTCGGCGATCTCTTCGGCGTCGCCCGCGGCCGCCACGGGGAGGTTGAACTCGCGCGCTTTCCACAGGAACTCGTCCACCGGGGTGAGCCCCACGGCGATGAGGATGGTGTCGGCGGGAAAGGTGCGCTCGCTCCCGGCCACCGGGAGTCTGTCGGGGCCGAGGCGGGCGATTGTGACCGATTCCACCGACTCGCTCCCGTTTGCGCTCAGGATGGTGTGCGAGGTGTGGATCGGCACTCCCATTCGTGCCAACTTGTCCCTGTGGACCTGATAGCCACCGCATTCGGGCTCCGCCTCGCACAGCCCGACCACTTGAATCCCGGCTTGCAGCGCGTGGTAGGCGGCGATGAGCCCCACGTTGCCGCCGCCTATCACGAACAGCCGTTTGCTGGGGCGGACCATGTCGCGGTTGACGAGAGTCTGAAAGGCACCCGCGCCGTACACTCCGGGGAGGGTGTTGCCACGAAACAGCAGCGCCCGCTCTCGGGCGCCGGTGGCCACCAGCAGCGCCTCGGGCCGGACGACGACGTAGTGGTTTTCACGCAGCAGGCCCACCTTGCGGTCGGCAAACAGCGCCAGCGCGGTGGTGTTGAGCCAGACCTGAACCACCTCGAACTGTTCGACCTCGGCCGCCAGATTGCGGGCGATGTCGATCCCGCGCGTCCCCGCGTGGCAATCCTCGATGGAGCCGAAAAACTTGTGGGTTTGGAGGACCAGCTTACCGCCGAGGCGGTGTTTGTCGTCGACGACAATGGTGCGGACTCCATTGCGGCCGAGTTCGATGGCGGCCGACAGCCCGGCGGGGCCGCCGCCCAGCACGAGACACTCCACCTCGCTGGTCTCGATGGGGTGGCGCTCGGCGGACGGAGGGCGGAGCGGCAGCGCCGGTTTCCCCTCGAGTGGGAGAAGCTCCATGCCCGCCACAAGGGGGGTCATGCAGGCTTTCACGGGGGCCCCGAACGCCAGCACCGTGCACTGGGAGCATTGGCCGTTGGCGCAGAAAATTCCTTGGGGGGCTCCGTCGTGGGGGTGGTTTCCGAAGACGCGCACACCGGCGGCGAACAGCGCGGACGAGACAGGCTCGCCCAGGTAGCCCTCTAATTCGCGGCCGCACCAAGTGAAACGCACCGGGGTGCGCTCCGGGGCAGTTAGAATAGGGTGTTCCGCGATGCGCCAATCAGACAACCGGGCTCCTCGTGTGCCGCGGACGCGAGTTCTTTTAGGCGTCGCCTTGGCCTTGAAATCCGGCAGATTTGGTGGCGAGCGCCGCCGCCAGTTTTGCCGCCAGCGCTTCTACGAAGCCCAGCTCGGATGCGTCGTAGACTCGAGTGATACGCAGGACGTTGTCCACATAGATGACCGCCTCGACGCGCTCGCCGGCCTGCACCGGGACGCAGATCGCAGGGAATGCGGCCATTCCCCGCTTGAGTCCGCCGCGCGGCAACGGGCTGCCGGTGTTGACCAGCAACCCGTTTTTTTGAGTGATGCAGGCGCGGATCAAGTCGCGCATCAGCGGGGGCGCTTCCGACTGGTATGTGACCTCCGGGCGTTGGCTGAAACTGGACGACATGAAGCGGCTCCCGGAGCGCTTTAAGATGGCGACTCGCTCGACCCCCAACTCTTCGAGCAGTGTCTGGGTGATTGGTTTCAACAGCTTATCGTACGATCTCAACTGGTCGAGTTCGCGCGTGACCAAGCTGAAGTGGCGCTTCCGCCGTTTCCGATCAAGTTCTTCAAATGTGCCGAAGTTCTCTGTCGCGCCGTACTTGTGCTCCGGCCGTTGGTCGGAGCTGGGCCCATGGGGCGGGTGAAGGGGGGCGTCTTCGCCGTTGGAGCAGGGCTCCGGGTCCGGTGCGGAAATACCTTCTAACTCGATGCGACTAGGCCGACGAGTTTGTGTCGAGGGCCCATCCGTAGGGTCGCTCGGCTGGTGGCGGCAGTGGTCTTCGGGGTATGAGAGATCGGCGCCGATTTCGTATCGCAGCTCGGTGTCGCCCACAAGCAGGTGGTCGCCGTGCCGCAGGGGCGCTTCGCTCACTCGCACGTTGTTCAGGAAAATCCCGTTGCTGCTCTGGAGGTCGACCGCTCTGTGTTGATTGGAAGAGTAGCGAAGCGCCATGTGACGCCGGGAGACACGTTCGTCGTGGAGACCGATCGCGTTTTGCCGCGAGCGCCCGATAGTGACAGTTATTCCGGTCACCTTATAGGTCTTTCCGGTGTCTTGGCCGGCTGTGACCCGTAACCAGGCGTTCATCTTCACTCTCCCCGATGAGGATACATGACTGCTTCTCCGAACCGGACGCTCAGTGCGAGGTAGCGTGCACCGAGAGCGACTATTCGAACAAGGTCTCGATCTCTTTTCCAAGTTCTTCGGGATCGCGTGACAGCGATACTGCCAGCTCTTGTACTAGCAAGGTGCGCGCCGTGTCCAGCATTTTGCGCTCGCCGAACGAGAGCGGTTTATCTCGCTGGCGCAGGTGGAGATCGCGCATTACCTCAGCGACGTCGTAGACGGAGCCGGTCTTGATCTTTTCGAGATACCGGCGATAGCGGCGATTCCACGTCTGATTGTCGGAGGGGATCTCCCGCTGGTGCAAGATTTGGTAGACCTTCTCGACCTCCTGCCCGTTTATCACGCGCCGGAGTCCCACGTCGGACGCCCTCGCCAGCGGCACCAGGATTTTCTTCTGGGTATTCAAGAGCGTCAGCACATAGAAGACCGCCACATTGCCGGAGATCTCTTTGCTCTCAATGCCTACCACTTCGGTTACCCCTTGGGAGGGGTACACCGCCTTGTCCCCGATCTTGAACGTAGCGGTCATTCGAACCTCTAGCGAAGGGAATCGCCGGCTCTCTCAGCGCCGGATGGCGCAAACAAAGTCAAAGTCGCAACCGCGCAACTCCACCGGCCCGAGGTAACCCCCGGACAGCTATTCTAGCACATCTAGCGTGCCACGGGTAACTCAGAAAGATGCCAAGTTTCGTGATCACCCCTCACGGCGAATACTCACGACGGCCGAGTCTGTGGCCGTGACCGTTCGGCCTGAGGCGCGGAGCGCCGACACCCTCGGGGTGTCGGGCCGAGGAGGATTACAAAAGCCGCCGCTGGGGGTCCGGCGGGACGGGCTCGATGAGGCGCGCGTCGTCGTTGTGGACGTCGTTTACTCGCTCACCCACCGGCCGGCAGGTGAGCGCCGCGGCCGGCAACGGCGTCTCAAACTCCGCTGTGGGCGCACCCGCGAGCCACAGCGCGCGCTCTTCCGCGCTCGCCAGCATCACGGGCATTCGATCGTGGACCGGCGCCACCACTTCGTTAGCCCGCGTGGTAAGGATCGCAAACGTCTCCACGGGGGTGCTCCCTGCCTCTTCCCACCGTGACACAATGCCGGCGAACGCAAACAGATCGTCGTCCTTGAGCGCGAAATACCACGGCAGTCGCGCGCCCTCGAGCTTGCGCCACTCGTAGAACCCGTCGGCCGGAACGAGGCAGCGCGCCTCTTTCGTGGCCGCCCGAAAGGCGGGTTTTTGGGCAACCGTCTCGATGCGCGCGTTGATGGGGCGCGGCCCCTCTTTGGGGTCTCGAGCCCAGGGGAACACGAACCCCCACCGTTGTAAGCAAAGAGAGCGTCCGCCGCCAACGGGGCGAATGACGGGCACGAGCTGGCCTGGGGCCACATTGAACCGGGCGGGAGAGGGGGCCTCACCCGCCTCACGGGAGGCATTGAAAAACGCGGCCAGGCCTTCGCCCACATCGTCAAGGGTCATTGTCCGCCCAACGCTAAATCGCCCGCACATGCCTCGCTCCTATCCCGCTCGAGATCATAACCTCTCCCACGCAACAGGGAAAACCCCCAAGCGCGGCAACCATAATCGTCGGTTCAAGGAGTTGTGCTCCTGCGGAAGAAAGCGCACCATATGGCCGTCGATCTTGAGGGGGCGATGACAGCCTTCGGGAGGACTCTCAATGTTTGAAACCGAGAAGGATAAAGTTCACGAGCTAACCCGCCGACTCAGCAACCTGCGAGGTCATCTTTGAAGTCGAAAAAATTGCCGAGCGCATGCGGGAGCTGGATGAGATCGCCGCCGAGCCGACATTTTGGGATTCACCCGACACCGCCCAGCAGCTAATGCAGGAGCGCAACCAGATAAGCTCGACACTTGACGCCTGCGACTCTCCGGCGCGCAAGCTTGACGATTTGCAGGCCCTGATCGAGATGGCCGAAGAGGAGGGCGCGCAAGATTTTGAGGAGGAGATCGCACGCGAACTCGAGACAGTCGGAGAGGCCCTCGATGAGCTCGAGTTCCAGCGGATGTTGTCTGGTGAACACGATAGCTCTTCCGCCATCATGACCATCAACGCCGGCGCGGGAGGGCGTGAGGCGCAGGATTGGGCCGACATGCTGCTGCGCATGTATCTCCGCTGGTGTGAGCGCAACGGGATGCGGGTGGAGCTCGCCGACAGCCTCGAGGGTGAAGAGGGGGGCATCAAGAGTGCCACCATCATGGTTTATGGCGAGTACGCGTATGGGCTTCTGCGAGCTGAGATAGGGATCCATCGCCTGGTGCGGATCTCGCCGTTCGACGGCCAGAGCAGGCGCCACACATCGTTCGCGAGCGTTTTCGTCTACCCGCAACTGGACGCCGACATCGAGGTCGAGATCTCCGACAGTGATCTTCGGGTAGACACCTACCGCGCGAGCGGCGCCGGAGGCCAACACGTCAACAAGACCAGCTCGGCCGTCCGAATGACCCACCTGCCCACCGGCGTCGTGGTGCAGTGTCAAAACGAACGCTCACAGCACAAGAACCGCGCCATGGCGATGAAGATTCTGGCGGCGCGGCTGAAGGATCTGGAGCGCGAGAAGCTTGACGCTGAACGCGACGTGCTCGAGAAGACCAAGATGCGGATCGATTTCGGCTCACAGATTCGGTCTTATGTGCTCGCGCCCTACCGCCTGGTCAAGGATCACCGCACCGGGTTCGAGATGGGCAACGCCGACGCCGTGCTCGACGGCGACCTCCAGGGGTTCATCAGGTCTTACCTGATGGCCGCGGGCGGAAAAGACTCCGAGAGCGTCGACCCCCGCAGCTTGTAAATCCAGCAATCAGGCCGACAGGCGGGCTACTCCGAGGGTGTGCTCGCCTCCCTGGTGGATCCCGTCGGGCTGCGGGAGCGTGAGGCCCTCGCCGCGCTCCATCGCGCAGAGTCGGTCGAGGAACGCGCCGAGCTGGTCGGCCTGGTCGTGGTCGAGCGGGTCCGGGGCGCTCGCCAGCAAATCCGCCAGCGGCGCTAGCTGCGGGCAGCTCTCCACGGCCTCCGGGTGACGGCGGGTGAGTCGCAGCACGATCTCGAAGAGCGCTTTGGCCTGCAAGCGTCCGGCTTTGGTGGGGGGTAAGCCGCGGGCCATGGTCAGGACCAGGACCAAGAGCCCGCGCGGCGCCCACAATGGGCGCTCTTTGTCGGCCGAGCCGGATTGTCGGTCGCTGTCGCCTGGCCTGGGGCAGAGGTGAAAGCCCATCTCCATTCGGGCAAGACTCACCATCAGAGTGCGCCCGAACGGGATGTCGCCGATTTGCCGCGCGGCGTCACGCCGCCACACCGCGAGCAATGCCCGCCCAATCATCGCGGCCCACTGATCGCGGCCAACGGCCGGCTCTTCGAGCGCGCCGGAGTGGGAGGCCGCCAGCGCCGGGCGCCCGTCGCTTTGGGTCAGTACGGAGCCGGTCATCGCCAAAAGCGTGTCGACCACTTCGGCCATGCTGCGAGCGTCCGGCAAGTCGAGCAGGCCGGCTCCTTCGGTGAGCAAGGCGGCTTCAATCCGCCCACTGCAGCGCGAGGGCAGTCGCTGGTCGCTCGTGACCGGGCTTGGATCGGTCTCGCCGGGCGCCTTGGCCGCGCGCCACAGCAGCGCGGCCTCAAATTCCGGCTCCGGCGCCGGTAGCTGGTGCAGCAGATCGAAAACAAGCGCCATCCGCCGGCTCGCGAGCCACGGCTCCTTGACGGTGATTTGCGCCACCACGGCTCTCGTCCGCGTGTGTTGGGCCGCGTTATGCAGGGCGGCGAGTCCAACCGCGATCTCGCGGGCGGTTCCGCGGAACAGCAGGGTCGTTATCAGCAGCGGATCTTCGCGGACGCTCTTGGAGTGGACGAGGTGGCTCAGCGCGACGCGGCTGGGGCAGGAGCGCACGAAGCGCGCCACCGCGCCCGCGCCTTCGGCGACGCGGCACATGCGCAGGTGCCGAGAGATCCCTTGGCAGAGCGAAGGCCAATCGAGGCGCCCGCTCTGTTCCCCCGGGAACGGCAGCGGGGTCGTGCTCGCAAGGTCGCTCAGGAGGCGCGCGCCGTCCTCGTCGTGCGGTGGGATCGACGGGTCGTGACGGCCGAGTAGGCGCAATAGAGCGTGGCCGCCCATCTCGCAGACGGCGGCGGCGTCGCGGCGCCGGTCTTGCGGGAGCAGCGCGGCGATGTGGTCGAAGGGGTGGACTCCGTGTTTGCGATCGAGGCGCCAGAGAAGCGGCAGCATGGGCACGATCGCCGTCGCAGGATCCTCCGCCACCCGGACGCGCTCTGCCACCGCGAGAGCCAACGCGAACCCGATCCGTTGGTTGCGGCCACGCGCGGGCATGTCGTCGCGACCGCGCGCCACCTTCCGGGCGAGCGCGTCCAGTTGCTCCCAGGGGCACTCGCGATGGGGTAGTTTCGCGCAGCGCAGCAGCATGTTGACCAGCCGGTCGGCCGGCGAGCCGTCCTCTTGGGGGGTGATGTCGACAAAGGGGTGCGTGTCCATCGAGGGCTCCTCCCCTCCCGGGCGTCTCCGGTCAAGTTATGGGAAGGAGCATGAGCGGTCAAAAAACCGCGCATTTGAGGCATTTGCCGTCATTGGTGGCTGCGGGGTCGGTGTGGTAGCCTTTTTTTGCCTTGGGAGCGCTTTGGCGGGATCGGAGGGGATCTTGGGGCGACCGGCATGACGGCACGGACGGCGGCGTCGCGGGCCAAAAAGACGATTTGGGTGGTGGGCGAGGGCCCCGAGGGCGACTGTCACGCGCGGGCCTGGGGCTCGGTCTCGGGGCTTGTGGATGTCGCTCGGTTCTCGTCTGTCGTAGACGTCGAGGCTGCGCTGACGCATGGCCCGCCGCCCGACGCAGCCGGCGTCTTCGTGGCGCGGGCCGATCGGGCCGCCGTGGCGCGCCGGCTCATAGCGGCCGGGGCCGCTCTCCTGGTGGCGGCACCGGTGGCCGCCGGGCTCGAGGAGGCGACGGCGTTGTGCGCCACAGCGGAGAGCAAAGGGCTCCTCTTCGTTCCGGCGCATCCGATTCTGTATACCCCGGGGCTGGCGCGCCTGATGGCGTTCGTCTTCGGCCGGCGGCTCGGCCCGGTTCAAAACGTCTTTAGTTACCGCTACGGCCCGTTGGAGCGCCAGCTCCTCTACCCCGTGGTGCCTCCGGGGGTCGAGTCGGATCTCTACGCGCACCTCTCGGTTGTCAAGACACTGTGCCTGCTGCCCGAGTCCCGTTTCGGCAATGTCGTCTTCGCGCCGCGCGAGGCGCGGCGCGACTATAAACTGATGGCGACCATGTACTACGAGGACGACATCCTCGCTACGGTGCGCTGTGATCCGGATCTCCGGCCGCCGCGGAGGGGGGTGATGGTGACGTTTCCGCAAGCCGTGTTGCAGTGGGAAATGAGCGCCGTGGACGAGCGCTTGACGATGCTTCGCGACCGCGAGCGGCGCGAGCTGCCGCTCGCCTCGACGACCCCGTTTTCGCCGCACGAGGCCATGGTCCAGAGGTTTCTGCGCTCGTTGATCGAGGGCGTGCCGCCCTATCAAACTTGCCGGGACGCACTGTCCACCCTTGAGCTGGCAGCGAAACTGGACGCTCACCCGGCATTCGGGGGGCACCTGACGCGGCGACTTGCAGGCCGTGGGCGGTCGTGAGATTGTTTTTGTTGCAAGAGCGCCAATGGGGCGCTCCCACGATTCCTACACTAGGGGGCAAGAGATGCTTCGAGGACGAATAGTTCCGGCGGCCGTGGTGTTTGTGTCTCTGGCAGTTTTTGCGGGTGCGATGGGCTGCAAGAGCGAGAACCGCCGGGTGGCGGAAGATCTGCGTGAGCAAGTGTTGGAGCCGCTCAGGGCGGCCAAGGCCGGGGCCGACTCGGAAGAGCAGGCCAACTTCTGCCTGGCGGCGACAATGGTGGTCGAGGCGCCTCGAGTCGCGGCGCAAGTGAACGAGCCTGGGTCGGAAGCCGCCGGTGTACTGGCCGAGATCAGAGAGGAGTGCCACAACATCGCGTCGGCGCAGGATTTCGTGTCCGAAGAGATAATCCGCGAAGAGCACGCTCGCGATGAGGCGGCGATCGCGGCGGCCGAGGCGGCGGCGGCGCGGGCCGAGGCGGCAGCGGCAGCGGCGGCGGCCGAGGCTGAGGCGGCCGAGGCGGCAGCGGCGGCCGAGGCCGAAGCGCAAGCGGACGACAACGAGGACGACGACAGCGACGACAGCGACGACGACGATTGATCTCGCGCGCTACCGGCGCTGCATGTGCAGCGCGATGTTGAACAGTAAGCCCACTCCGACCAGGGTCGTTATCAGCGCGGTACCGCCGTAGCTCATGAACGGCAGCGTGATCCCCACCACCGGCAGTACCCCGACCGCCATCCCAACATTCATGAACATCTGCCAGAAGATGAGCGCGGAGACCCCAATGGCCACCAGCGCGGAGAACCTGTCGCGCGCGTCGCGCGCCACTCCGGCGCCCCAGGCGACCAGGAGATAGAACAGCGCGATGAGGCCGAAGCAGCCGATGAACCCTCGCTCCTCCGCGTAGGCCGCGACCACGAAATCGGTCTGCATTTCGGGCAGCGAGCGCAAGCGGGACTTGGAGCCCTGACCGCCTCCTTTGCCGGTCAGGCGGCCCGCTCCCACCGCCCACAGCGCTTGCTCGGGCTGCATGCTCTTGTCTATCCGCTGCTTTCGGTTCTCGTCCCATTTGAACTGGTCGGGGTTGAGCCACAGCGCCACGCGGTCTTTCTGGTAAGGCAGGATGAGATCGGTCTGCCAGGCGAACGGAATCGCGACGCCGATTATGGCCACAAGCGCGAGAATGCTTCGCATCTTGACTCCGGCAAACAGGATCATGGAGATCCCGACAAACACCAGGGCCAGGGTGGTGCCGAGATCGGGCTGGATGATAATGAGCGAGGCGGGCACCACAATCACCAAAACGGGTTGCCACAGTGTGCGCAGCGTGTAGCGTTCCGCCTGCTGCGAGCGCTGGAAGAAGCGCGCCAGCACGAGGATCAGGCCCAGCTTGGTCAGCTCGGAGGGCTGACCGCGCAGCCCGAACACCATCAGCCAACGTTGCGAGTTGTTGACCTCGACTCCCACCAACAACACGGCGACCAAGAGCACTATCGAAAGAATATAGATGGGCCACGCGAGCCGCTCGAAGATGGCGATGTCCAGTTTGGCGGTGAGTACCGCCATGACCCCGCCTATCAGATACCAGACGATCTGAGCGTAGTGGAACTGCTTGGCGGAGTAGAGATCGGCGTTGCGGAGGTTGATGAGGCTCACCAGCGCCAGCATGATAAAGCCGAACAGCGCCAGGATGTTACGTAAACGATAATCTGTGCCCTTGAGCAGCATGGCCGATTTCCTCTAATGGATCCCGTCCAGATCCTCATCGGGAGAAGCGGACGGAGCGGGCGCCTCCGGTGTGGGAAGCTGCCCGTAACCCTGGCGAAAGAACTCGTCGATGATGCGGCCCGCGATGGGTGCGGCGTTGCGTCCGCCCCATCCGCCGTGTTCGAGGAAGACCACCACCGCAATCTGTGGTTGTTCGGCCGGCGCATACGCCGCGAACCAGGCGTGGTCCCTGAGCAACCAGCGGGCCAATTCCTCAGAGACCCCTTGCAGTACTCGGGGCGCTTCGGCGGTGCCTGTCTTGCCGGCAATCCGGACGTGTGGCAGCCGCGCCAGGCGCCCGCTGCCGTCGTCATCCTCGACCGTGGCCACCAGGCCTTGATGCACGAGATCCAGCTTTTCGGCCGGCAATCCGATGAGCCGCTCGACCTCCGGCATGAACCTCCGCCGTACCTTCCCCTGCTGATCGGTGGTCTGTAACACCAGGCGCGTCTTGAGCACTCGCCCGCCATTGGCCAGCGCGGCGAACAGGCGGGCTATCTGGAGCGGAGTCGCCAGCACGCCTCCCTGCCCCACCGCCGTGCTGAGAACGATGCCGGGTTGCCAGCCACCGGAGCGGCTGCGGTGCCAGTCCTTCGACGGGACCTGCCCCGTGCGCTCGCCCACCTCTATCCCGGTGGGCTTTCCAAGCCCGAACACCTCGGACGAGTAGCGCTCGAGAATGTCCATTCCGAGCATCTCGCCAAGGTGATAGAAGTAGACGTCGCAGGAGTGCTTGATCGCCTCCACCATCGCGATTTCTCCGTGCCCCGAGCGGTCGTGACAGCGAAACCGTCGTCCGGCGAAGTCGTAATGTCCCGGGCAGTCGATGGTGGTCTCGTGGTCTACGAGTCCCTCGTTGAGTGCCGCCAATGCGGTCACCACCTTCCAGACCGAGCCGGGGGGGAATGCCGAGAGCGCCTTGTTCATCATAGGCGAGTAGGGGTTGTTGTCATACTCCTCTTTGGCTTCTCGGGTCAGGCGGCCGCTCCAGACGTTGGGGTCGAACTCGGGCCGGCTGTAGGAGGCCAATATCCGGCCGGTGTGGACGTCAACGACCACCGCCGCGCCGGAAGGGTTCGGGTGGCGGCGCATCGCCTGCTCGACGATGCGCTGGACCCCGAGGTCGATGGTCAGCCAAACGTCGTCCCCCTGTACCGCCGGGGTCGACCGGAGGTTGGCCGCCACCCGCGCATGTTCCGCGATTCGTTGGCGCATCCCCCGCTCATCGCGGAAAAAGACGTCTTCGCCGGGGATACCGCGCAAGTTAGGCTCGAAGGGGTGCGTGGGATCACCCTCGAGCGCGCGCTCGAGGCCTGCCCGCCCGATCAAGTCATCGTGCCGGTAGCGATTCGGGAAGCGCTCCAGATCCCGCGGGTTGACCTGGTTCAAATAGCCGAGCAGGTGGCTCATCCGAAAACCCTCGGGATAGTTGCGCTTGATGGAGGTGACCACTGAGAGCCCGGGCAATTCGTGGAGGTGGGATTTCACAATCGCCACTTGATCTTCAAATGATCGCTTACACCTTGGGCAGGTCAGCGTCGTCGGCCGAATGTCGAGTGGAGCGCCGTCTTCCGGGCAGACCGGGGTGGCGACATAAGTCGTTTCGCACAAGGGGCAGCGCGCCACCCGGCCCTCGCGGCTCAGCTCGAGTGGGCGTCCGTCGTACTTGCAGCGCTGCGCTCGCTCCGGCCTCTCTTCGAACCGCCCGCCGCAGGCGCTGCACCACAAAAGCGGCGCCGGGTCTTGACCGGTCTCGAGCGCGGTGTTGTCGTGGGGGCAGCGGTTGGAGACGAGGTCGCGCAGAATTGTCAGGCGGTGATGGCGGCGGTTCGGGGTCATGGCGCGTTGCACCCTCTGCGCTATCCGGCCATACTCGATGTCGGTGAGCCCAAGCAACTGCCGGAGACGCGGCAAGGTCTCGGGGTAGCGGTCGAGAAAATGCGGGATTACTGCCAGGTTGTGCTCCGAGATGTTGTAGGCCAGCGGACGCCCCTCGCGGTCGAGCAGTCGTCCCCGGCGGGGCATGATGCGCTCGCGGGTAATGTGATCGATCCGCGCGCGCTGCTCGTGGTCCCGGCCCTTGATGATCTGGATCTCGAAGAAGCGCACCACGAGCAGCAGCGACAAGAGTGTCGCGATGATCACCGCCCAGAGATAGTGAGTCTGGTATTCGACGAGTCCGCTGGTGCCACTCTGCGATGGGATCGGTTCTTCCAAGCGCGCCTTGCCTCCACTGACACCGGGAGTTTCGGCTGCGCTCGCGCCGAACGCAGCTCCCTCCAAAGCCGAACGATCCCCGCAGCCGACTGTGCTTGTCAAGTCGCCCTCGCGCGCTGTTCGGGTGTCGTATCCGACGCACATCCCCGCAACGTGGCAAAGGAGTCGGAGATATTCACTGGTTGATGCGATGCATGAGCTGACGGTCCACATAACTCGGCGCTGCTATTTCAACTGCCGCCAATGTCGTCGCGGCCCCCGAGAGGCGCCGGCCACCGCCGCCGAGAGGCGGATTGCGGTCCGGGCTGCCGCGCGGCGGCGCCCGCGACGACTTCGCCTGGCCGGCGGCGAGCCTTTGTTGCTTGACGACCTGGCGCGCCTCGTGCGGTCGGCGAAGGAGGAGGGAGCGGGGGAGGTCGTGCTCGACACCACCGCCGGCCCCGCTTGTGACGCCGGGCGCCTCGCCCCCCTGGTCGACGCGGGGTTGAGCCAGGCGCGTGTGTTGTTGCCGAGCGCCGTGCCCGAGGAGTACGCCGCGTGGTGTCGCCCGCGCGCGCCGAGCGATCCCCGGCGTTTGTTCGCCGCGGTGCGCGCCGGCATCGCGAATATGTTGGCGGCGGGGCTCCAGGTGGAACTCCGGCACCCAGTGGGATGCGGCAACGAGGGCGCGCTCCCCGGAGTAGTCAAGCTCGCCGGTGAGCTGCAAGCCGCCGAGGGGCGCCCGTTGGCGGGGATCATAGTCGAGGATCCCTCGCCTCGAGAGGGCTTCGACATGGCGCGGTGGCACGAGTCGCGCGCGGAGGCGGAGAAGCTCGCCGCGTCACTCGGGGTGCGCCTCATGAGCGCGGCGCGCGCGCTCGAGCCCGAGAGCGCTGTGGGGACAGGGCAAGAGAGGTCTCCGGGGTCTGCCGCCGCCCTCGAAGACGGCCCGGAGAGGGGCGAGCCCCCGCGCCGGGTGCGCTTGCTCATCACCTCGCGTTGCGATCAGCGTTGCGCTTTTTGCGACCACGAACGGCCGCGCAGCGGGGGGCGCCACGTCCCGTTTGAGGTGTTGGAGGACTATCTCCGGCGCGCGGCGGGGCCTGCCGTGGAGCGGGTGGTGTTTACGGGCGGCGAGCCCGTCTTGCACCCCGCGCTGCCCGATCTGGTGGCGCTGGCGCGCAATCTCGGGATCCCGGAGCGCGAGGTGCAGACCAACGGGGTAGGGTTGGCCGACGGCCGGCTCGCCGCCGAGCTGGCGGCCGGTGGGCTCAACCGCGCGCAACTCTCGTTGCACAGCGCCGATCCCGCATTGAGCGACCGGGTGACGGGGATCGCGGGGAGCCATCAGCGCACTCTCGAGGGAGGCGCGCGCCTGCTCGCGGCCTCCGTGCGGTTGCGCGTCAACTGCGTCATCGGACGTCACAACCAGGAGGGTCTCTCGGATCTGGTGCGGTTGGTCAAGCGGTGGTACGGGGCGGCAGAGACTTTCGACGGGATCTGTTTTCATACGGTGCGCGGAGACGGTGATGACCCCGAGCGCT
>PWKZ01000040.1 GCA_003559575.1 Bradymonadales bacterium | reverse complement strand
GAGGCGGGTGCAAGTGCAAGGAAACAAGCCAAATCGAGCGCAGTCGTAGCAGCGCTACGTCGAGCATCGATTTGGTGAAGGTGACGCCGCAATTGTGGCCGAATCGCTTCCCGAATCCCGGAAAAGGGTGGATGATTGAGGACAAACGTGTCGCTTGCGAAGGTGGATTCTATGAGCGTGATGGGGTTTAGATTGCTTCTCATTCCATTGCTGCTGGGCTCAGTGGGAGGGATGGCGAGTTGTCGCTCGTGCGGCGACTCCGATGAGCCTCAAGTCACAGAAGAGAGGCGATTCAAAAAGCCCGACGCGGAGTTTGATCGCGACCGGGCGCTTGGAATGCTGCGGCTCGTCGAGGAGGCAATTCATACCGGCGAGTTCAACCACATGGCGAGGTATTTGCAGATCCCCGTCGGTGGGAATGCCGATGATCTGCCGAGACACCTGCGTGATCTTGGGGATTCCGGCGCGCTCACGCGCGAAAGCATCCTGATTCTGGAGCGCGAGGGGCGATTCGGACCCGCGGCCGAATTCCTGGGCGGCGAGCGGACTCGCGCGCTGACTTCGGGGTTCAGGGTTCAGGTGAGGCACTGTCGCGCGCTCGTCGGAGAGACGAGTGAGGTGGTCTTTTGCCCCGGTCATGACGGGCGGTTTCGGATAGTCCATCTGACTCGCTCACATGGCTCGCCGTAGCCTCTCAAGCGCTCGTCTCCGGGTGCGCAGAACCCCGGCGGGTGAGAGGCCGAGCGCGCCCGCTGCTTGTCTGAAAGTCATGTGCTCGAAGTCGCAATGTAGCACCGCGTTGCGCTCGGCGGCCGGCAGCGCGTTTAGTTGGGCCGGCAGGTTTCGCGTGAAGCGCGAGAGCATTACCTCGCTCTCGGGGGAGCGGCGTGATCCCCGGGCGGACGGGTTTGGGGCGCCGGGTGGTGACTCCCCAAGAGGTTCGCGCCGGTGGTAGTTCTTTTGCCGCGACTCGCGCCGGGCGGCGTCCGCCACCGCGTAGCGGACGCGCAGGCGCACATAGGCGGGGAATGTCGCCTCCCGACTCGGGTCGAAGCGGCGCCCCGCTTCGACCAAGGCCAGCAGTCCTGACTGGCAGAGTTCTTCGTAGTCGACTCGCCCGTGATAGGCGCGGGCCACGCTCCGCGCCACCAACTTCACAAAGTCCTGGTACTCGCGCCACCAATCAGTCTGTAGTCGTTGCATCAAAGCCCTCCTATCGCTCGCTGTTCAGCCTCGCGAGCGTTCTTCAGGGAGAGCAAAGAGCGTGCCGAGTGACCACTTTCAAGCGCGGACAGGGCGAGTGGGGTCTGCCGACCCCAGCACCGGGGCTGTACTCGAGGGGCGCCCGAGACTAGCCCCGGCCGTTGTTATTATTGACGTATGTGAGTGGAGAGGGGCTCTCGTGGGCTGCCGGGGTCAGTTTGCCCCACTCGTCGCAACAGCAAGAGCAGGATCACGAGAAATAGCCACGGCAGGTTGCTCGATGCTCCGGCCGCCTGACAGCCACCAGATGCGCTTCGTTGATCGGAATCGTCGCCTGGGAAGGCGTCCGGGGAGATCTCGTCCGGCGGTTTGAGCGCGTCGAAGTCGTCGCTGTCTTGTTCCTCGGCCACATCTTGGATGACGTCGCGCGGCGACTCATCGGCCGGTTGAGGCTCGTGGGGCTCACGGGCACGAACGAACGGTGAGCCGGCGGCGTCGCCCGGCGCGAGGGGCTCCAGATATCTCAGGAGCCAGTACGCGGCCAACAGGTCGCCGCCCGGCATCATCCGCTGTCCACCGTCGCCGCCGTTGACGCGGAAGGGGTCCGAGCGCGCGTCGAAGTTGGAGGCCGGTCGGATGCGCGGCGGAAGTGGCGCGAGCGCCACCACATGGCCCCCCCGACCGGGCGCCGGCGACAGCTCGAGCGTCGTCTCGCCGTCGATGGCGAGGCAGATCCCCGCTTCAATCTCTTCTTCATCGCAGTTTATCCGTTCGGTGGCGAGGTAGGGCGCAAGCGGCCACTCCATCAGCAGATTAGCGGCTTCAGCGACGACCTCGAGGTCGGTGCCGCGCTCGGTCATCGCCGTGTAGAGTGCCATGAAATAGGGTTGTTTGAGGTTGCGCGCCGACTGGCGGGTGTCCGGCACGTTCCAGAAGCGCTCCTCCATGTGCTGCCTCAATACGGCCAGCACCTGAGGGTCGGATTCGGTATAGATCGCGAGGAACAGCGCGATGGCGATCATGTTGACGTTCGAGAAGTTCGTCTCTTCGTTGACAAAGAGGTAGTCAATCCCGGTGCCGCGGGTGCCGGCCATCATCTCCAGGTAGCCGCGCCGTTCCATCAGCTCGTCGTAGAAGAACTCCTCCAGCTCGGGACATCCGCTCACGTGGAGTAGCGCTCGCAGCGCGCCCACCGCCATGAACAGGTTGAAGGTGTTGAACTGCTGCTTTCCCTGTGGGAAGTACAGCCCTTCCAGGATGAACGGGTTGAGATCGTGGTGGTACGTCGGCCGCCCATCGGCGTCCATGATGATGAGATCGTATTCCTCCTCATCGCCCAAGATTGTTGTGAAAGTCTGCTTTTCTCGCAGCATGGCGCCGATGGCTCGCGCGTCGTCCTCCATGCGTCTGACGAGCGCTTGATCGATATCGGGGTCGTCTCGCGCCGCGTCGTAGAGTGTCACCATCGCCATCAACCAACCGATTAATTGGTCCTTGGAACAAGAGTCCTCCCACGACCAGTGTCCCTCGGGGAGTAACCCGCCCGAGTTGTCCGCGCGGGGCGCGCCGTTGTTTTTGACGAGCGGCAGTGGGCGCCCCTCTTCATCCGCTAGTGGTAAGGGTTCTCGCCGATCACCGAACGGAAGCGGGGGGTCATCGGGATTCTCGGGCTCGAGCCGTTGGACGCCACGGGCCACGCGACCAGGTTCACCGGTGATGACCGTGACGACATGCAGCGTCTCGATGGCGCGGACGACGTCGCGGCGCGCGATCTCCAACTCCGTGTCGGAGGCTCCCTCGCGCTTCAGCGTCATATATCGAAAAGCGGTCCCCGGCACCGCGCCGCCTCCGCGCAGGCCGATTCCCGAGGGGCCGGAGTAGTCGCGCACTAGCTCGAACGGGTGTCGCCCGGTGACTGCCTCGACATCCCAGGCGTCGTCTTGGGCGATAAAGGTCTTGATCTCTTCGAGCGCCTCTTCGTCCGCGTAGGAGACATCGATTCCGATCCCGAAAGGCGCTGCGTGGAAGGCGCTGAACATTCTACTGTGGCGGCTCATGTGGGTGTCGAGTTGCGAGAGATCGAGCCCCTCGACCCGCGAGAAAGTGTTAGCTTGCAGAGTAGGCGCGCCGACGACCATGAGCGCGATTACCAAGGCTTTGACTCCCCATTTCATGCGTACCTCACTTAATGCTTCAATAGTCGCGCCAGAGTTCGATTGAGTTTCTTGTGGCTATACGGTTTCTCGAGAAATAAAACGCCCTCGAATTCGTCGAGCGCCCCTCCGACCACTTCGGGCGAGTAGCCGCTCACCAAAATGGCAGGGATCCCCGGCGAATGTTTGGAGATCTCACGGAGCGCGTCGAGGCCTCCCTTGTTCGGCATGACGATGTCCAGAAACAGCGCGTCGATCTCGTCGCGATGGAGCAAGAACAACTCGACCGCCTCAACCCCGTCGCGTGCCATGAGGACCTTGTGGCCGGTACGTTCGAGGTCGCGACGGGTCAGGAGCCGCAAATCGGCGTCATCCTCGGCCACGAGGACGGTGAGCGAGCGAATCTTTGGCGGATCGTCACCTGAGCCGCCCTCGGGTGGCCCGGCCGGGTGGGTGTTGGTGGAGGGGAAGACGATTGTAAACGTGGTGCCCTCGTGCGGGTGGCCCTCCAGCTCAATCGTCCCGCCGTGCTGTTCGATGATTCCGTACACCACCGCGAGCCCGAGGCCGGCGCTTTGGCCGATCTCCTTGGTTGAGAAGAAGGGATCGAAGATGCGTTCGCGAAGAGCATCGGGGATGCCGGGGCCCGTGTCCCGGACGCGAAGCTCGACCCGTGGTCGTTCGCCTTCTTCGAGCGGCGGCAGCGAGCGGGTTTGCAAGTGCAATCGGCCGCCATCCGGCATGGCGTCGCGCGCGTTGATTGCGAGGTTGAGCAGGACGCGATCGAGCAAGACGGGATCGACCTTGATTGCGGGCAAGTCGGGGGCAAGCTCGACCGACATTATCACTGTCGCTTCGATCAACCTCCGCGCAACGGCGACGAACTCCCTGAGGTGGTGGTTCAAGTCGATCGGAACCGGCACCATCATTTGGCGTTGCCCGAGCGCCAGCAGCTTGTTGATGAGTTGTGCCCCACGTTGGCCCAAGCGCTCGATCCCGTCGGCCTCATCGGTGCCAAGGTGTTGGTCGCAGAGAAGCGCTCGCAAGTGCCAGACGTGGGCGCTTATTCCGGTCAGGAGATTGTTGAAGTCGTGGGCGATGCCGCCGGCCAGTGTCCCGAGCGCACGCATCTTCTCGGCCTTGATGAGATCCTCGCGCAACCGTCGCTCGTTTGTGACGTCGCGGATGATGAACATTCGCGCCGATTCCTTGCGAAATGGAATCCGAGTACGGACCACGTCAAGCTCAAGTTCGCCCGCACTCTTGTGAAGCGCCCACTCGGAGATCTGGAGGGTGGCCTCCTCCTCCTGGGGCGGCTCACGAAGCCAGGTGGCCAGCTGCCCCCGGGGGTCCTTGAGCCACTGGTCCGGCGCCAGATTGAGGACCTCATCGCGCGAGCGGCCCAATATCTCTCCCAACCCGGGATTCACATATTGAAAGCGCCCTTCCTGGACTATCGCCACACCAAGCGGGAGATTTTCCACCAAGCTCTCGAACATTTTCTTGGCGCGGCGCATATCCTCGTCGAGCCGGCGGCTCTCTGTCTTGTCTTCAAGCAGCAGCACGGCGCCATCGACCGAGCCGTCGGCACCCACATGAGGTTCAATGAGGTGCTCGAAGAAGCTCTGGGCGCCGTTCTCGTCGCGCCACTCCAGCATTCCGCGGCGTCGGTTTCCCGCCAACGCGGTGCGAAGCTCCGGCACGAGCCTGTCGTCGTTCATCGGCTCGGTCAACTCGGAGACGCTATGGTTGATGAGTTCACTCGGATCGCGGCCGAAATCGCGAAACGCGCGGTTTGCGAACTTGAAGGTCAGATAGCGGTCAATATAGGCGAGCTGCGCCGGGAGGGTGTCGGCGACGACTTGCAGCATCTCCTCGCTGCGTCGGCGGTCTTCGCACGCTTTCAGCTCTTGGGTGATGTCGCTTATGATGACGAAGCCGCCATCGGGCTCGTTCTGGAGATCGCGCACAGGGACCGCCGTGAAGCTGACTGAGATGCGGTGGCCGGTGTCCAACTCGTGATCATGAACCGTGTGCGAGATCTCCCGGCCCTCCATGACGCGCTCCACCAGAGGGACGATTGCGTGGCGCCGTACGAACTCGAAGCCTCTTATGTCGCGGTTGTAGAAGGACGAGCGCTCCCGGTTCGTCACCTTGAAAATCTTTTGGGCGGCCTCATTGAACATCGTGATCATGCCGTCCGAACCGAACGCAATGATTCCGCTTGGGATGTTGGTGAGGATGCTTTGGTAGACCTCAGAGAGCCGTTTGAACGATTGCCTCGTGTGGGTCAGATCGGTGATGTCGCGGCAGAGCAACATCACGTCGGCATTGTCGAGTGCCTTGTTACCGAGTGATCGTATCGTGAAGTCGGCGTGCGCGATGGCAGCGTCGCCGCGGAGCAGCTGTAGCTCTTCGATGGTTCGGACTTCGTGGTTACGATTCGCCAACGCCGACTCTAGAATCCCGCGGTCATGGGGCGCCACATGCTCTAGAATATGGGTGCCGGTTATTTCCGACTGCGGTAGCGCGAGTGTGTCGGCCAAGGTCATGGAGCAAGACAGGATTCGCCCGGAGTCATCGAGAGTGGCGATCCCCTGGCCGATTGCCTCCAGGAGCTTGCGATAGGTGCTCTCCGAGCGTTTCAAACGCTCGCGGTCGGTCAGGTTGCGCGCCGCGAGGGCGATATCTCTCGCAAGCCAGTAAAAGGCGAGAACTTGACGCTCGTCAAACGGCTCAGGCCGCATCCCGAGCAAGAGCGCGCGCCCGAACACCTCTTCGCCGCTCGAGAGTGGGATCGTGACCGCGCGCCTGAAGCCCAGGCGCTCCAACCGGCAGCCGCAAGTGAGGTCCGGCAGGGACAACTCGGCATTTAGCGCGGCGGCACAGCCCGCGCCGGAGGTGCTCGCCGTGCTCGAAAGGTCGCGACATTCTTCGATGGCCGAGGGCAGATCGGTGGCGTATTTGCCCGAGACGTGCTGTCGCCGATGTCCGTCGGGAGACCAGTTGATTTCGAGTAGAGCGGAGTCGAAGCCGAGATCAAGCGCGGTTTTACAGGCTTGCGCGAGAAACTCCTCCGGTGTCGCGGCGGCGTGAATCTTTCGGCGGGATTCGTCGATGGCGACCATGAGCCACCGGATGTGGCGCGCTCGCTCATCGTCGAACACAGGCCGCTTGGGTTGCGGAACGTGTCCGCTCTCAAACTCGGGTTCTTTGGGCATCGACAATCAACACGGCGTACTTCGATGGACGAAGGAATCGTACAGTCACCCCAAGTGTATCATCGTTCTGGGGCTCGCGCGCGGTCAAGACAATCATAAACGACGGCGCGGCTCAAGCTAGCTTGTTTGACCCTAATTCCCCATCAAACCGAGCACCGAGCGGGTGGAGTCAAAAGCGAGTCAGTCGGGAGGGATCTCCCAGGCAATGACAGCCCCCGGATCGGCGTGCAACCGGAGCTCACTGACCACCTCGTCTCCGTCCTCGGCCAACACCACGGCGCGCAGGATCAGCG
>PWKZ01000030.1 GCA_003559575.1 Bradymonadales bacterium | reverse complement strand
GGCCTGCCGGCGGAAAGTAAATACGAAGTGTTCGGTGGCGATCCTGTCCATGCCCCCATGCTCCGTCGTCAATCCTTGGGCGGAGGAGGTCAAGATCAGGAGGGCAACCATGAGCGCCGACGTGTTTCGCCGGTTGGGAGTTGGGTTTGTCACATTCGGTTCCAGAAGAAGCGGTGCCTGGAGCTCCCGATCTCAAACAGGAACCCCACGGTGAAAGTCATTTGGCCGTACTCATCCATCAGGCCCTTGGGCGGATTATGGAACGGGGCGGCGGCGCGGAGTGCGTTGCGTGCCTCTTCATCGAGGAAATCAAGGCCGCTCGGTTTGTGGATGTCGACTTTGAGAAGGCGTCCATCGCTATCCAAAGTGACTCGCAGCATTGTCAGTCGGTCTTTGACGCCGTAAATCCGCCCGGTGGGATCGCGTTGGCGATGAACTCGCTGGGGGTTCCAGTGTTCTCGAACTCGCTCGCGGACTCGCTGAAAAAAATCCCAATAGCGAAAACTGCGCGCCTTGAGCAGCGTCTCGTCTGCTTCGTCCATCACGTCAAGCAGCGCGTCGTCGGATGAGAACTGCTGCGACAGCATTTGGATATTGGCGAGTGTCGCGGATTCATCCGAAGAGGGTTGAAGTAAATGCTGCTGGCTGCCACGGACCAGCTCGGGCGAGGTCATCCGCTCGCCGCGGTCGCTTGGTTTGAGATCGGGATCGGCCTTGGGGGGCTCGCGCTCGGCCCGGTCGCGGGGGGTGCGGGTGGGGGCCGGGCTCTCGGACTCGGGAGACTGGGCCTCGGACTCGCGCTTGACCGGGCGTTCGCTGCGTTGTGGCTTGGTGCGTGGCGCTCGGATGCGCGACTTCTGCTCTTTCCTGGTGTCCACATCGTATTTGGCGAGGTGGCGAGTCTCCTCGGGGCGCTTCTCGACCACCGGCTTGGGGATGTCCACGATGGTCCCCTCGGGCGGCGGCTCCGGCTCCTCCTTTTTCTCCTCGGGCGGCCGAATTCGGGGATCGAAGCGTGCTTGGAGTTGGCGCTTGGGGCTTGGGAGGTGGAGATCGCGCGAACTCGTCCCCTGCCAGCGAATGAACTCGAGCATCGCTAGTTGAGAGAGGACTGACAGGATCAAAGCCACCGCAATGACGGCGGTTTTCCTTTTGAAAAGCGCGCCCTTCATGCCACCTGCAAGTATAGGGTCTCAGCCCATCCGGAAGCAAGGCGCGGACGGGTGGTGGTGCCCAGGATATATTCGGTTCGTTCTGAGGAGCGAGCGTGTGGAGGCGCGTGCATGTGCAAGGAAGCAATCCAAATCGAGCGGAGGCCAACGCAGCGCCTACGTCGAGCATCGATTTGGTGAAGGTGACGCCGCAAAATCACTCGAATCGCTTCCCGAATCCCGGAAAAGGGTGGATGATTGAGGGTTGCGCTGCCTCTTGGTTTCGGGGCATTATGCTCGACTGTGAGGTGCTTGCGGGCCGCTTTGTTTTTCCGTGGGGGGGGTTGAGAGCCGAGGATGCAGGCAGCGACTAAACAGGGGCCGGCGGTGGTTCTCTCGCGCTTTAGCGCGGTGCGCTTCGTGGTCGTCTTCCTCGTCTTGTTCGGCGGCCTTTTTGCGCTCTATAGCTACTCCGACTGGGTGCGCGAAGTGTTGATTCAGCCGTGGACCCGCTCGGTGGCCGCGATTTCGACTCTCTTGCTGCGGCCCATCTATCCCGACGTCTACCGCGTGGGCGAGGGGGTTCTCAGCAGTCGGTTCATGATTCAGGTGGTCGACGGCTGCAATGGGATCGAGCCGCTCATCTTGCTTTTGGCAGGCATCCTGGCCTTCCCCACTTCTCTGCGCGCCCGTGCGCTGGGGTTCGCGATCGGGGTGCCTTTCGTCGTGCTAATCAACCAGGTTCGGGTCTTGGCGCTATTCATTCTCGGCGCCGAGATCCCGGCTTGGTTCGACAGGTCACACATCTTCATCGCCCAGGCGTTCGTCATTCTCGCCACCGCCGGTTTCTGGCTGTGGTGGCTTGGTCGCTTCGCGGTTCCACCCCCGGCCCGCGCGGCAGGGGACGCTGTCGGGGCCGCAGACGGCGCCGGGGGCGAAACCCGGCGTGACGGCGTGGGAGCCGAGCATGACTAGCCAATCCGGCACTACAAAGGTGGCGCCGGGCGTGTTCATCCCGCCTCGCCCGCTGCGGATTGTGTTCTTTGTGGTGGTGGCCGCTCTTCTCTACGGCGCGATGCTGTTTCCCTGGCATGCGGCGATGCCGGGCTACGCGAAGGTCGTTGGGCCGCTTGCCGGTGTTTTGGTGCGGGTAGCCGACGCTGAGACCAGGCTCAAGCCCGAAGGGGCGTATGTGCGAGTGGCGCGGGTTTTTCCTTCGCTGCGAGTGGCGGCGCGCGACGAGTATCGCGACAACCCGGTGGTCTTCTCGTGGCTCAACCACATGATGGGGGGCGATCTTCACCGCGCGATGTATCCCGCCAACAACACCCGCGCCAAAGCCGAGGTGAGGCTGGTCGACTTGTTCCGCTTGACCCTCGATTTACCGCTCTATCTTGCGCTGTTGGCGGCGTTTTTCATTGTGGTGCGTCGCATTCGGCTGCGCGCCCTGCTAATCGGGGTGCCGATTCTTGTGGCGTTGCACATCTCCATGACCGCGTGCATGGGCTTTTGGATGGCCCAGCGCACCTTCGAGGAGCGAGCGGGGCAAATCTTCGACTCGAGCTCGTTGTTCTGGATGTCGATGGCCGATCGCTATCAGATAATCGGCCCGGCCGTGGCGCTGGCGTTGTTTATCATTTTGATGTTGGTGGGCTCGTTTGCGCTCAATGGCGAGCAAGAGCAGGCTCCCTGATCCTCAATCCTCCACCCTTTTCCGGGATTCGGGAAGCGATTCGGGCGCAATTGCGGCGTCACCTTCACCAAATCGATGCTCGACGTAGGCGCTGCGTTGGACTGCGCCTAAGAACGGCTTGTTTCCTTGCTGCGTATGAACGCGCCTCCACTTAGCGGGTCTCCTCAGAACGAACCGACGATTATGGAGCGATAATTCTGGTTGCTCCCGGAGGCGCGGTGCATTAGTCTCCGACGTGGAAGTGGATCGGTCCTGGTGGGCCGCCCGGTCTTCAAAACCGGTCGTGGGGCGGTTAGTCGCCGTCTCAGGCGGGTTCGATTCCCGTGCACTTCCGCCATCTCCCACATTCGGCGTTTGATTTCAGGGGCTGGTGCTCCCCCCGCAGGGGGGCCTGCCACCCAGGGGTGTGGCCCCGGGGCGGCCCATTCACTCCGGGGTAGTTCAGGAGACCTCGACCACTTGGATGTCGAAGACGAGAGACTTGCCGGCCAGCGGGTGGTTGAAGTCGAGCGTGATCCCCTCTTCGCCGACCTCGGCGACGATGGCTTTGAATTCTCCCTGCTCGCTTTGGCCGGAGACTACGTCACCCTGGTTGAGGGCGCTCGGGTCGGCGAACGATTCGAGCGGCAGCTCGCGCACCGCCTCGGCCAAGTGGGGCCCGTAGCCCTGCTCGGGTGCGAGGGAGACTTTTTTCTCATCTTCGGCCGTCATGCCTTCGAGCTGTTTCTCCAGCTCGGGGAGTAGCTGCCCCTGGCCGTGGACATACTTGAGCGGGTCATTGCCTTTGGATGACTCGATGAACTCATCGTCGGCGTGCAAGGAAAAGTGAAAAGTGACGGTGGAGCCTTCTTTAATCATGCTGTTCTCCTGTCCGGTCGAATCGGGCGGGCAGCAAACGGCTCTCGAGCGCACGCGGAGACGACCTGTCATTGTGTTGGCGGCTTTCCGAAGAGGGCCGGCGGGCATCAGAGATGTGCTCGCCTGAGCGCGCCCCCCCCCCGGGAAGCCTTCACAGTTCCCAGCCAAACCGATCTCGGGCGTGACGTCAACCGTAATCATGAGTTTGACCCGCGTGGCCCGGCGCGCTAGTAATTCTCGCGTGGCGAGGAGCTGGTAATGTCGCTAATCCCAAAATCGACTCGGAGCTATCGAGCGGGGCTCGGGCTGCTCGCGTTTCTCATCTCAGTTGCGTTCGCGGTGGCGTGCGCGAGTGACGGTCAGGAGACTCTCGCGCGTGGCCGACCGTGTGATCCCACGCGTCCTTGCCCCCTCGGCCAGATCTGTCGTGCAGGGTTCTGCGAGGGCCGGCAAGGGCCCTCGTCCGAGATCCGCGAGGGCGACACCTGGGCGCTGCCGGCCGAGGTCGCCCAGCCGCCCACGGACGCCGTCCCTTCGGGGGATGGAGAGCGGGCGGGCGATGTCTCGTCGCCACACGATTCGTCGCCGGGCGACCCGAGCGACATCTCGTCCGTCGATCCTTTCGATGTTTCTTCCGCCGACACCTTCGACTTGGCGCCGGACGCCGGGGTGGTGGACTCTCGGTTTTGTTGGGGCTTCACCGACTGTTCGGGGGATCTCATCTGCGAGCTGACAGAAGGCCGCTGCGAGAGGCGCGCCACTCATGGCGCCGGCGGACTCGCCCTCTACGGGTTCCGCCCCGGCGCGGGTGCCGCTGGGGATCAGCTCGTCGTCGACGGCAGCGGGTTTTACTCGAGTCTCTTCGGTTCGATGGGGGTGCGGGTCAATATCGGCCCCCAGGCTCTGAGTGGGGTCGCCGACGAGAACCGTGTCATCGTCTCGGTGCCCGCCGGGGCGAGCGGCGCGGTCACGGTGAAAGGCGAGAACGGCACGACACCGGCCTCGGCGGTCGCGTTTTCGACGACCGCGGGAGGTGTGCTGGCCTGTGACGACACGACTCCGGCGGCGGGTTTCGATGGCGCGGCGGCGCCCACGGACAGCGGACCGTTCGCGGCGGGGTATGTGGATGTTCCAGGCAGGCGTCTGCGCATCTACTATCCGGCGGAGTGCGGTGGTGTAAGGCGCCCGCCGGTGGCCGGGGAGTACCCGCTCGTCATCTTTTTGCACGGCAACGGCGCGGTCTACTTGAGTTACGAGTATCTGGCGGCGAGCCTCGCGACCTGGGGCTTTGTGAGCGCCATGCCGGAGACGGGCACGGGCAATGAGGAGGATCCTCAAATAACGCGCCAGATCCGAGATGTCGTGGACGATATGCGGGGCGTCGAGCTTTCCGGGCTCCACGAAGCAGTGCTGGCTGGGCTGCACACGACCCAGGAGGCGGCGTTCGTCGGCCACTCGCGAGGCTGCGGGCGCATGCAAGATTATTTCCGGGACCAGCCCGCTGTGCGCGACATGACGGTGGCGACCATCTTCCTGGGGCCCCACGACAACGAACGGGACACGGCGCCGGGGCTGTTTCTCGTCATTGGAGCGACTGAGGATCATCAGAGCTTGGTAGGCAGACAGACCCCGATGGCGTATTCCCGCCAACCCGCGCCCCGCTGGAAGGTCATTGTGCAGGGGGGCAATCACAGCCTGTTTTGCGACCACAAGATCTATTCGATGTTCGACGGCGAGCCCTCGGTGACGCGTCGTCAGCAATTAGGCGTCGTCCTGTCGTTCTCACTTCCTATCATGCAGCGCGCCTTCGGCCACTCGGAACCGTTCGCGAGCTGGCTCGACTCCCCCGAGCCCTCGCCGCTCTACGAGGTCGAGTTTGAGCGGTAGCTGGACGCCGTGCGTCTTTAGTTGCTAGAATTACTCGCGTTTGAGGGCCTCTGGCGGCGGCCGTCGAGATTGTTGATTGAGACGTATCATCCACGTTGACATGGACGCTTTCTTTGCGTCCGTCGAACAGCGCGACGACCCTCTTCTTCGCGGGCGGCCGGTCGTGGTGGGGGGGGACCCACGCGGGCGCGGGGTTGTCGCGGCCTGCTCTTATGAGGCCCGCGCGTTCGGTATTCACTCCGCCATGCCGGCCGCCCGCGCCGCCCGTCTCTGTCGCGAGGCGGTCTTCGTGCGGCCCGATTTCAAACGATACAGCGAGTGCTCGCGGCGCTTGCACGACATTTTGCGGCACTACACGACGCTGGTGGAGCCGCTCTCGCTGGACGAGGCCTATCTCGACGTCACAACAGAGCGCGGGGGGCACGAATCGGCCACCGCGGTGGCACGGGAGATCCGCGCGCGGATACGCGATGAGCTTGGTCTCACTGCCTCGGCGGGGGTGGCGCCGGTCAAGTTCGTGGCCAAGCTCGCGAGCGACTTTCGCAAGCCGGATGGGCTCACCGTGGTCCGCCCGGGGGAGGTGGGGCGCTTCATCGAGCCGCTCCCGGTGAGTCACTTGTGGGGTGTCGGACCAGCCACCGAGCGCCGCCTGCGCAAGCTGAAGATCACCACAGTGGGGGCGCTGGCCGCTTTCCCACGGGAGCGCTTGTTGGCGACGCTGGGGGTTGCGTTGGGCACCCACCTCCACATGTTGGCGCACGGGAACGACGACCGCCCCGTGGTGCCCGATCGGGTCGCCAAGCAGCGCGGCGCGGAGCGCACATTCCCCGTGGATGTGACCGAGCGCTCTGAGATGGACGAGATTCTGGCGACGCTCGCCAAGGAGACGGCCCAGGAGCTGATGCGCGAGGGCCGCCCCGGCCGAAGGGTCACCATCAAGGTTCGTTATCCCGACTTCACCACCGTCAGTCGTAGCCGGACCCTGTTCGATCCCACCGACGACTCCGAGCAAATCACTCAAACGGCGCAGGCGCTGCTCCGGCGCACCCGGGCCGGTGAGCTGCCGGTGCGTCTGTTGGGGGTGAGCGTCGGCAACTTGGTGGAGGCGGGCGAACCGGTCCAGCTGGCGCTGCCATTCATGTCTTCAATCATCCGCCGCATCCGGGATTCGGGAATCGATTCGGGTGATTTTGCGGCGTCACCTTCACCAAATCGATGCTCGACGTAGGCGCTGCGTTGGACTGCGCTCGATTTGGCTTGTTTCCTTGCACTTGCACCCGCCTCACTCCCCTCGGTC
>PWKZ01000143.1 GCA_003559575.1 Bradymonadales bacterium | reverse complement strand
TGCGAGGGGCGGGTGCGCCCGGCCGCCGGTCGCTTCGCCAAGCTTGTTTGACCGCGTTTCTGATTGCAAGTGGAGCGGTGGAGGGTTGAGGTGTAGATGAGAAGAGGGAGAAGGCGAGCCCGTCGTCGGTCATTTCTCAGGAGAACGCTGCGGCACCCCTTCTCGCTGACGATCGCGAGCGTTTTTCTGACTCTGGCGGCGGTGGAGCTTCTTTTTCTGAGTGAAAACCTGCGCCTGGCTGTGAGGCCGGTCATCCGCTGGGCGCACGCCACGAACGATCCTGCCGGCAGCATTCAGTACGACGAGAAGGTGGGGGTGCGTCTCTCGGAGATCCCCGGCGAGATCGGCTTTTGGACCAGCAGGCACGGTTGGTTGTTCAAGAACGAGCTCCGCGGCAACAACTTCGGATTCAGCGATCCCAAGAATTTCAGCCCACGAAAGCGCGACCCCGACCTGTTTCGGTTCATCGTCATGGGGGACTCCTTCACTGCAAACCTTTATTTGAACCGGGCCTGGCCGGAGGTCGTTCACCAGGGCCTCGCGGATGAGGGCGTCGAGATCTACAACATGGCCATCGACGGATCCGGGGTCCCGACCTGGTGGCGCATCCTCAAGAACGTGATCATCAAAGAGGATTTCGAGGCCGATGCCATCGTACTGGCGATCTGTTGCGACAACATGCACCGCCACCACTACTGGCTGAGCGATACAAACTACCGCGCGCACGACGCCCCGCCACAACTCGCGATTTTCTACGACTCCGGCGACGACTATTCGATGGAGAGTATACGAACGCCCGACGACTATTCGGCGGTCGATCAGGTAGGCGGCTGGCCGGTCTTCGAGGGCTCGTTGCCCGGCCATGATGAGATGCGCGCTCTCGTCATGGCCCAGGAAGAGTGGGAGTTCCCCTTTGTCCTGTCGTTGCTGAGACCGTTACTGGCGCGGTTTCGATCCCAGTCCACCGTCGGCAACCAGTGTCCCCGGGGGCACCAGTTTTCAAACGAATCCTTTCTGAAGATGATCGATGACTTCAAAGATTTTTCGCGGCAGCGCGGGATTCCGCTCTACGGGATCGACATTGCCAGCGCCGAGGATTTTGAGACTGCCGTCGACCTCTTTGAGTTCGACGAAGCGATCGATTTTTCCCCAATGAACACCATGGGTGAGAACCACGTTCTTCCTATCGATGGCCACTGGAACGAGGAGGGAGCGCGCGTCGTCGGTGAAACATTGACCCCGGTTTTCAGGGAGTGGGCGCGTGCCCGATGAGGATCAGGGTGGTTCCCGGAAGATGGTCAAGCGTACCCAGAGCGCCAGCATCTCACCGCCGGCCCAAAGCGCGAGACGCGGATCGCCGCCGCGCGCGCGGCCACCCTCACGCAGCTCGGGATCGATGTCCACCGACGTGTAGCGATAGCCTCGGCGCACGGCGCGGATTATCCGCTCGGCCTCGACGAACACCCCGCGGGAGCGCGGCTTGATCTCATGAATGACATCCCGGTGGCGGCATTTGGCGCTCCCGGGATCGATGAGATCGATCCCAAAGAGTAGCCGCGGCACGCCACGGTATAGCGCGGAGATCAGACGGCGATAGGGAGTGTAGTTCTTGTACCTCCGGTTGCAGACGACCACGTCGTAGCGTCCGAGCAGCGGGAGGATTTGTTCCAGGGCCTCGGGCGGATATTCGCCGTCGCCCGGAACGTCGAAGATGTACTGCTTGCAGCCGGCGCGGTAGGCCTCCTCGAAAGTGGCGGCGATGCCCTGGTTCTGAGCGTGCCGAATGATTCGGATGACGTTGGCGTGCCGACGCTGCAAATCGGCCATGATCGAGGGGGTCCGATCAGTGCTGGCGTCGTCGAGTAAAACGATCTCGAAGTCGTCGGTGCAGCGGGCGAGCACCGCCAGGCAGCGCTCGCAAACCGCCGCGATTGACCGCTCCTCGTTGTACGCGGCGATGACAATCGAGATCGACGGTCTCATTCGCCATCCAATCGGACGCCGGCGCCCGCGCTGCCGCCGGACGGCGCGAGCGGGACGAATTCCCCTCCGAGCGACGCCGAGTGCCGGGCCGCCTCGAGCCACCGGACGACCCGCGCGCCGGCGCGCCCGTCGGTGAGTGGCCGCCGGCCCTCTTTGACACAGTCGAGGAAGTGGTGCGCCATGACCTCGAGTGCTTCGGTGCGGTCCAGGGTGGGCACGAAGACATCGCCCGCCCGGTAGACGGGTTTGGCGGGCGTCTCATCGATCTGATCGAGAGCGACCCCCTTGTCGTAGAGCTTCACTTTCTCGCTCGGTTCGACGTCGTCGTAGACCACCATCTTGCGGCTGCCGACCAGCTCCGTGAAGCGGATCTTCACCGGTGAGAGCCAGCTCACGCGGATATGGGCCGCGAAGCCGCTCGGATAACGCAGATTCACCGACGCGACCTCGTCTTGCTGCCCGACATAGCGTAACCCCTCGGCCTGGATGGCAGAGGGCTCTTCGCTGACGAGATAGTCGAGAATCGAGAGATCGTGGACCGCCAGGTCCCACAGGACACTCACGTCCTGTTGCAGCTTCCCCAGATTGACCCGGGTCGAGGCGTAGTAGTAGAGGTCACCCAGCTCTCCTCCGGTGATGAGCTCGTGGATCTTGCGCACCGCACCGGTGAAGACGAACGTATGATCGACCATCAGCACCCGCGCCTGCCGCTGTGCGAGCGCCGTGAGCGCGTCGCAGTCTCGGCCGTTGCAGGCGAGTGGTTTACAGACGAGCACATGCTTGCCGTGTGCGAGGGCCGCGCGGGTCAACTCGTAGTGGGCCGCCGCCGGCACGGCAATCGCCACTGCGTCGACATTTTCGGAGGTCACAAGCGCGAGGCCTTCGGCGAGCACCTCGGTCTTGGGGTACAGTCGTCGAGCCTGCTTGCGACGAATGGCGTCGCGGTCGGCTACCATCGTGACGGTGGCTCCCTCGAGCGCCGCGAAGTTGCGCACCAGGTTGGGGCCCCAGTAGCCAAACCCAATCACCCCCACCCGAAGGGGCGCATTCCCGTTACCCGCGACACTCACTGCGCTCTCACCTTTCCCGGAACTTCAGAAGACATACCCCTTCTGCCGCGCGTTGTCACCTAGTTGGGTCCCCTTCAAAGTCCTCTCGGGGAGCGGGATGTCGAAGGTGACAAGCTCGCCTGCGAACTCGTTGAACTGCCCCTCCGCGAGGATCCCTCCGGGACCGACCGCCAATGATCGACCGACCATTTTGCGGCCCTCGTACGGTCCGCCGACGATATACCCGACGCCGGTCGCGCTCACCATCACCGTGTCGTAGTAGTAAGCGATCTGCTTGAGTGGCCTCAACCATTTGTCCCGATAAGGGTCTTGTGTCTCGTCGACGTGGTGCGGCACGGTCCAGCTCGACGGCGCCAGGATAATCTCGGCGCCCATGCAGGCCAAGGTCTTCCCGATGTGCACCGACTCCAGATAATTGTCGGCGCAGATGTTGACCCCGATGCATCCCAGTGTGGTGTGGGCCACGCCGAGTGTATCGCCCACGGCGTAGAAGGGGAACTCCACCTCCAGGAGGTTTATTTTACTGTATTTGAGCTGGATCTCCCCCGAGGGGTTGATCAGCAACGCCGTGTTGTAGTTTTTCAGTCCCCGCCTCTCGCTCAGGCCGACCCCGATGAAGATCCCATGGTCGGCGGCGAGGCCGCTGAAGATGTCACTGTGTGGCCCTGGGATTTCCTGCGCGCGGGTCAACGCCGAAGGGTGGGTCCAGGCGAAGTCAATCGTTTCAGGGAGAAGGACGAGATCGCAGCCGCTCGCCGCCGCCTGGACGACCAGCTCGGTCGCCCGCGCGAAGTTTCGCTCGGGCTCACCGCCCTCGACCAGGAGTTGTGCCATCCCGACGCGGACTACACGCGGGCTCGACTTTGGAGCAACTGATTCGGAGACTTTCATGGTTTCGTTAGCTCACCTTTTTGAAAAAGCGTCCGATTTCACGGGCGACGCGCCTGACTTCATGGGATTGCAGGTGCTCGTGAACAGGCAGGGAGAGGACCTCGCGCGCGAGCCTCTCGGTCACCGGATAGCGCCCCCGGGTCGCCGGCAGATCCTCAAACACCCTCTGTTTGTGAGGTGGTTTGGGATAGTGCACTCCCGAGGCGATTCCCTCGCGCGCCAGATGATCCATGAGCGCGTCACGCCGGTCGGTGCGGATCACATATTGGTGATAGACGTGGCGCCGCGCCGGCAGCTCGGTGGGCAGAGTGACAGGTTGATCGGCCAGCAAATCGTGATAGAGCGCGGCATTTTGACGGCGGCGGTCGTTCCAGGCGTCGAGATGGGGAAGCTTGATCTGCAAGACGGCGGCCTGGATGTTGTCGAGCCGCTCGTTGAATCCCAAGGCGGCAAAATCGTTGTGTGAGGTGCGGCCGTAGTTTCTGAGTCGCCGGAGCCTCTCGGCGATGTCGGCGCGCCGGGTGGTCACGAGCCCCGCGTCGCCGGCGGCGCCCAGGTTTTTGCTCGGGAAAAAGCTGAAGCCGGCGCAGTGCCCCAGTGAGCCTGCCCGCCGGCCGTGATACTCGGCGCCGTGGGCCTGGGCGGCGTCTTCCACGACGACGAGATCGTGCCGGCGCGCCAGGGCCAGCAGGGGCTTCATATCGACCATTTGTCCATAGAGATGGACCGGCATCACGGCGCGTGTGCGGTTGGTTATGGCCGCCGCCGTCTGTTCAATGTCCAAGGTGTAGCTCACCTCGTCCACATCCACGAGTACCGGCGTGGCGCCGACATACCGAACGGCCAATAGCGAGGCGATGAAAGTGTGCGCCGGGACCAGCACTCGATCACCGGGTCCAATGCCGTGAGCCCGTAGCGCGAGTGCCAGCGCGGCAGTGCCCGAGCTGACTCCGACGGCGTGACGCGCGCCGCAGTATTCCGCGAACGACGCCTCGAAGCGCGCCAGATCACGGCCCAGGATGAACTGCCCTTCGGCCAGGACGCGCAGCACTGCTTGCTCCGTTTGGGAAGCCAACGTGCGGTGCTGAGCGACGAGATCGATCATCTGGATCGGGGCGGGCGTCGAGTCGGCCGTGGAGGGTGGCCTGCGTCGTGTTTTGGCGGGCGACTCTTGGTTCATTCGACCGAGCCTTTCTCGAGCGCGAAGTTTCCGATGACCAGCGCCTCGAGACCCGATGCGAAGTATGTCTTGAGCGCCGAGAACGGATCACGGGCGATGGGATCGCCCAGCACGTTCAAGCTGGTGTTCAAGATCATGGGCAGCCCGGTTCGGCGCGCGGTGGCGGCGATGAGGGCGTCGTATCGGGGGTTTGTGGTGGCGTGGACCGACTGGATGCGGCTCGTGCCGTCGGCGTGCACGATGGCCGGCGCCTCGCTTCGTGCTCGCGGGCCGGCCGTGAACGTCTGGGTCATATATGGCGAGTCGGTGTAGCCCTCGAAGTACCGTGGGCCCTCCGCGTGTCGGACAGACGGCGCGAAAGGGCGAAACTCTTCTCGGAATTTGACCAGCCCATTCAAGCGGTCCTTGACGGCGCCATCGCCCGGGTGGGCCAGGATGCTGCGGTTGCCGAGCGCGCGCGGCCCGAACTCCATGCGGCCCTGAAACCATCCGATCAGGCGTCCCTCGGCTATCAGTCGCGCGGCCGTCTCGGCCGGGTCGCTCACCTCACGATAGCGCGCGCCCACCAGATCGAGGACGCGGCGGATCTCGTCGTTCGTGAACTCCGGCCCCCAGTAGGCGTGATTGCAAGGCTCCGGCTCGCGCCCCGCCGCCGCGGCCGCCAAGTAGGCCGTCCCGAGGGCCAGCCCGGCATCCGAACAGACGGGTGGGACGAAGACCTCGCGCACAAGGCCGCTCTCTCGCAGTTTCTGCACCATCAGGCAGTTGAGCGCGACCCCCCCCGCCAGGCAGAGGCGGTCCAAGCCGGTGGCGCGCACATGGTGTTCCACGAGCGACAGCACGGCGCGCTCCAACTGGGCCTGGGCCGAGGCGGCGAGATCGTAGTGTTCCTGGGTGATGGGCGCGCCGGGCACGCGAGGCGGGAGAGGCATTGGGAACGAGTCGAACAGCGGCTCCTGCTTGCCGGGCGAAGGTTGGTCCGGGGTCACTCCGCGGATGAACCGGTGGTGAAAGTGATACCCCTCGCGGGTGATCTCGAGGATATGCGAGAAGTCGTGGCAGTCGCGCCCGTAGGCGCCCATCCCCATCACCTTGTACTCGTCGCTGTCGCGTTGGAAGCCCAAGTACTGGGTCACGGCCGAGTAGTAGATTCCGAGGCTGTTGGGCTTGAGCATCTGGGCGAGTGGCTCGATTCGTCCGTCACGACCCTGGGAGACCGTGGTCGATTTGCGATCGCCGGAGAAATCCAGCGTGACTATCAGCGCTTCGTCGAACCCGCTCGCGTAGTAGCTGGAGGCTGCGTGCGCCGAGTGATGATCGCACAATCTGATCTCCGGCGCGTGGCCGAAATGGAACTTGAAGAACCGCCTGAGAGTCGTCTCGAAATCCTTGTAGGTAGCGCCGGCGAAGACGACCAGATCGACATCGCGAATATCGAGCCCGGCGTGTTGCAGACAGAAGCGGACGGCGTGGCGCGGCAAAAGGCCGTTGGCGAACTTGATCCCGACGAAGCGCTCTTCCTCGGCGGCCGCAAGGAGCCGACCGTCGCTGAGCAGCGCCGCGGCGCCGTCCTGGTTGCCGTACTGGACACCGCCCGAGAGCCCGATGACGTTCATTGATGCCAATCCTTGACCGCTGCTTCAGTGCACCAAAGGGGGCCGTCGCGAGACCTGGTGCCGACTCTTTTCCCCGAGTAAGCTGCCCGGCGCGGCGGTTCATGTCAAGCCGATCTCCCCCGCCATAATCGTCGGCCCATCCTGGTATTCGCGCGCGGATTCACGCACATCTGCGGCGTCACCTGCACCGAATTAGTGCTCGACGTAGCGCTGCTACGCCTCCGCCTAATTCGGCTTGCTTCC
>PWKZ01000035.1 GCA_003559575.1 Bradymonadales bacterium | reverse complement strand
TCCCCGCGTGTGCGGGGGAGCCTGCTTTGATCCGCGCCTGCGAGCATCGAATGCGGGTCGATCCCCGCGTGTGCGGGGGAGCCCCTGTGTAAGAAGTTTACACTGTCTTGCGCCGCGATGCCCCGTTTTCTTCATTTTGTCAAAGAACAGGGTATGTTACGCGTTCGTGCGGGTGTCTGTCGGCGCGGGGGCCGAGAACTCATGGCGGGGACGGCTTTGGCGAGTGCTTCGCGGGCAGCTCGGACCTCGCCAGGATCACACCTTCGTGGTCGCGCAAGTCCACCGGGGGCGTCCCAAGCGTCACCACCCGCTGGCCACCCGGCGCCGCCTCATCCTGCCAGGTCATCAGAATGGACGCGTCCGCAGCGTTGTCAAACCAGTCGCAACAGACCGCCCAAACCCGCTCGCGCACCCCCTTCGTCATCCGCGGCGACGTGTAGATACCCGGCCCAATCTCCAACATGCAGGAAGCGAGGAAACCCCTGAAACGCAACGGAACGCTACGCGTCACCACGACGGTCATCGCCACCAAACAACTCCTTGATCTTCGTTATCATCTCGGGAATCACCTTCTTACGGCGCAGCTCACGGCCCATGTACCGACGCACCACTCTCTCAATCGGTTGGCGCGTGTCCTGCTGCCACTCGCGCACCGCCGCGAACGCACACGGAACCGTCACCGCGTCTCGGAAGAGGTCAGCGATATCCAGACAGAACGCCGCACCGGAGTCCTCATGAATGAACCCAAGCTGCGGCAGCGCCGACACAACCGCCACCGCGATCATCGCGGCGCCCTCGACCGCGCTCGCCGCGTGGTTGATGGCCTGGTTGGGCGGATCCGCCGCCTCCGGCGCCTTCCTGTCATACCGGCGGCCCTCCCACTTGATGCCGAACTGCAACGCCGTCGTCCGATACATCTCCTTTACACGCGAGCCCTCGATGCCCCGCAATACCGTGATGTCCGCGTGAGGGAAGATCTCGCCGATGCGCCACGCGTACATTCGCCGCGCGATGGCAATGCGATGCTGCTTGTCTCCCCACCATGTCGCCTGCGTCCGCGCCAGTCGCGAGTTGTCGGCGCCGAACGGCATGCTGGCATAGAACCGCACCCCATCCTCCCCCACCGCCAACAGCCCCGTCCCATGCCGCGCCAACAACCGCAGCGCGTCGTGGCTCACCGTCGTGCCGGGCCCCAACAACACCGCTGACACCGCCTGGAAAGGCACGGCGTACTCACCACGCTCAAGACAGGGATCGCCGGCCGCCGCAAACCGCAGTGTCCCGCTCTCCACAAACAGCCGACCCCTGCCAAGCCACACGAGCCCGTGGCGATCAGCGTGGGGCACGCGTGCCGTCTCGAGTCCAAGCCGGCCCTTCAGCATCGTCCCTGCTCCACCGGCCGCAGCAAGAGCATCCCGAACCCAAAGGACCTATGCCGCCCCAGCCCCCGACGCAACAGGGCTCCAAACGCCTCGGATTCCGTGACCTCCAACACGCCCTTGACGAACACATCCGGCCGCTCGACGCCTCGCGACCGGCGTTGCTCTTCCTGCGTGCGCCGCAACAGCCGCAGCCGCCGAAACCCCTCCATCTGAAACTCGACGAGGGTCGCGCCACCACGCCGCCCAAGCTCACCCGCAAGCCATCCGCGGTAGACATCGGCGCGAGCCACCGCCACATCGGGGCCAACCCTCCAACAGTGATCCAGAAAGGCGTCCACCTCAGCACCACGACGAGCGAACTCGGAGTCCTTGGCTTTGCGCACTACGGGGCACATTCGCAAGGCAAACCCCAGCCGGCGGCCCGGCGCAAAGCTGGTCGGCAGCTCTTTGGAGGAAAGGTTTTCCCAATCGCATGCTCCGTGAAACCACGGATCCGCATACGCCTGCGCCCAGTCAGAGAGCGCCTCGTGAGATACCTCCGTGTAGCCCAACACGGAGACCCAACGCGCCCGCGTCTCCTGCACCGCGAACGGCTTGGGCGCAAGGTCTCCAAACAGCCCCTTCAACATTGCGTGGACGATGTAACCGTCGTCGCTGTCGCGCAACGGAAGGCGAAGGCGGCGCGCTAACTCGGCCAGTCGGTCGGCCCGCACCGCAACACGCACCATATGAACCGGACCGAGTTCAGGTTCCATTCTTTCCCTCCGGCGGATCGATGAGGCCATGGCGGATGACACGCTGGCCGGTGTGGATCTGGTTCTGCCAATCACGCACATCGGAAACGGGAAGCTCGCGGCTAGTGGCGCAAGAGACAGGAGCTTCGCCGTCCTCCTCAGCCCACCAAGCCGAAAGCGGTTGGCGCTGCTTCGAAACACGTCGATCGTTCACCACCCGTGGCCAACTCATGAGTGCCGCCATCGGCGAAGTCGCCCGCACAACCGCCAGAAAGAGCGGTGCCCCCGGCAGACAGGTTTTGCGACCGAGGAACAGCGGGCGTGCCGGCGTCCTGAGCGCACCGGCGACCTCTGCAAGAGTGGGCCGTTCGCCCTCGTCCGCCAGACACACCGCCACCGTGTAGAGCGCGTCGGCATGGTAGTCGCGCAATCGAATCGCCGTGCCTGCCGACGCCGAACCGCCTCGCCGGTCCTCCACCACGCCGGATGTCGTCCAGCCCACGCTCTTGGCGAGCATGTGGGGTTGGCCGAGGTCCACGGTGTGGTAGTCCCGCAGCCTGCGCCCCGGCGCGTCGGCGCGCGACGCGACCCGCAGCCGTCGTTGCAGCCGCTCGGTCAACTCGTGGTCGCGGTGATCGTAGCCCAACGCGTTGGCGCACAGCCCCGCCAAGAGAGAGCGCCCGGGGAACGGATCGATAACCCCGCGGTAGTCCACCACCGGCCCCCCGAAGCTCATGAGCGGCGCGTCGAAACGCAACAACAAGATGTCCCGCTCAACAGCCATCACCCCTCCAACGCCTGAGCCTTCGTCCACGACGCCAGCGCGGCGAGCGCGCCGTCTTCACCTGGGGCGACCCGTTTGGCCGCCGCGATCACATCGACCGGCCCAATCCCCGCCAGTCGCCGTTGCTCGCTCTGGCCGTACATCTCGTCGAGCTCGTTGAGGTGCCGACTCAACGCCTCGTATGCGTTCTTCACGAGGTCCGGACGCGACGCCACCGGCTTCAAGAAGGCGTTGGCAAGGCTGCGCGGCTGAGCACGGCCCGTCTCCACCATTACGAGGTGAGCACGGGCGTACGGCGCGGTGGAGCCGAGCTTCGCGCCCGGACTCACCGTCGCCATGATGCGCAGCAGGCGGCTCGCCACCTGCCCTGCCAACTCGCGATCCGCGTCGGTCGCCTCAGCCGCCGCCGCGCCGCTCAGGTTGGCGATGAGTAGCGGCAGATCCACCACGACGTAGGAGTAGTACAGACCGCTCGTCAACTCCTGGGAGTTGATGTGGCCGCTGCCCAGCTCACCGTCCTCACCCTGTTGCAGGTCGTCGATGGCGGAGAAGTAGTCGCTCTCCGACTCCTCGGCGTGCACGGTGAACGCGTGGGCGACGTGAATCGCCGCGTCGGTGCGCGCGAGCAGGTCGCTCGTCACCATCCGACCGAACATCGCCGCGTCGAGGCCGGCGCCGGCCCGCAGTGCCTGCAGGTTCTTCTTCGTCTCCTTCTTGTAGCGCTCCTTCACTACACCAGCGGCCTTCTTCGGATCCTCCACTTCCGCGCACAGCGCGCGCGCCTCGCGGAGCAGAAACGCCAACTCCGGCCGGCCAAGCACCGTAATCTGGCTGGTCTGCATCGAAGGAGCTTCTTCGCTCTCCTTGGCCTTCTTAGCCTTGGGGCTCTCACCGAGGAACGCGCTCATGAGCGCGGCGGTGACCGCCTTCGCCATTTCCTCGCGAATCCCGTCGGCCAGAAGCGGCCGAAGGATGAAGCGATCAAAGGTGAGGCGCGAGCGGACGGACATCTCGACGTCAAGCGAGTGCAGCCCCTCTTCGCTGGAAAACGAGCGCCAGTGCCGCTTCAGACACTGGGACGAGATACGTGTGCGGGTGACCCCGCCAAACGGCAGGCGCTTGGCAAACCCGGCGTCGTCGCGGTTGAGCAGCGCGGCCGGATACGAAGTCAGAGCGTGGATCTGAATGAAACGGGTGTTCATGGGTTCCTCCTATTCGGTACGCCCGAGCGTGCCGAAGTAGTGACGGGCGATGTTGCGGCGGACTTCTTCTGCATGAACGGCGCTATCGCTCAAGACGAGTCGTGCCAAGTCCGTCCAGTTTGTACCTATCGCCTTGGCAGCAAGAAAGCGTGCTGTGTTACGCACGGCGTAGAGCAGCGCCTCTTCGCGGGCGCGGAGCAGCCGCACGAAGCGCAGCTCGGACATCTCCGCCCGCGCCAGCGCGACGCCGAGCGGAGTTCCCGGGTGGTGGGGTGGGAGGTGGGCGAAACTCGCCAGTAAGGCACCCCAGGCGCGCTCGTCGCGCGCGAGCGACTCACCGCTTGCCAGCAAGTACCCGGCCGGGCGCAGGCAGGCGCTTGCGACCTTCCAGAAGGCCACGGCAGAGGGGTCGCCGGGGGGTAGCCGGCGGAGTTCGGCAAGATCGCCCGTGGACAGCTCTCCGGCGAACGCCCGCGCGATCCGACTCACCACCGCGTCGAGGTGAGAGGTGCGGGGGGCGGGTTCGAAGCCCCCTGGCGGGGCAGTGGCATGAGCCACAGGAGTTTCAAATGCTTGGTCCGTCATGGTGCTCCTCTCTTGCGGTGTCGTGGTCAGGAACGGCCGACTCAGGCTGGAACAAATCTGGCCACAGCTTGCGCAACGCGCCGCCGAAAACCCGTTCGGCAGCCGCGATAGTCCGATAGGCGCGGGCCGATGAGAGCGGGACTTCACCACACGCGCGCCTGAACTCCGCGCTGGCCAAGACGCGGAGTTCACTCCGCCACTCGCGTTCGGCGGATCCCGAGTCGCTGGCGACGGTTCGCCAGAGCACCTCAAAGAACCGTTCATCGACCGCCTTCTCGAAGCGTTCGATGAAGCGCGCCGGCCGCGCATCCCGAAAGTCGATGCGATCAGGCGCGGCCTGAGTGAGTGTGCACAGAGCCGGCTTAAGAACCTTGTTCACAATGGCGTCCACTTCTGCGACGAGCTTCTTCGCGCTCTCCGCGATACGCGCGCGCCCAGAGCGAGACATGAACAGGGTTCGCGCCGCGCCGGAGATGGGAATCAGGCGGGTGTGGAACCCATCGGTTTGCCCTTGACCGCGAACCAGCGCCGTCGCGCTCAAGACGAGGTCTCCCCTGTCATCTTCGACAATCCGCTGGGTCATGGCAGGCTCCCAATCCGAGGGACTCAGAAGCTTCTGCGTCTGGCGATAGGAGAACCCATCGGCCATTACGGTTAGCGCCTTGGCTTTCTCGCCCGTTGAGACGGGAGTCCACGGATCCCCGGTGACGCCGTTTTGCTCGTTGCCTGCGATGCGTGTCGCTGACGAGGTCGCCAGATGGGCGACAACAACCTCGGCATCAGACGTGATCCGCACGCGACGGCAGATCTCGATGAAGTAGGGATCGCACTGCTCAAGCGAAAGCTGGGTTGCGCCGTCCCACGGCAGGAGCCAGAGGAGAGCAGCGCCGCCCTCTCTAGGGTACTCGCGCAGGACTCTGGCGACGACATCGGCGTCGGCGGTCTCCGCGTCTAAGGCTGCCGGCGGAGCCTGCCGTACTCGCGCGAGGATCCGCAGGTCGCGACGAAAACGACCGCTCCAAGTGAGATCCGGTACGAACGTCACGCACGGACGATTCGCGTAGCCACCGTTCATGCGTGCGATTCCGTTATTCCCTTTGCCGCTGTACCCATCCATGGTCTGCAAGCTCACGAGCGCATACACCCAGTGTTCGGGCAGCGCATGCCGCACGCGCATGAGCTTCACGTCGTGGTTCTTCGCCGTGGGCAGCAGGTCGAGGAGATCTGGGGTCTCCGCGATGCGCTTGAACCCCTTGAGGTGCCCCTCCGGGACCGGCGGCTGGAAGAACGCCGGCTGGCTCAAGTCCTCGACGACCAGCGCAAAAGCCTCGGCGCACCCCTCGGTGAGCCCCAACAGCAGCGCACGCCAGGCGGCTTCGTCCGTTGGCGGCTTCTCCTCCCCGGCCCGATGGAGCGCCATGGCGCCAAGCTGCACGAGGAAGGCGTACCAGGGGTGGCGCTGGTGCACACTCAGCCCCGGAAAGTCCGTCACCGTTCGGCTACACAGCGCCGCTAGCGCCCCCGGCAGCGTGTAGTACTCGACCGGCGCCTCGCGGGCAGTGCGCACCCGCAGAAGCGGCTCATGTAGCAAGTCGAAACGCACTTCAGCGTGCATTCTGCCCTCCTTGTCACACACGTTTTAGCCCCCAGCGATCATAGAAGAACATCGTTGGTCCGAGAGTCAAGTACAACCCCGCGCGCCCATCCTCTTGACCGGGGCGAACATCGACCGTCGCGTCCTCCGGGATCTCGTGCGCCATCCAGCCGGGAACCGTCACCGCATCGATGTCCGCCCCGAACGGCCCGCGCGGCCTCTCGGGAAGGCTCACATGGCGATCCTGCTCGCCCAGCCGCGTCTTGATGTCCTTCATCGCCTGTCCATCGCGCCCACGCGCGGGGAACAGCGGCGTGTCTTCGAGGGGTGGGAACGGTTTGGCCCATGTCAGCAGGTTGAGTGCGGCCTGAAGCGTTTGCGCGGAAAGCTTCCCCATCACGACCTGCTCGTGTTTCTGGAAATGGGGGCCGCCCTCACGAGCCACACGGCGAAGCTCGGCCGAGTGTACGGCCCCTTCCACCAGGCGGCGGCTGTCACGCGGCAGCTCAATGTGAGGATTTGCCTCCAACAGCCGCCACGTCGCCTCGATGACGCGTAGGTCGTCATAGACAGTGCCAAGTCCGTGGGCGAGCCGCGCCTGACCGCGAGCGTCGAGGGCCTGGGCCAGATCGCGCTCTGCCGGGACGAGGACCACGACATGGGGCCGCTCGTAGCCGATGGGGCGCGGGTTGTTGCCGTGGCG
>PWKZ01000189.1 GCA_003559575.1 Bradymonadales bacterium | reverse complement strand
AGGGATAGCAGAGCTATCTCGAGCACCAAATCGGTGAAGCTGACGCCGCAGATGTGCCTGAATCGGCAGCCGAATGCCGGCGCGGATGGGGGATTGGGGGGGCGGCCGTTGCGTGGGAACGCTTGGGCGGGTAGACTCGTCTTGCTCATCGCTGTTTCGTGGTGAGACGTCTTGACAATGAGGGAGGCAAAATGAGCGAACGTACCCCCAGCGCGAGCGACCCACGCAAAAACGGATTCGAGTCTCTCGTTCGACTCATCGGGCAACGCCAAAACCCCGAGCATTATCGGGATCTTCACTGGACCGGCACCCTCGACGACTATCTCGCGACGGTCCAGGCGCGCCCCGAAGTTCTGCGGACTGCTTTCCAGCGGCTTTACGACATGATCCTGAGTCACGGGACCGAGGAATATTCCGACAACAAGAAACGGGTGGTTCGCTACAATTTCTTCGCCGATGAGCATTACGGTGGGCGGGACGCCATCTTTGGGCTCGATATCCCGCTCATGAAGCTCGTCAACGTACTGCAGTCGGCGGCCTTGGGCTACGGCACCGACCGCCGTGTGCTGTTGCTTCACGGGCCGGTCGGCAGCGCCAAGTCCACCGTGGCGCGGCTGATGAAGCGTGGCCTGGAAGACTACACCCACACCGCTGAGGGAGCGCTCTACACCTTCGGCTGGCACATGGAAGAGAACGGCAAGAAGGAACTATATCCCTGCCCCATCAATGAGGAGCCGCTCCATCTACTACCGCTCGAGTGGCGGCGCGCGGCGCTCAATGACCTGGGGGTGCTAGACAAACTCGACCGCCCGATTCACCTCGACCGCGAGCTGTGTCCGGCCTGCCGTTTCCGCTATCGGCAATTGCTCGAGGAATATGATGGCGACTGGACCAAGGTGATGAGCCACATCGAGGTCCGGCGCCTCTTGTTCTCCGAGCAAGACCGTGTCGGGATCGGCACTTTTCAGCCGAAGGACGAGAAGAACCAGGACTCCACCGAGCTTACGGGCGACATCAACTACCGCAAGATCGCCGAGTACGGCAGCGACTCCGATCCGCGGGCGTTCAACTTCGACGGCGAGTTCTGCGTCGCCAACCGCGGGATCATCGAGTTCGTCGAGATCCTAAAACTCGACGTGGCGTTCCTCTACGACCTGCTGGGGGCGACTCAGGAACACCGCATCAAACCCAAAAAGTTCGCCCAGACCGATATCGACGAGGTGATAATCGGGCACACCAACGAAGCGGAGTACCGCAGGTTGCTCAACAACGAGTTCATGGAGGCGCTTCGCGACCGAACCATCAAGATCGACATCCCTTACATCACCAAGATGTCACAGGAGATCGGGATTTACAAAAAGGACTTCGGCCCCGAGCGCATTCGCGGTGTGCATATCGCGCCGCACACCCTCGAGATGGCCTCCATGTGGGCTGTGCTGACACGACTCGAGGAGCCACGCAAGCACAACCTCACCATCCTCCAAAAGCTCAAGCTGTACGACGGGCGCTCACTCACCGGCTACACTCAGGACAACATCAAGGAGCTACGCCAGGAGGCCAAGCGGGAGGGGATGGAGGGGATCTCACCGCGCTATATCCAGGACAAGATCTCAAACACCCTGGTGGGCGAGCGCGGCACCACCAGTATCAACCCATTCATAATCTTGAACGCCCTCGAGAGCGGGCTCAAAACCCACTCGCTCATCAGCAGCGAGGAGGTCCGCACCCGCTACCAAGAGCTCATCGGGGTGGTCAAACAGGAGTATGAAGATATCGTCAAGAACGAGGTCCAGCGCGCCATCAGCGCCGATGAGAAGGCCGTCGCCAACCTGTGCGCCAACTACATCGATAACGTCAAGGCCTACACCCAACGGGAGAAGGTCCGCCATAAATACACGGGCCAGTACGAAGAGCCCGACGAGCGCCTGATGCGATCGATCGAAGAGAAGATCGATATCCCCGAGAGCCGCAAGGACGACTTCCGGCGCGAGATCATGAACTACATCGGGGCGCTCGCGATCGACGGAAAACAGTTCGAGTGGAACACGAATGAACGCCTCCAAAAGGCTCTTGAACTAAAGCTTTTCGAGGACCAAAAAGACACCATCAAACTGTCCACGCTGGTGTCCAACGTGATGGACCGCGAGACCCAGGAGCGGATCGACATCGTCAAGAACCGGCTCATCAAGCATTATGGCTACAATGAGGAATCGGCCACCGATGTTCTCAACTATGTGGCCAGCATCTTCGCCCGCGGCGACACGAAGGACAGCTGAGATGGCCGAGAAGATTCGTCGAGATCAGGGGCGCTTCAGGGAGATCGTGCGCGGCACGGTGCGCAAGAACTTAAAAAAATACATCAGCCGTGGCGAGATGATAGGCCAGCAGGGCAAGAAGCAGGTCCGCATACCGATGCCGCAAATCGACATCCCGAACTTCCGCTTTGGACAACGAGAGCAAGGTGGGGTCGGACAGGGAGAGGGCGAGGAAGGCCAACCGCTCAGCCCCGGCGAAGAGGGCGACGGGCCAGGGGGAGGTAAGGCCGGCAAGGATCCGAGCGAGCATGAGCTTGACGTCGAGGTGGAGCTGGAAGAGCTCGCCCAAATTCTCGGCGAGGAGCTGGAACTCCCCAAAATACTTCCTAAAGGACAGCGGCGAATCCGTGCCGCAAGCGACAAGTACACCGGGATCGCGCGGATCGGGCCCGAGTCCCTCAGGCATTTCAGGCGAACCTACCGCGAGGCGCTCAAGCGGCAAATAGCCTCCGGGGTCTACGACCCACAGCGGCCGATGGTAATCCCGTTCAAAGAGGATCTGCGCTACCGCTCGTGGAAGGAGGACGTGCAGCCGCAATCCAACGCGGTGATTGTCTATATGATGGACGTCTCCGGTTCGATGGGGGAGGAGCAGAAAGAGATAGTCCGGATTGAATCGTTCTGGATCGACGCCTGGCTGCGCTCCCAGTACAAGGGCATCGAGAGCCGCTATATAATCCACGACGCCGACGCCCGCGAGGTCGACCGCGAGACGTTTTTCCGCACCAAGGAGAGCGGGGGGACACTCATCTCATCCGCCTATCGGCTGTGTCTCCAGATCCTCACCAAGGACTATCCGGCCGACGAGTGGAACATCTACCCGTTCCACTTCTCGGACGGCGACAACTGGTCCCCCGACGACACGCGCAAATGCCTGAAGCTCCTTGAAGATGAGCTGCTGCCACGCGCCAACGTCTTCTGCTATGGGCAGGTCTACAGCCCCTATGGCAGTGGCCGGTTCCTAAAAGACCTGCGCGGTCATTTCGACGACCACGAGACCCTGATCCTCTCCGAGATTCGCAACCGGGACGCGATCATCGGCTCGATCAAAGATTTTCTCGGCAAGGGTAAGTGACCATGTTGGGATTGCCGCGCTACATGTATCGCATCGTCGAAGAGATCGAGCGCCACGCAAAAGAGGTGGGGCTCGACTTCTACACGACCATCTTCGAGATGGTCCCCTACGACACGATGAACGAGATCGCCGCCTACCAAGGTTTTCCGACACGCTATCCACACTGGCGGTTCGGAATGCAATACGAGCGGCTCTCGAAGAGCTACACCTACGGCCTGCACAAAATCTACGAAATGGTCATCAACAACGACCCGTGCTACGCCTACCTCCTTGAAGGAAACAGCCTGGTCGACCAGAAGATGGTCATCGCGCATGTGTTCGCCCACTGCGACTTTTTCAAGAACAACCAATGGTTTGCGGCCACCAACCGCAAAATGATCGACGAGATGGCGAATCACGGCGCGCGGATCCGGAGGAGCATCGAGCGTCGTGGACTCGAGAACGTCGAGCGCTTTCTCGACGTCTGTCTCTCCATCGACAACCTAATCGACGTGCACTCCCCTTTCATTCGTCGCGAGCGCATAGAGAGCGACGCCGATGAAGAGCCGGTGCAAGTGAGCCGGATCGAGGCCAAGCCCTACATGGAGGAATACGTCAACCCGCCCCAGGTGCTGGAAGCCGAGCGCAAGCGCCGCGAAGCCGAGCGTGAGCACGCAAAGCAAAAACTCCCCGCGCAGCCGGTGAAGGACGTGATGGGGTTCTTGGTCGAACACGCGCCTCTCGAACCCTACGAGCGCAACCTCCTCGAGATGGTCCGCGAGGAGGCCTACTACTTCGCGCCGCAGGGGCAGACCAAGATCATGAACGAAGGTTGGGCGAGCTTCTGGCACAGCCGGTTGCTCACCGGCAGGGTGTTGAGCGCGGCGGAGATAGTCGACTTTGCCGACAACCACTCGATGACGATGCAGACCAGCCCTCAGAAATTGAACCCATACAAGCTGGGGCTCGATCTGTTCCGCGATATCGAGGATCGTTGGAACCGCGGCGCGTTCGGCAGGGAGTATGAAGACTGCGATGACATCGTAGCCCGAGAGAGCTGGAACAGGCAGCTCGATCTCGGGCTCGGCAAGATCTTCGAGGTCAGGCGGATCTACAATGACATCACCTTCATTGACGAATTCCTGACCCCTGAGTTCGCCGCCCGTCAGATGATGTACACCTTCGGCTACAATCCCAAGACCTCCCGCTGGGAGATCTTTTCGCGCCAATTCGAAGCGATCAAGGCCCAGATCCTGCGCGATCTGACCAACTTCGGACAACCCGAGATCTATGTCGAAGACGCCAACCACAAGAACCGCGGCGAGCTAATGCTCAAACACACGCACGCCGGGGTCGATTTACAGCCCGACTACGGCCAGGCGACACTCGCAAATCTGGTTCGCATCTGGCGCCGGCCGGTCAACCTGCGCACGGTGGTGGGCGACAAGAGACGAATCTGGCATCATGACGGGACCGAATTCAAAGAGCTTCCAGGCTAGCGGAGGAAGGTATTATGGGGGACTTTGACGGCAAGCGCGTACTCCTGACCGGCGCATCCACCGGCATCGGCGCGGCGCTTGCGCTGGCGCTTGGCCAAGAGGGGGCGCGCGTGATGCTGTTTGCGCGACGCGAGGAGCAACTTCGCGATGTCCAGAGGCAAGTGGAAGAGAGCGGGGGGCAGGCGCTCGCCCATCCAGGCGACGTGACCGACCAGCAGGCGCTCGATGAGGCCGTCGCGAAGATGGTGGCGGAATGGGGCGGCGTCGATCTGGGGATTGCCAATGCCGGACTCGGCGACGCCACCAAGCTCGACAAGATGCACGCCCGAGTCGAGAACCTCGTGGCGCTCATCGACGTGAACGTCAACGGCGCCATCCGCACCATCGTCGCGGCGCTCCCCACCCTTCTGGCCCAAGGGAGCGGTCACATCGTGGGCGTCGCCAGCCCGGCCGGGGTGCGCGGGCTCCCCGGCACCGGCACTTATTCGGCCAGCAAAGCCGCGCTGAGCCGTTTTCTGGAGAGCCTCCGCGCTCCTTGCCGCGCGCGCGGCATCATGGTGACCACCGTCCACCCGGGGTTCGTGCGCACCTCCATGACCGACAAGAACCGTTTCAAGATGCCGTTCCTGATCGAGCCCGAAGCGGCGGCGCAGCACATATTGAGAGCCATCCGGGGGCGGCGTCGCGAGTACGTCTTTCCATGGCAGATTTCAATCATGATTCGTGCCATCGGGGCGCTGCCGAACGCGTTGTTCGACAACATCATGGGCCGCATCAGGACGTAAATCCGCGGAGCAAACGGCGCCGCGTCTACCCATAATCGTCGGTTCGTTCTGAGGACCGAGCGTGTGGAGTCGCGTGCATGTGCAAGGAAACAAGACGAATTAGGCGGAGGCGTAGCAGAGCTACGTCGAGCACTAATTCGGTGCAGGTGACGCCGCAGATGTGCGTGAATCCGCGCGCGAATCCCAGGATGGGCCGACGATTATGGGCCCCATACCCGCCGCTTGAGCACGGGTCGAGCAAAGGAGAAGACCATTGAAGAGACGACAACTCGGTTCGCGACCCGCCCGGCTCCGCTTCTTGGGGGCGCTTGTGATTCTTATTGTTTCAACCGGCTGCGGCGACGGCCCGCTCGGGATCATTTCGACCGAGAGGGAGGTCGAGTTCGGCCGCGAAGCGCACCTCCAACTGACGAGCGAGATGTACGAGATCTGCCACGAGTGCGACGACGTGATTCTCGATGAATCGAGCGGGCTCTCACTGACCGACTACGTCGATGGACTCGGCCGGCACGTGGCGACAGTCGGCAACCCCGACAGAGGCGCCGAGCGTCGCCAAATCCCCGAGTGGAACTTCACCATTCTCGCCGACGACGAGATCAACGCCTTCGCGTTACCCGGCGGATTCATCTATGTCACCACCGGGCTGCTCGAAGTGATGACCAACAAAGCTGAGCTGGCCGCCATTCTGGGCCACGAGGTGGCCCATGTGACCAAGTACCACGGAGTCAAACGGCTCGAACAGTACATGATAGTCCAGGGGCTGGGCTCGCTCATCTTCGGTGATAGCTCATCCTTGGCGGAGGCCGCGGCCGGTTTCATCCTCACGGTGGACAACCTGGTGAGCAGCAAAGACGCCGAGCGCGAGGCGGATCAATACGGCGTGCGCTACAGCTATGAGACCGGCTGGAACTCTCTTGAGATGAACAACTTCTTCCGTCACATTGAGCCTCTCTACGGCAAGGAGGGAGGGCTCTCGAACGTGCTTGCCTCCCACCCTCACCCGAGCGAGAGGATTCGCAATGTCAACGCCCACGCCCAGGCGCTCGGCATCACCGCCGACAGCCCCGATCTCAAGATAGACCACGAGACAATCCCCTACGAGAGAGTAAGAGAAGCGGCACAGGCCATCAATAGCGCCCATCCGGCGCAAGAGCCGGTGGCCCGGGGGCCGATGCCGGCCCGAATTCAAGTGATGATGTGCTCCTGCCACAACCCATAAGCGCCAGCTTCTGGTGCCTCAATCCTCCACCGCGTCCGTGGACCGAGGGGAGTGAGGCGGGTGCAGGTGCAAGGAAACAAACCAAATCGAGCGGAGGCAAACGCAGCGCCTACGTCGAGCATCGATTTGGTGAAGGT